>NC_014011.1:990296-1320394 GCF_000025885.1 Aminobacterium colombiense DSM 12261 | reverse complement strand
TAAGATCATTTAGCTTGTTCCCCTGGCTACTATGAAAGCTTTTAGGCTTCTAAATAACTAAGGAGGGAATAAAGAATGGTAAAGAAAAGAGCGTTTGTCGCTGTATTGGTTATGTTTGTTTTTTCCCTGATGTTCGCTGTTTGCGTTGAACCTGCCATGGCAGCTGGAAAGTCAAATTATCCCAGTAAGCCGATAAAGTGGATAGTAATGTGGCAAGCAGGGGGCGGTGGAGACACTGCTAGCAGAATCTATACGAAGTATCTGGAGCAGATTCTTGGACAGAAGATTGTTGTGGAAAACATCACTGGTGGTGGCGGAAGTATAGGATACGCCGCAGCCAAAAATGCCAGACCTGATGGATATACCCTCGTTGTTGTCCAGGGAGATTTACCCAAGTATAAGCCAATGAACCTCGCTCCCCTTGATATCAGTGATTTCGATGTTATAGGAAGTTTCTGCTATCAGTCTCCTGTTCTAGTGGCACAGAGCAAATCACACTGGAACACAGCAATGGACTTCGCTGAAGAAGCAAAGAAGAATCCTGACAAGATGACCATGGGTGTTTCTGATATAGGCGGAAGCCACCATCAGCCGCTGTTGTTGTGGATGGATCAGGCTGGATTCAGCGCCAAAGCCATAGCGCATGACGGCTCTCCAGCAATGAACGCTGCAATACTGGGTGGACATGTGGATGTAGTCAGCTCTTACATTAGACCCGCCATTCCCTACGTTAATGATGGTGTACTGAAGTTTATCGGTTATTTTGGCAGCGAAAGACACCCTGACTTCCCTGACGTTCCGACATTTAAAGAGCTTGGTTATGACATCGTATGGGAAATTCCTTACGGCATCGGCGGTCCCAAGGGACTTCCTGAGGACGTAAAAAAAATTCTTGAAGAAGCCAACAAGAAGGTATGGGAAATTCCTGAGTTCAGAGCAGAGCTTGAAAAGCTGGGACAGTCTGTTTACAAAAAGGATAGTGCGGCATACACAGAGCATCTCTACAAGATGCAGGAAAACATAACCAAGGCTTTAAGTTTGATGCAGAGCAAGTAGCCTTTGACAATAAGCAGTTACAAAAGGGGATTCGATGATTAAAAATGATCTCTTTTAGTACGTAAACCTATATAGGCCTGCCTGGCCTTGGCAGAGGTATAGGCAGGCCTACTTGGTAAGAATGAGGTGTTACCATGACTATTATCGCGGAGTGGGCTGTAGCTCTTTTAACATTCTTTGTAAGTTTGATATTTTTTGTGCAGACATTTAGTTTTCCTGTTATTAACGCAGATCCGGGCGGTCTCGCTCTTTTTCCGAGAGTTTTTTCCATTTTTACAGGATCTGGGGCACTCCTTCTTATGATATCACTTTTCAAAAATAATGGCGGATTCTCTTTTGTTTTAGATAGCTTAAGCAAGCTAAACGTGGTCTGGAAAAAAGATGCTTTAGATGAAGAATCGATTCTAATTCGTAATACAGCCTACGCTTTTTTACTTTGCTTAATATATCCGGCTCTTATTATCACCATAGGTTTTTTGCCTTCAACGATCATTTTCATATTCCTCATAATGAGAGTGCTTGGCAGCAAGATGTTAAATAGTACTTTATTTAGCGTCGCTTTAGGTGGCGGCTTGTATTACATCTTCGCCATTGTCGTAGGGGTTTACCTTCCAACAGGCAAGCTTTGGGAATATTTTTTGAATTGATCTAAGAAGAGAGGTTTTTAAAAATGGATGGCATGATCACACAGGCTTTAGGGATAATATTTCAACCAACCCAAATTTTACTTCTTGTTGGATCGGTGTTTTCCGGCATAATGGTCGGTGCTGCTCCAGGTCTTACTTCGACCATAGCTATCGGATTGTTGATTCCATTAACATTTACGATGTCAAAATATTCGGCTTTCATTATGATGTGCGGCATCTATTGCGGCAGCATATATGGAGGATCCATAACGGCTATTCTAATGAACATTCCAGGAACACCGACAGCGGCCGTGACAGCGATGGAAGGGTGGCCTATGACCCAAAAAGGCGAGGGTGGCACCGCATTAGGGTTAGCTACATATAGTTCATCTTTTGGTGGAATTTTCAGTTGTATTATCCTCATTTTTCTTTCGTTAAAGTTGGCACGGATTGCGACTCTTTTTGCAGGACCGGAGTATTTTTCTCTTTGTCTTCTCGCCATAATAGTAGTATTTACCATGTCATGTAAATCGGTTCTCAAAGGTTTTATTGCAGCGTCCTTCGGTTTGCTGCTTTCTACAGTTGGGCTAGACTTAATCTGTCCTTTCCCAAGATTTACCTTCGGCATTCAAGAACTCACTATAGGTATTCCTGAGGTTCCGGCAACTATAGGGTTATTATGTGTTGCAGAAGCATTCAGAATGGTGGGGCGCCCCGCTGCTTCTAATATTGTAAGGTATAAAGTGACAGGAGTTTTCTCTGCGTACAAATACTTGCCTAAAATGTGGTTTAATATTTTGAGATCCAGTATTATTGGAACAGTAATTGGCATACTGCCGGGGCTGGGAGCAACCATGGCTTCTTTTATGGCTTATGGTGAGGCTAAAAGGGCTTCTAAAAATCCCGAGGAGTTTTGCAAAGGCTCTAAGGAAGGTGTTGTGGCAAGCGAAAGCGCAAATAATTCTGTAACAGGTGGTGCCTTGGTCCCCATGCTAACACTGGGAATTCCAGGTGATTCCAATACCCTGATGATGATGGGTGCTATGCTGATCCACGGATTGGTCCCAGGACCAAGCCTGTTTCGTGACCAGCTGGATTTGGTTTACGTTATCTTTTTAGCGATGATGATCTCTAATGTGTTGCTTTTGTTGATGGGGTTGTTTTTAGCTAATTTTATAGGCAAGCTAGCCACGATGGTGGATAACAAATATATGATCCCCTTTGTTTTAGTCCTCTCAATAGTAGGTCCCTCTATAAGCTACGGTCACGTTTACTATTTCTGGCTCTCCATTGTTTTCGGACTCATTGGTTACTTTTTTGAAAAAGGCGGTTTCCCTGTTCTATCAGTGGCAATGGCCCTGGTTTTAGGTCCAATTATGGAAAAAAGCCTACGAGCATCTTTGATGTTGCCAGATGCTGGTATAAAGATATTTTTTACCAGACCTTATTCTCTGGCCTTTATAGTAACGGCTATCCTATTCTTAGTATTTAGTGTGAGACGAGAAATAAAAAGTAGGAGATGTGAAGCAGCTTGATGGGTTCTTTCCATTATTACTGACATCTGAAAATTGCCACATAGCAAGAGAAAGGAGAATTTATATGGATGACACAAAGAAGAAAACATTGGAATTTTTGTCCCCTGTCGAAATTGCTAAAGGAAAAATACAGTATGCCCAGGCAATAAAAGCCGGTAACTGGATTTTTGCGACGGGGCATATGGCTACTGATTTTAAACAGGGACTTTCTCCGGAGGTACACAACCCTCGTCTTCCGAGGTCAGGCAAACCTAAAAATGAAAAGGAAACGGATTTCATTTTCAACAGACTCAAATCCTTGCTTTCTAGTGCGGGAAGCGGCATGTCTAACGTAGTACGAGTAGATCAGTACTATACTACCTGGAAAGCAGTAGACCCATATCATGTTGGGAGGAAAGCGGCCTTTGGTGATTATATTCCTCCAAGCACTTCTATTTTGCAAAAGGGCCTTCTTATTAATAATGCAGATATAGAGGTAGAGATGATCGCGGTTGTTCCCAGCGAGGATTTCTCTGTTGAAGCTATTAACCCACCTGAGATAGATGCGCCGGCCTCTTCCGGATATGCTCCGGCAGTGCGTGCAGGTGACTTTATTTTTGTAGCGGGAATGATGGCGACAAGTGGTAAAGGAAGAAATGAGTGCATACCGCCGGAAGCACGTCCTGTACCTGGTTATCTCTGGCGGGGCAAGCAGATAAAACTAGAGACTGAGTATATTATTAAGCACAGACTAGAGCCAGCATTGCGAGCAAGCGGTTCATCCCTTGGCAATATCGTTAAGGCTCAGGTATATATGCGAGACATAGAAGATTTCCCCGCCTTTAGAGAAGTTTGGAATAAGTATTTCCCTGAAAACCCGCCGGTAACAACACTTATTCCTACAGCTACTCCAGGCTTCGCAATTTCTGAAGCGGCAATAGAAATTACAGTTTTGGCTCTTGCTGATGGCGGAAAAACCAAAAAAGAGATCATCAAGCACGATGTCTTTACAGGATATGAAGATCAGACAGTAGCGATCAGAGCAGGGGATCTTCTCTTTATTACTGGTCTTATGGCCGCTGATGAGAATGGTCTTGCTCCAGGATGCGAGATTGATCCCAGACAGCCCTATTTTGGTTCTTCTGCTCAGTGTCAGATGGAGCATATTCTGAACAACGCAGAAAAGATTTGCCAGGCAGCAGGAACTTCTTTGAAAAATGTGGTCCGCATCCAACAGTTCCACACTGATCTTAACGAATTCTACCCTGCTTACCAGAGTTGGCAAAATTGTTTACCAGGGCAGGCCCTGCCTTTTTCAGCAGTTGAAGTTCCCGCTCCGTTGCCAATTCCCGGGTGCACAATTTTGACTGATCTCTGGGTTTACGCACCGTAATTTTCTGGGGTTTGACAGAACATTTAGATCAAAGTTCTTTTTTATGTTTCCGGGGAGACTTTTCTTCCCGGAAACATTTTTATCGGTAACCATAGAAAAATTTTATGGTGCGGACACGTATTTATATGTACAATCTGACGGAATTTTAGGTTTAAGGGGGGATTGCCTTGAATCTTTTACGGCAAATGTTCATTGTATGCGTCATTTTCTTTATTGGTCAAAGTATTCAGGTCTTATCAGGTATTCCCATTCCTGGAAGTGTTATAGGGATGATACTTTTATTTGCCCTTATGTACTGTAACGTTATTTCTGTTGAATCGTTAAAGGACCTGGCGGACTTTTGCCTGGGAAATCTCGCGTTTTTCTTTGTGCCTGTTGTTGTCGGTGTGGTAGCGGCCAAAGAAAAAATACTTGATGTTGTTCCACAGCTAATTTTCATAATTGTTCTTTCTACGTCTCTTGTTATGGTAGCAACGGGCATAACAGCACAGTACCTTCTTCGAAGAAAAGAGGAAAAGTCCAGTGGCAGTCTTTAAAGAAATATTTCAAACCCCTCTTTTTGCCATAGTTCTTACCATTGGCACTTATCTTTTGGGGTGCTGGATTCGTGACAAAGCAAGATTTGTCCTCTTGCCTCCAGTAGTATTTTCATCTCTAGTGATCGGTATCACTCTGACATTTACTGACTACAGCTATGAAGAATATAGGCGCGGTGGAGATATTATCGCTATGTTGCTTGGTCCGATTACTGTTCTCTTAGCTGTGCCCATATACCGTGAATTGTCACGATTAAAAGCTATTCTGAAACCGATAATGCTTTCTATAGTTGCAGGGGTTCTCACTTCTTTTGTCTGTATTTGGTTTTTATGCTGTTTTTTAAATCTTAACAATGATTTTTTTCTGTCTCTGGTTCCTAAATCTGTGACAGCCCCTATAGGAATCGAAATAGCCCGCATTATTGAGGGTATAGTTCCTGTTACAGTGTTTTCTATTATTATTACGGGAGTAACTGGTGCTATTCTGGCGCCCATCCTTTGTAAAATAGCTGGGATTCATCATCCGATTGCTCGAGGTCTGGCCATTGGGTCTAGTTCTCATGCTATAGGGACGAGCCGGGCTTTCGAGATGGGAGAGACAGAGGGTGCCTTCAGCAGCCTTGCTACAGGCCTTTGTGGCGTTGTTACTGTAATTGTGGTGCCTCTTCTCTTGTGGGTTATTCCATTCTTTAAAATGTTATGAGAAGCGTGATTCTGAAGTGGGAACACCCTTTTGTGGGAAAAGCTCTCTTTTTTCTCCTAGTTTTTTGTAGATTTGGTCAGAGCGTATCAGTTTTAATGGAGAGTTCGGCATAAAGAGTGCGAGTGCAAGGATGAATGTAGCGAGCTCCGCTAATGGAACAGCCATATATATCCCCTTGTTGCCAAGGAAAAGAGGAAGTATATATAGCAGCGTTGCTGGTGCCACGAGACTTCTCGATATGGCGATAAATGCTGAGTGTACCGGCTTTTGCATAGCAGTAAAATATGAAGAAAAGACGATATTGATTCCAATAAGCAAAAAAGCTGGCCAGAAGTGAGCTATAAAATCACGGGCAATGCATATTGTTATTTCTGCTTCTGAGTTTGTAAAAAGCTTAATCATTGAGTTTGGCATCAGAAGTAGAATGCTCACAATAAGGATACCTAAAAAAGTAACTGTTCCGCCTGCTATCCATAAGAACCCCTTGATTCGCTTAGCTTTTCCAGCACCAAAATTTTTACTGATAATTGGCTGTATGGCATCGCTGATACCATAACATGCCATAGAGCCAAGGTAGAGAATGTAGTTGACAATTGTATAAGCTGCAACACCGGCTACCCCTAAACGCCTGATCATGATTCTGTTAAAGAGGAACGTAAGAAATCCAGCTGAAATTTCGTTGGCAAATTCAGAGAACCCGTTATAGGCAGCTCGAATAATTTCTTTCCATGAGCCTCCTCGCATATTAAAGCGCAATTTCCCCTTTTTTTGTAGAAAATGGGAGAACAGCATGCAGAGAAGGGTAATTTGGGAGAATCCTGTTGCGAAAGCAGCTCCCTGTATACCCCAATGTAGTTTTACGACAAAAAGCCAATCAAGGGAAATATTTACTATGGCACCTACTGTCATAGCAACAGCAGCAAGAAGCGGTCTGCCGTCAACTCTTACGAAATATGAAAGACAAATTCCTGTAACTGAAAAAGGGATAAATAGGGTTAAAATTGATGTATAAGTGCGCACAGATGGAGCAATGGCAGGGCTTGCACCCAGGAGTACAACTAATAGGTCAACTCCTATTGTTGCTGTGAAACAGACCCCCACCGCGAAAAGGAGGGTCGCTAGAAGAGTTTTTGTAAAAATGGCCGATGCCGTCTGAACATCGCCGGCTCCGAGATATTTGCCGCAGGAAACTGATCCTCCAATACCCATCATAAACGCCACTCCTCCCACAAAAATGACAAAGGGGAGTGTCAGCGTTACTGTAGCCAAGGCAACCTCGCCATCCATGTTCCCTAGAAAAGCGGCATCGATGGCGCTGGCCGAGGAAACCGCCAGCATTCCTATGACCGTCAGCGAGGAATAGTATAGGAATACCGAGAAAATACTCCCTCGCAGCGGATCGAATGTGTATTTCAATATTTTCTACATCCTTTCTGGGAAATACAAAGAAAAGAAATCTGTTTAGTGGATACAACGCAATTGAATGTAAATATCTATTTCATTATATACAAAAAACTATTATACGTGAAATGTAGAAAAATTCAACCGAAGGCCTTCTACAGGAGGTTAATCGTAGGGTACGCCTAAAAACTTGATAATGCTTTCTACCCTTGCCGCAGGAAATGGAGTTAGAGGGAGTTTTACAAATACAAAAATAGGGGAAAAAATAAAAAGGCAAGAGTGGCAATACATAAGTTGTGCTACTATTATTGCTCATATTAAAGCATAATTTTTATTTATTAAAGGAGGTGGTGCCATGAAAAAGGTTTGTCAAAGTTGTGGAATGCCTCTTGAAGACCCCCTCTCTTCTAGGTTCGGAAAGAAACGGAAGCCTTTCCCATAACTATTGTATTTATTGTTACAGAAACGGGGCTTTTGAGCAGCCGGGTATAACTATAGACGAGATGATAGAAAAGTGTATCCTCTTCATGGTGGCTGAGGGTTTCGATAAAGAAGAAGCACGGCAAATGCTTTCTGAGTTTTTACTAGGGCTCCGCAGGTGGCGAAGTCACTAATCAACAAATAGAACAATAAGTAACATTATCTCTTAATGTTCTGTTATTATACTCATAGTAAAATTATAGCCTTATAGCCTGAAATGGAGGTTTTTTTTAGTGGCTGAGAGTTCCGTAATACTGTTCGCTCTATTTTTTATTTTTATGTTCATCCTTTCAGCTTTTTTTTCAGCAAGCGAGACAGCTTATTCCAGTGTTAATAAAATACGTCTTAAACGGTTTGTAGAAGAGGGACGTAAAGGCTCTAAAAAGGCACTCGACCTTGCAAAGGATTTCAATAAAACGATTTCTGCGATCCTCATTGGCGGGAATATCGTTGATATTGTCATGACCTCTGCGGCGGCAGGCATCCTTTCTGTTTTGATGGGACCTATCGGTGTGGTTTATGCAACACTTCTTATGACTGTTCTCATCATCCTTTTTGGAGAAATCCTTCCCAAGGCTTTTGTGAAGGATAAGGCTGAAAACTTTGCTCTCGGTGCTGCTGCCTGGGTGTATTTTTTTGTTTTTCTTCTTTCTCCCCTTACATGGCTTACAACAAATCTGTCTAATTACTTGCGGGGCAAAAGCAGAACAGCCGCTTTGCCCAGCGTCACACATGATGAATTGTTAAGTATTGTAGAAACCATGGGAGAAGAAGGAGAGTTGCCTGAGGTCGAAAAGGATATTATAGGAAACGCAGTGAATTTCTCTGAGATAGAAGTCTGTGAAATACAGACTCCACGAGTGGACCTGTTTGCGTTAAATGTGAATGAGCCCCTCGAGAATGTAAAAAATCTTATGCTGAAGAATCATTATTCCCGTGTTCCAATATATGAAGGAACCTTCGACAATATCATTGGCATTCTCAACGAAAAAGATTTTCTGAACCATTATATCAATGACAAGCATGTTGACCTTCGTTCTATTATGGCTCCGCCACTGCTGATAGCAGGCAGCGCCACCTTAATGGACGCATTAAAGATGTTGCAAAGAAATAAAGCCCACCTTGCCATTGTTTTAGATGAATATGGCGGTACATCCGGGATTATTACCCTTGAAGATATTTTAGAGGAGCTAGTAGGCGAAATATACGATGAACACGACGATTTCAAGGAATATTATACCCAGGTAGAAGAAAATATCTATCTAGCGAGCGGTGATGCCTACCTGGAAGAACTCTTTGAAAAGTTTCTCCGGATGCCCTACGCCCCTGAAAGTGAATCCAGTACGTTGAGCGGGTGGCTTTTTGAACAGTTCAAGACTTTGCCAGCAGTTGGGGCTGCCCTTGAGTGGGGGCCTCTTCGCTTTGAGGTTGTAAAAGTAATGGGCCAGCGCATAGACAAGGTGCGTATTGTTAAAAATCCCAATTACACTTTTGATGAAGAAGGGGAAGACGATAGCGTTTTAATGTTATGAAAAGGGAGGCAGTATAACGCTGCCTCCCTGCAAAATATTCAGTCCATTTATTCTTCTATGTGGATTGCTTCTACAGGGCACTGATCCGCCGCATCGCGAGTGCAGCCTTCGGATGATTGAGGAACGGGCTCTATTTTTGAAAAAGCCTTGCCATTCTCATCTAGTTCAAAAACAGAATCACACAGAGAAACACATAACCCGCACCCGATGCACATATCTAGATCAACATATGCTTTCATAAGTTTTCCTCCTTTGTGTTATGCTATTTCCCTTAACAAAGTTGCTCTCAGTGTCCTTTATAATATTATTAAAGCATGATTTTTACAATAATATCAAGCGGAAAGGCCAGGTGGGAGCCTTTCCGCTTTCTTGAGGAGAATCAACGGACTGAAGTGTCCATATTGTGAAGTACAATATACTTATCTATCTCACAAGTGCGTAACACGAAATAATAAAAAAGTAACACGTATATATTACAGGTTTCCCGTAAAATGGTCAACTGAAGAATGTTTTTTTGAGGTGATGAAAGTGTTTGATCTGCCATTGATATTTCTTGTAACATCAATACTCCTTCTATTAAGCATATTTTCGAGCAAACTGGCAGAACGGTTTGGTTTCCCCGCTCTTTTGACCTTCCTCGCAATTGGAATGCTGGCTGGCTCTGATGGTCCGGGAGGTATTCAATTCGATAATGCAGCTGCGGCCAACATGGTAGGCAGCGTAGCCCTTGCTTTTATTCTTTTTGCTGGAGGTCTTGACACTCATTGGTATAACATTAAACCGGTATTAGTGAGAGGTGTTGTCATGGCTACTATTGGAGTAGCCTTGTCAGCTATTGTTATGGGGCTCTTTGTTTGCTGCATACTGGGCTTTTCATGGCAAGATGGCTTGCTATTAGGTTCTATAGTGTCTTCAACAGACGCAGCTGCTGTTTTTGCTGTGCTTCGCTCTCGAAGGGTCAGCTTGAGAGACAATCTGCGCTCTCTTTTAGAGTTCGAATCTGGAAGCAACGACCCCATGGCGATTTTTTTAACCCTCGCCGTACTTCAGGTTATTTCTCAAAACACCATGAGCTGGACAGAGCTTCTTCCAAGGTTTGTAGTACAAATGATTTTCGGGGGAGTGGCAGGTTGGTTGTTAGGCAGAGGAGCAGCAAGGCTTATGAACCGGATTCGTCTGGATTACGAAGGGCTCTATCCTGTCCTTGGAGCTAGCATAGTTCTCTTGACCTATGGTCTTATTGAAAAAATGGGCGGAAATGGTTTTTTAGCAGTCTATGTATGTGGTCTTATATTAGGAAATAGCGATTTTATTTATAAAAAAAGCCTGATTCGTTTTCACGATAGCATGGGATGGTTGATGCAGATTATCATGTTTTTAGTTTTAGGGCTGCTCGTTTTTCCCTCCCATTTGCCACGTGTGGCCAAAGATGGGCTTTTGAGCGCGGCTTTTCTAATGGTTGTGGCGCGCCCTGTGGTTACTTATTTGACACTTATTGGAAGTTCCTTTTCTTTTAGCGAGCGAACCCTGGCGGCATGGGCTGGTTTGAGAGGGGCTGTTCCTATCGTTTTAGCAACTTTCCCCCTTCTTTTGGGCCATCCCAAGTCTAATGAGATATTCAATATGGTTTTCTTTATTGTATTAACGTCAGTTTTGCTTCAAGGCATGACTCTCATGCCCCTTGCCCGTTTTTTAAAGGTGGACAAACCCTTAGAGTATCGTCCGAGATACCCTTTGGAATTTGACAAAACCGAAAATGATGTACGAAACGAAACGCGAGAGCTTGATATTCTTCCTGGAACAGCAGTGGTAGGGAAAACTATAGGAGAGTTGCACTTTCCTCCAGGTGCTTTAATTCTCCTCGTGAGAAGAGATAAAAACTTTCTTGTCCCTCGTGGGCAAACTGTATTAGAGCCATATGATACGCTGCTTGTGTTGGGAGAGCCAGAGGCACTGAAGAAGGCACGAGAAGTGATAACAAGACGGGAGATTGACAACGAAAACGAAATATGAAAAAAGCCCGGCTCCTTTATGTCGGGCTCATTTCTATCGCCTCCACGTTGCTGGAACACATAAAATAAGGACGGTGTAAAGTTCTAGTCGCCCCAAGAGCATACAGAAGGATAGAATCCATTTGCCTATATCAGGGATCAGGGCGTAATTCTTAGTTGGCCCGACAATGGCCAATCCCGGGCCGATGTTTCCAAGGGTAGCTGCTACGCTTGATATAGCAGATACTAAGTCTAACCCAAGGCCAGTCATAAGCAGAGTCGCTAAGGTGAAAAGGCCAATATAAAGAAGAAAAAAAGCTGTTATGGAGCCCACTATTTCTTTAGAGAGTGTCCGATCCCCAATTTTGGTATGGATAATGGCTTTGGGATGAAGTAATCTATAAAGTTCTGTATAGGCGTGGCGAACAAGAACCATTATACGTAAGTTTTTGATGCCGCCACTTGTGGATCCTGCACATCCTCCGATAAACATAAGTATAAGAAGCAAAAACTGAGTAAAAATAGGCCAGAGTTCATAATCAGCAGTGACGAAGCCTGTTGTTGTAATAATACTAACGACCTGGAAGGCAGCATATCTTAAAGCTTCAAATATGTTGCTATAAATCCCTTTTCTTAGAAGAAGGATAGTAATAATGAAGGTGCAGCATGTCGTGATAGAAAAATAGACACGAAACTCACCGTCTTTCCACCATGCATCCCATTTCCCTTGAAGAAAATGATAATGAAGGGCAAAGTTACTGCCGGCCAAAAACATAAAAATGGTAATGACCCAGTCGATATAGGCACTTCCATAATGGGCGACGCTTGCATTTTTAGGAGAAAAACCAGCTGTAGCCATGGTTCCGAAAGTGTGGGTCAGAGCATCAAATAGGTTCATTCCTCCAAAGAGTAATAAAATAGACTGCAGTGCAGAAAGAAAAATATAAACCCCCCATAGAAGTAGAGCCGTTTGTTGAATACGAGGTGTCATCTTTTCAGGGATAGGTCCGGGAACTTCAGCTTTATAGAGTTCCATTCCACCCACTCCAATAAAGGGTAAAATAGCAAGGCTGAGAACTATAATTCCCATTCCGCCAAGCCAATGGGTAAGATCACGCCAAAAGAGAATGCCTCTTGGTTCTGCTTCAATATTTGTGAGTATAGAGGCGCCGGTAGTGGTAAATCCCGACATGGCTTCAAAAAAAGCATCAGTAAATGTTGCGGCAGTCCCATTTAAAAGATAAGGAAGACCTCCGATAATCGAGGCTGTAACCCATGAAAGAGTTACAACGGCAAAGGCCTCTCGTATTCCAATGTCTTGAAACGAATCTTGCCTGCCCCATATATAGAGGAAGGCTGCAATTAAAAAACCAATGGCGATTGACACTGAAAAAGCCTTAACATCCGGGGTTCCGTCAAGAAATGCCCAGAAAAGTGGCCAGAACATAAAAATCGAGATCATAGCAGATAGGAGGGCAAGTACCCGTGCCACGAGCCGGAGTTTCATCGTTACTTTACTCCAAGCTTTTCTACTGCCAAGGGCATCATCTCGGAAGAGGCGAATATAGTCACGAGGTCTCCTTCATGTAAAATAGTATTACCGATAGGGACGAAGACCTCCCTGCCACGGCGTACAAGGGCAAAGAGCATTCCTTTAGGCAGATTCATTTCTGCCAATGAAAGACCAGAAAGCGAGCTTCCTGCTGGAAGATGAGCCTCAAGCATTTCTGCGTCAACCTTATCGAGAAGTGAAAGCGTACCTGCTCCTGAGGGGTATCGAACGTAGCTCATAATTACGGATGCGAGAGCCTGGTTAGGATTTACCATGGAGTCCACCGAGATGTAATTATCAAGGCGCATATACATTTGTTTTCGGACGACGGCTATGGTTTTTTTAGCCCCCAATGCTTTTCCAACAACTCCTAAAAGAATGTTGGCTTCATCGCTTTCGGTTGCGGTAACGAGGCCATCCGCTTCTTCTATACCTTCCTGTCTGAGGAGCGTTTCATCGGCGCCATCTCCGCACAACACAAGGGTGCGCTGCAATTCGGTGGCTATGCGTTCGCACTTTTCTTTGTTATGGTCAACAAGATGGATGTCCACATTTCTATATTGGGATTCGAGACGATGTGCAACCTGAAATCCCAGCTTTCCTCCGCCGATTATAAACACCCGGCGAAGGGGAGTACTCTTTTTTCCTGTAAAAACTTCTTCCAGCTTCCAAACCTGGTCTTTTCTTGTGACTGTGAAACACAGATCTCCTTCTTGTAAAATATTGTCGCCATATGGCACAAAACCCTTGCCATTACGCTTCACGTACACAATGATAGCTGTAACATGAGGGTATCGAACACGGAGCTGTTTCAAACTAGCACCTGCGAGAGGTGATTTAAGGGCAATGGGGAATGCGTAAATGCCGGCGACCCCTTCGAGAAGTTCTGCTGTTTCCACTGCAGAACTGACTGTAAGAAGCTCTATGATTTGGCGTGAAACAGATCTTTCTGGAGAGCTCATTACGTCAATTCCCAAGTCTCGTGCCCACGTTGGGCTGTCTGTGTACTCCAATCCCCGCGCTCTCGAAATAACTCGTTTTACGCCTGCCCTTTTGGCGATCCAGCAAGCCATAATATTCACTTCATCGCGATTGGTACACGCAACAAGAATATCTACAGAACAACCAGCAACTACACCGGCTTCTTCTAGTACGGAAGGACGGGAACCATTCCCTCGTATCGTGATAACATCAAGCTCATTGTCTACTTTTAGTGCTCTTTCTTCGTCTTCTTCTATAACAGTAATACCATGACCTTCAGTGGAGAGGCTTTTCGCAACGTGATACCCAACTTCTCCTGCTCCTACTATAACTATACGCATAAAATAATCCCTGCTTCCAAAATATTCTGAGTACCCCCAAGCCATACTATCAAAGCTTTGAAGAAACGCAACCATTATAAAGCTGACCTTCAAGGTCAGCTTTATAACAACGTATAATATCGCTTGTCAGGTTTAATGCCAATACCTCTTAGGTTGTTTTTAGGTAGGAATGAGCCAATAGGAATATTCGGGAACCATGCCCTCAAATACACGGAGAACCCTCTCTGTAGCATTTTTACCCGCATGTTTTGAAAAAAGATTCCCCATATCGCTTATTGTGCTTCGCAAAAGCTGTTCAGAATAGAGAAGAGCCTGGAGTCTTCTGAAGAGAAGAGCTGCAAGCCGTCCTATTTTTTCAAGAGGAAGTTTTCCATAGAGAATATACAAATTGCGAAGAGCTCCACTTAACCATGATGGATCTTGATGTTTTGTGCCTTTACTTAGAATGGCTTCGATAACCGTTGTCTTCACGCTGTCAAAAGGAGCTTTCAGATATTCATTAACCTGAGGGAAAACGAATCCTGCCAAATAATAAACCGATGCCACAGAGAGCATCTCAAGAGTAGTTTTTTGTCTTTTACTTTGAGAAGAGTCGAGAATTAAACCTAAAGGTACACATCTTGTTTGCTGGTGGAGCAGCGATGAACTGGCAAAAATGCGCCCATGCAGTGATGCCATATGGGCAGTTGTCCACCCCGTGTTATTTTCCTTGATATGCCAAAAAAGCTCATTAGATTCAGGAATGTCAAGATAAATGCTGGCATAATGCCCCCATTTCCATGAAGGCACAGAATCCCAGGGTAAGTGGGGCGCAGACTCTCTGGTAGAAGCGGTAACGATTTCTTGTTGCGATATTTTCATGAATTGACGTTCGGGGAGAGTGTCATATAAATAAGGGAAAGCTGTTTCGCCCATTGCTGAGAGCACTAAATGCCATCGTCGAGCTCCTTCTTCAGGTGTTTCGCGACTTTCCGGATTTGTCAGCAGCGTGCAATGAAAAAGAGTGGTTATAATTTGTTTCCAATTAATAGGGGGTTCACAAACAGAAGAAACAGATGGGAGGCCTAATTCCTGGCCAAGGGATGGAAGCCATACTGTTGCATCGTGAATTACCGATTCTACTATATCTTGGCGTAACAAAAAATCTATCCTGGAGCTTAGATCAAGAGCCTTCTTTACCAAATCTGGAGGGTATTTGGAATAAAGCACTCTTACACTCACCTCCGTTACAGCACTTTATAGTGCGCTTATACTATGCCATATTTTTAGCAGAAAGAGAAGAGAGACAGATTGGATTTATATCGTATCATGTATTTTTTCGCCTTTTTTGTGATAGCTACCTATAGGGTTGGCCTGGCAGCGCTAATCCTGTTGTCATTGTTAATACTATTCCTATCTGGATTGCCCTTTATTGCTTACATATACCTCTCACTGTTATAGTATGGCAGCGGTTCTTTTGTAGTTATTGGTCCTGATAAAAGGTCATCCTTTTACAGGATTTCCTTTTTCCACATGGGGGGCTTTGCGAGGAATGGCTCTTATCCCCCAAATTCTTGGGCATAGCTGCTATAATTGGACGTTACGTTACCTCAACCCAGGGAGCGTTTCTGTCGCGCTTTTAGGGGAATCTCTTAGGAGCTCATTTTTAGCTTGGCTTTTGTGGAGAGAAAACATCCACACAATCACCATAATTGGTGGTATTCTTATTTTGTTGGGAATGAAACAATAAGTTTAGATTAGAACTGTTCGATTCAGAGCAGATACGACTTTTAAAAAGGGGCGAAGCGATGCATTATCGTACAATTTTTGTTTCTGACGTTCATCTTGGATCTAAATGGAGCAAAGTCGACCAGTTAGCGGCCTTCCTTTCCTCTTCTTTTTGTGACCGCCTTTATTTAGTGGGGGACATTATAGATGGCTGGAAATTCAGACACGAAGCCTTAAAAACTCGTTCTTCCCACTATATTCTCCAGTTGCTTCTTAAACTGTCTGAAAAAACAGAGGTCTTCTATATCCCTGGGAACCATGATGATTTTCTTAAGGAATTTAGCGGACGAACTCTTGGTGGGATACATATCCTTGAAAGAGTTTTTCATACAGCTGCGGATGGACGACGATATTTGATTACCCATGGAGACGAATTTGACATTGTATCAAAATATACACAATGGTTGGCAAGAATTGGGGACGCAGCTTACGAAACATCACTTTGGTTGAATGATGGCCTTAGCCGCTTGTTTCTTTCTGATAATTCAAAATGGTCGCTATCGAGAAGGGCAAAAAGGACAGTAAAGGAATTTGTAAAGTACATAAGCGGATACGAAAGAAAGATCACGGAAACCGCAGAGAAATATAATGTGGAAGGCATTATTTGCGGACATATCCATCGCCCTGTCATGAAGAAGATTGGAGCCCTTCTTTACTGCAATACTGGAGACTGGCTTGAAAGCTGTTCTGCTGTTGTCGAAACACAGGATGGAAGTATCAAACCCCTTTTGTGGCAACAGATACGAAGTCAGGCTCAAACCCTTTTTGATGGGAATGGCAATCTCGGGTTGCCAGCGTTTCCCTTTACAGAGATACCCTTGCCCTTTTTAAGCTGTAAAAGTCGTTAAATTTATGTACAATGCCTCTAGAGGCTATTCATGATTTTTTTGCTTTTGACATGAATGGTGCCGAAACGGAGGAAAGGATTGACGCATTACTATGACACCGTGGCAGCTGTTTAAAATGTTTTTTAAAATTAGTTCCGTAACATTTGGAGGCGGCGTAGTTATCCTTGGCATGGCAGAAACTGAAGTTCGCAAACGAGGTGACATGTCTGAACAGGATTTATTGGACATAGTGAGCCTATCCGCGGCAATGCCAGGGCCTATAGCTGTATCATCCTCTTTTCTTATAGGGAAGCATTATAGTGGTATTAGGGGCGCGTTCATGGCAGTTTTAGGGGTTTTAGTTCCTCCTTTTACTATTATTTTGCTCCTTTCGAACCTTGTGTTGAAGTATCACAACTCCCCTGCATTAAAGGCTTTTTTCCTTGGCGTTATTTGTGCAGTAGCTGCGCTATTGGTCAATGTTGTAGTCCGACAACTGAAATCCATTCTTCTTCCTGATCTCTTGAATTTAGTCCCCTATGCCTTCGTTATCCTTTTAATGGTCTTCTTTAATATCCACCCACTTTTTGCTGTGGCTGGGGGGGTAGCCATTCAATGGCTTAGAAAGGAGAAAAAGTCGTGAAGCTTCTATTGCTCGCCCTGGCCTTTGCCCGTATTGGGATAGGGGCCTTTGGTGGCGGTATTTCAACCATCCCTCTTATAGAGCATGAACTTGTCATGAATTATGGCTGGTTGACTCTCGAAGAGTTCAATCAGGTTTTGGCCTTAGCCCAGGTCACTCCAGGACCTATTGCCATCAATGCCGCGACCTTCGTAGGATATCATCAGGCTGGTGTTTTAGGTTCTCTTATAGCAACTCTTTCTGTTGCTTCAGCGCCTCTTCTTATCTTGTTTTTAGTTCTTCTCATGATGAAGAAAAGTTCCGACGAGAAAGTTGATCATTTTAAAAGATCGTTGCGTCCAGCAGTGGGAGCTCTATTGACTCTTGCAGTGGTTCCTCTTTTAAAAACCGCTCTTTCCCAGTGGCAGACGGCCGCTCTGTTTTGTTTGGGCCTTGTTCTTTTTCAGCTTCGTATATTTAAAAATAACCCCCCTCTTCTTTTTATACTCTTTGGTCTGGCCGGACTTCTTATTTTTCAATAAGATTTAGGAGCCGCATCTGTCCCTGGATAACTGACAAAGGGGAGATACTAATGACACAAAAGCTAAAGAAGCATCGCCGTTCTGACAAGGCGGGGCTTCCGCCTGGGAGCCTTATCCATGTTGGAGAGAAAAAAATGGGTGATGTTGCGTTGCATTTGATGCGATATGGTGTGGATGTTTTAGATGAGAGGTCTTTATCCGACTTTCATGATTATGAAAGAAAAGATTCAGCAGGGGTAATAGACTGGCTTGATGTAGTGGGGCTTCATGAAGCGCCACTTATCGAAGAGATTGGCGAAACTTTTTCTATCCACCCGCTTGTTCTTGAAGATATTCTTAATACAGAGCAACGACCCAAAACAGACGAATATGAAGATTTTTTGTATGTCGTTCTTAAGATGCTCGACATTGATGAGCAAACAGGAGACCTCACCATAGAACAAGTTAGCTTCATACTGAAAGATAATCTCGTAATATCCTTTCAAGAGCGTATTGGGGATGTTTTTGAACCCGTCCGGGAACGAATACGTAGTACAGCAGGGCGCTTTAGACGTCTTGGTGCCGATTACCTTCTTTATGCCCTCATGGACTCAGTTGTTGACCGTTATTTTGTTATTTTGGAACGTCTGGGAGAGCAGATAGAGGATACAGAAGACCTTCTGCTAGCTCATCCTGACCAGGAAACGGTTCGTTCAATTTATAAAATGAAACGGGAACTTTTGATATTAAGACATGCCGTATGGCCTCTCCGGGAAGCTGTAAATACTATTCGTAAAACTGAAAGCTCCCTTATCCAGCTCCAAACCCGAACCTATTTCGGTGATCTTTACGATCATGTCATTCAAAACATAGACACTGTGGAAAATTTCAGAGAAACAGTTTCTGGAATGCTTGACCTCTATCTTTCCTCCTTAAGCAACCGTATGAACGATGTGATGAAAGTTCTTACGGTCATTGCCACTCTCTTTATTCCCCTAACCTTTATAGTAGGTATCTATGGGATGAATTTTAAATACATGCCAGAACTTGAGTGGAAATTGGGATACCCATTCGTATGGGTAATAATGGGCTTTATTGCTTTTGCCATGATCTATTTGTTTAAGAGAAAGAAGTGGTTATGAATCTATGGGGAGCTATCGATAGAGTTCTTTCTCCGGCAGAAGTTTCACTATGGCTGGTGGTTGGTTAGCTGATTATCACCGCGCGTATCTTTGCGGCTAATACCCCGGCATGAACCACATGCTTGCATCACGAGAAGAAGATAATTCTTAGGAGGGATGGGTATGAACCAATATAAAAAAATTGCGGAATGTCTGGGCAGCGCTCATCACCTCGTTATTTTTTCAGGTGCGGGGATGAGCACCTCATCGGGTTTGCCTGATTTCAGATCTTCCCAGGGGCTATGGTCTCGTTATAACCCAATGGCATTGGCGTCTATAGACGCGATGGAAAACAATAGAGAAGCCTTTCTGGATTTTTACCGATATCGTATCAATGCTTTGAAGAATGCCTCGCCGAATCTTGGTCACTGCATATTGTCAAAGTGGGAAGAAGAAAACCTTCTCCAAGGCATAATAACCCAGAATGTTGACGGGTTTCACCAGGAAGCTGGCTGTAGGAATGTTGTAGAGCTCCATGGCACCCTTAGGAAAGCGAGGTGTAGCCGCTGTAAAAATGAATTTCCTTCTGAGCTCTTATTAACAGAAGAGCTTTGCCCGGACTGCAAGGGCATCCTTCGCCCAGGAGTGGTCCTTTTTGGTGAAATGTTGCCCGATACTCCTATGAAGCGGGCTCATGAACTTTCATTAAAAAGTGATGTATTTATGGTTCTGGGATCATCCTTAAATGTTTCACCTGCTAATTTTTTCCCTTTAGAGGCCCATGAGGCAGGAGCTAAACTTATTATTCTCAACAGAGAACCCACCCAATATGACTCTATGGCATCTTTTGTAGTTCGTGAAAACCTTGTGGATGCTTTAGAAAGAATTCAACAGATAATGCATAGAGAGGGGGGCCATTAAGTGATTAACGTCATTAGAAAAGGAGCTCCGATGCTTGTTCTTAAAGGAGATAAAGTGCGGATTGTACAATGGCTTCAACAAAATTTCGATGTTGAACTTTTTTCCGCTAATGAAAGATCCTTTGAAGAAACACTGGCATCTGTTGAAGAGAGCAGGGCAGTTTTGCTTGTCAGCGATTTGAAGGTTTGCACCGAGACTCTCCCAGTTGTTCTAGTTACCATGAATCACCCCGACAAAATACTGGAGCGTATTATTAACGAAAAAGCTACAGATGTATTTGAATATGTAGAACGATTGCCCAGGGTCATTTTCTTTAGAGTATTTGGTGACTATCGCACAGTGTTAAAGGAAATTCAGAATGACTTTGGCGGCCGGTGTGAGCAGGTATCTTCAGATCTAATTTTTCTTTCAGAGACTAGCGGCGTTCCTGTTTGTTTTACAGAAAAGTCTTTAAAACATGGTTTGGCATTTAAAGAGGGAGATCTTTTTGAAGAAGCTCTTTTTATAGACATGCCCTTTGAAGAGCTCTTTAAACGGCTGAACAACAGAGCTTTTCACTATTTCAATGCTGGTCTGGGCAGCCGCGATTGGAACGTCATGGAAATTCGAGTTTATGATGCAAACAAGCAGTACTGGCTTCACTCTCGACGACTAAGGCTGACTTTGGAAGGACTGGAAGTCAGCATTACCATCGGAGAGGGATGGGGCAAAGATTATGCGCACATTCTCATGCCTGTACCGGTCTATTGCATACGCATATTGACCTTCCTTGACTCAGGAATGGTAAAAAGGGCCCTCATGGGGCTTGAATATACAGAAACAGGAGAGCGGTTTGTCGACCTCGATCTTTACTTCAACAGGAAAAAAATATCGTGGGGAGAGATTCCAGGGGGGGAAGACGTGCCTAGAAGTGAACGGGAAAGACCGCGGACAGCCCTGGCAATGGCATTTAGAAAAGAGGTAATGACGGCTCTCGACGAAGAAGAGCGTTTGGAAATACAAAACATTGAGC
Organism: Aminobacterium colombiense DSM 12261; assembly: GCF_000025885.1. Taxonomy (NCBI): domain Bacteria; kingdom Thermotogati; phylum Synergistota; class Synergistia; order Synergistales; family Aminobacteriaceae; genus Aminobacterium; species Aminobacterium colombiense. The sequence goes on along the minus strand of NC_014011.1, from coordinate 1,299,497 downwards.
GGGCGATTCTTGAGAAACTACCCAAAAAGGACGATGAGTGATTATAATATTCTATTCCAAATATTTTTTGAGGAGAGGTTTTTTTGACGCATTCCTTTTTACCAGTATCGCAAAAAGATATGGAGCAAAGAGACTGGGACATCCTTGATTTCCTTTTCATAAGTGCTGATGCCTATGTAGATCATCCTAGTTTCGGCCATGCTATTATAACGCGCATCCTTGATAATGCAGGCTTTAAGGTAGGTATTATACCGCAGCCAGAGTGGCGTGACACGAAGGACTTCGCCAGGTTGGGACGCCCTCGATTGGGGGTGCTTGTTTCAGCTGGCAACCTTGACTCAATGCTGAACAAACTGACAGCTTCTAAAAAAAGCAGAAGCACGGACAGTTATTCCCCTGGAGGAAAGGCTGGGCAGCGCCCAGACCGAGCGACTATAGCCTACTGCAATCGTATTCGTGAACTTTGGGGAAACATCCCTCTTATAATCGGCGGGATAGAAGCGAGTTTGCGCCGGTTTGCCCACTATGATTACTGGTCAGATGCTGTTCGTCGTTCCATCCTTATTGATAGCCAGGCTGATTTGCTGGTGTATGGAATGGGAGAGAAGCAGATCATCCAGATCGCAGAGTTATTGAAAAAGGGGATACCGGTTTCAGAAATACGGGATATACATGGAACTTGCTATAAAAACCAGAGTATTGAAAGACTTTGGAATTATGAAGAATGTCCTTCTTTCGAATCTGTTGTGAGTGATAAGGCGGCCTTTGCTGAAGCTTTTCGCATTCAGTACATTGAACAGGATCCAGTGAGAGGGAAAACGGTAGTACAGCGCCATGATACTTTCTACGTTATTCAGAATCCACCGGCTGCACCCTTGAGCACATCAGAGCTTGATTCTGTTTATCAGCTTCCCTACACACGCACATGGCATCCCATGTATGAAAAGGACGGAGGAGTGCCAGCTCTCAAGGAAGTGGAGTTCAGCCTCACTACTCACCGAGGATGTTTTGGAAGCTGTGCTTTTTGCGCCATAACGTCTCATCAGGGCCGAATAATTCAGAGTCGTTCAGAAGAATCTATCATGGACGAGGCCATCCTCCTGACGAAGCTCCCTGGTTTTAAGGGATACATTCACGATGTTGGGGGGCCCACTGCGAATTTCAACCGACCGTCGTGCGATGATCAGCTCCTGCGAGGAACATGTAAGAACAAACAGTGCATTGGCCCTGTTCCATGCGGGAACTTGCGTGTAGACCATGAAGGCTACTTAGAGCTATTGCACGAGCTTAGAACGTTACCAGGTGTCAAAAAGGTCTTTATACGATCTGGAATTCGCTTCGATTACCTTCTAGCGGATAAAAAGAGCAGTAGACGCTTTCTCGAGGAGCTTTGCAGGTATCACGTAAGTGGCCAGTTAAAAGTGGCTCCGGAGCATGTTTCTGAGAATGTGCTCGCGTTAATGGGCAAATCAGGGAAACATGTATATGAACAATTTATGAAGGAATACGAGAATATGAATAAGAAACTGGGGAAAAAACAGTATCTTGTGCCATATTTTATTTCCAGCCATCCCGGGGCTGGTTTGAAAGAAGCAATAGAACTGGCAGAATTTGTTCGAGATCTGAACTTCATGCCTGAACAGGTTCAGGATTTTATCCCAACCCCCGGAAGCCTGGCAACCTGCATGTATTACACAGGAATCAACCCATTAACAAAGGAAGCGGTGTATGTACCTAAAAGCAGCCATGAAAGAAAATTGCAAAGGGCGTTGTTGCAATATCGTAACCCTTCTAACCATCGTTTTGTGCGAGAAGCATTAAAGATTGCCGGTCGTGAAGATCTTATAGGCTGGGGCGAAAAATGTCTTGTCCCGCCAGAAAAAAAAGAATCAAGAGAAAGACAAGAAAGGCGCGAGAAAGGCAAGTCTAAGAGGAGGCACTAGAGAGATGAAGAGATTTTCCTTTCTTTTGGCTTGTGCCCTTGCTTTTATTGGGGCCATGACTGGAAGTTTATTATATTTGAACGTGAGAGAAAATCTAAAAGTTTCAGAAAACGACTCTCCACTGCTTCATCTTTCTGAAACCCTCCCTATCATGTCCCCTACCACAAAAATGACTGCTCCTGCCTCAAACCAGAAGCCTTCTTCTAACATAGTAGCCACTCCGGTTAAAAGAGAAGGAACTCCGGTTTCGCCCAAAAAAAAGCAACAGATACCCCTAAAGGTGGATATAAAACATCCATCACAGCCCGAGGTTCTTCCAAAGCAAAAATCAAGGGAAGAAGAATTGCGGGAAATACAGGCTCAGATAAAACCAAAGAAAGCTTCGAAGGAGAATGTGGTTTCCCTTCCCGTAGTTGACGATATTCTGGAAGAAGGGCAGAAGCTCAAAGAATCCATTGAAGAGGAAGCCAAAGAGACAATGCAGGGAACCCTTGACTTCATCCCGGGAATAGATGCCGAGATCTCGGATGCCGAACTTGATGTTAGGGGGGATAAAATAGGGTTCACCTTTACCATTCCGGCAGATCGAGTGAAATTAATTGGTGAACTACCACCAGAGGAAAAGAAAGCAAAAGTTGTATCAGACGATGTTGTTTCAGATGATGTTGCATCTTGCGATATATCATCTAAAGATAGAAAATAGTCTTGATAATTTGCAGTTTTCCCAATAAAGTAGGACCAGTTTCAGTGAGTAAGACGGCAATCAGGATTAAAAAACATCCCAAAACCATAGGGATAGTAAAAACTTCACCAAGTATCAAAACGCTGGAAAGTGCTCCAAATACAGATTCTAGGCTAAGTAGGATCGCAGCATGGGTTGAAGGTGTAAATTTTTGAGCTGCATTTTGAATGGAAAGGGCAAATACAGTACAGAAGAGAACTGTGAAAGCGATACTCCACCATGCGCTTGATGCAATGGAACCGGGCCATTCTTCAAATAACAGGGCACAGGCAAAGCTCAGGAGCGCTGTAGTTCCAATCTGAAGAGTGGCAAGCACTAGCGGATCCATCTTGGAAGCAAACATTTCGATTGCCAGAATATGACACGCGAAGAAAATAGCGCAGGCAAAAGTCAGTAGGTCACCTTTGTTAAAAGTAGAGAGTGTATCACCGTTGCCTTGAAGAGTGAGAAGGGCCATCCCCGCAAGGCAAATGAGGGATGCAACGAAAGAGAGGTAGCCGGGAAAAATTTTTTTGAGTCCCCACGAAAGAAATGGAACGATTACAACATAGGTAGCGGTTATAAAAGCCTGTTTGCCGGGAGAAGTGAATGTCAGCCCGATTGTTTGTGTAGCGAAGCCGAGAAAGAGGAAAACCCCTATTAAAAGACCCGCTTTAAGGTTGGCAGCCGTAAGCTTTCGCAAACGCTTTTTGAAGATGATGGCCATAAGAATGAAAGAGGCTGTGAATCGAAGGGCCAGCAGCCAGAAGGGGGAAAAACTAACGAGGGCATCTTTCATAGCTACAAATCCTACGCCCCAGAACAATGCTATGAGGACAAGGGCTCCATCAGCGATAAGTACTTTATAACGGTTTAACCAGGGCATAGACGACACTCCCATAAATATTTTCCTACAGGGCAGGACTTTAGAGTATATCAGAGTATATCATAAAAACCTTATCACCATAGATATTATAAACTATAGATTAAATAGATCAATTAATTTAGAAAACTAAAGGGAATAAGACATATAAAAAAATAACCAATCACGTCGATGAGAGGGTTCTTACTTTTGAGTGAAAGGAACTTTCATTTACAATTTAAAGTTGAATGGAGTATAATGTATGCCAATTGAATATACTTTACGTAGAGGGGGTGTAAACATTGTTTGTTTTTGTCGCATCCTTATCAATGTATCTTCTGCTTGTTTGGTCTGGAGGCAGCATACCTGTGTTTGAGGTAGGTATAGGAGTTGTTCTTGCTACTGTTCTCGCATTCGCCTTTCATTCATGGAACCCCACAAAATCTTTCAGTTTCAAAATTTTGAATCCTCTTCATTGGCTTACCTTTATCTATTACATCTGTGTACCTTTTGCGATAGGACTCATCAAAGCCAACTTCGATGTCGCAATGCGAGTCGTTACGGGACATATCAATCCAGGGATAGTCAAACTGGAGCCAGGCCTGAAAACTGATCTGGCAAAAATGATCCTTGCAGATTCTATTACGTTAACTCCAGGAACACTTACAGTGGATGTAGACGATGACGGGGCCTATTATATCCACTGGATCAATGTTCTTGATGTGTCTCCTAAGGAGGAGCAGGTGTATGGTTCTTTTGCACGTTGGGCAAGGAGGTTAGCGGATTGAGTACTCAACTATTGATGTGGGGAGCTGCAGTTTTGGGTATATTGGCCGTTGTAATTTTTGGCCGTCTCATCGCCGGACCTACAATACCTGATCGAGCTGTCGCTTTAGATACAGTAAATACTCTGGTGGTGGCTATTATGGTCTTGTTGTCAGCGGTGTACGATTCTGTGGTCATGATCGATGTAGCCATTGTTTATGCAGCCCTTTCCTTTGTAGGGACCATGTTCATTGCCCGTTTTATAGAGGGAGGGATGTAGCGTGGCTGCTGAGCAGTATGTCGTTGGTATTCTTGTAATTATAGGGCTTATTTTCAATACTCTCGGTGCAATTTCTTTGTATCGATTCCCAGATGTCTATACGAGGCTTCATGGGGCTACGAAATGTACAACATTTGGCAGCATCTTTATGTCGCTTGGTGTTGTGGCTTATGCAGCCTTTCGCATGTATCAAGGTGGGGGGAGCCGTTTTGCAGTTCTCATTATTCACGCTCTTATAGCTGTTATGGTGCTTCTTATTACGAATGCGACTGGGGCACATGCCATAGCGCGAGCAGCCCATAGAAGCGGCATTTTACCTAAGATGGCAGTGGTAGACCGTCTGGCTGAGGCAGAAGAGCGTAAAGGTGGTGTTGTCAGTGAGTGAAGTTTTCCATATAGCTATACTCACGTTGCTCGTTATTTCGGCTTTTTTTGCCATCTGGTTTCGCGACCTTTTGTCGTCGGTTATTTCCCTTGGTGTTTTCAGTTTGATACTGGCTATTGAATTTTACCTCTTGCGAGCCCCAGATGTAGCCATAGCAGAGGCAGGCATAGGTGCAGGGCTGAGCACGGCCATCTATCTTATCGCCTTGAGGGGTTGCGGAAAAGCTCGGACTAAAACCGGGGGTGACATGCGATGAAGAAGACACTCTTTGTAATAGCGGCTCTTATTCTCAGCGGTTTGGTCTGGGGAGCTCTCGATACCATTCATCCCTTTGGTGAACCGGGCCAGGTAGCTATGGATAATTATTTTCTGGAACACGCAATGGCAGATCGTTCTGCTGAAAATGCCGTCACATCCATTGTTTTTGATTTTCGAGGGTTTGATACTCTTGGCGAAGCTGCTGTCCTTTTCACAGCGGCAACTTCCGTCTTAGCTCTTTTCAGGGAAGGGGGCAAAAAGAAATGAAGCCTCTATCAGTAGTTGTTCGAACGGGCTGCGATATTTTCGCCTGGTTTATGGTCGTGTTCGGATCCTACGTGATTATTCATGGAGTTATGACTCCCGGCGGAGGATTTCAGGGAGGAGCAGTGGCGGCCACTTTTATTGCTCTTCTGCTTGTTGCCTATGGTTGGAAAAGACTCAAAAACTGGCTTAACGAGGGCATCTATAATGGAATGATAGGCTTTGGCCTTCTAAGCTTTATAGTTTTGGGATTTATGGGAATGCCCACTTCCTTCTTTTATAACTTTATTTCTATTCCTGCGGCGGAAGTGGCGAAGTCGGGCCATGGTATTTTTCATCCTTCAGGAACTATAGCATTGATGAACCTTGCGGTGGGGTTTGAGGTGGTTGGAGAATTATCCCTTCTCATTATTCACATGTTCAAGGGCACACGCCTCTTCGATACCTACGAGATAGGAGGGGAAAGCGGCCATGATCGGTAATGCCCCTTTTTTTGTAGTTGGCGTGCTGTTTCTCATAGGGCTTGTTGCCGTTTTGACAGAAAGGAACCTGTTTAAAATAGCCATTGGCATCAGTGTTATTGAATCGGCAACGAATATGTTTCTCATTGTGCTCGGTTATAGAACCGGCGGCTCAATTCCTGTGAGATATCTTGCAGGCGGGGAGAAATTCATGGTTTTGCCCACCCCCCAGGCTTTAACTCTGACGGCCATCGTTATTGCTTTGGCGACAACAGCTCTCATGCTTTCGCTCTTGATGCTGATCTATCGCCATTATGGAACTTTGAATATTGACGAAATACGGAGGTTGCGAGGATGAACTGGCAAGAACACCTTCCAGCATTAATATTGGCCATCCCTCTTCTTGGGGCCTTCGCAACGCCTCTATTTTCATTAGGCGGAAAGACGCTGCGAAACGTTTGGATGGTCAGTCTTTCGTTTTTAACGTTGGTTTTAGCATTTTTAATTTGGAAGTCTGTTACGGCCAACGGCGTGATGGTCTATGTGATGGGAGGGGAACAGACTACTCTCACCCTTCCTTCTGGTATGGCTTATCCCATAAGGATTATTCTTGAGATAGATGCGTTCAGCGCATTTATGGCGTTGGCCGGCAGTATCGTTTCCTTTGCCGGTGCACTCTATTCAGTCCATTTTATGGATCGCTTTTCGGGTATGAGCCGTTTTACATCTCTCTATTTTCTTCTGACAGCAGGAATGCTGGGTCTTATGGTTACTGGAGACCTTTTCAACTTTTTTGTATTTCTCGAAATAGCTTCTGCGGCATCCTTCGGTCTTATCGCCTTCTGGAGAGATCGGCCCGAAGCCGTTGAGGCAAGCTTAAAATATATGCTGGTATCCCAGCTTGCAGCGATGATGGTGCTTATAGCCATCGGCATGCTTTATGGACGCTACAATGTCCTGAATATGGCAGGAGTGGCCCATATGCTTCAGCTTGGCGTTGTGGAAAAGAGCGTCTTGGCATTCCTTGTAGCAGCGCTGGCAATGAAGTGCGGAACTTTCCCCATGCATATGTGGATGCCAGATGCCTATGCAGAAGCTCCGGCAGGAGTCACATGCCTTCTCGTTGCAGTAAGCCAGGCATCATTTTATGGCTTGATGAGAGTTTGCTTTAGCTTGTATGGCGCCACACTCGGCAGCACTTTTGTTCCCTGGGTAATTGTTATTCTTGGAACTGCTTCCATGTTCTTCGGCGTTTCAATGGCTGTAGTTCAGCACGAAGTGAAACGTCTCATGGGATATCACTCCATCTCCCAGGTAGGGTACATGCTTTTGGCTCTTGGCGTAGGTCTGTTGGCGCTGAGAAGCCCTCAGGCTATGGCCGATTATGGGTTTACTGCTATGAAAGGCGGTATCTACCATATCTTTAACTACACCATGTATAAGGCCCTGCTCTTCTTGACCGCAGGAGCTCTTTACTATGCCACCGGAACAAGGGATTTAAACAAACTCGGGGGTTTGGCTCGGAAAATGCCTTATACCACATTTATGTTTGCCATTGCGGCCGCGGCCATTTCAGGACTTCCGCCTTTCAATGGTTTTGTATCGAAATTACTTATCTACGAGTCAGTTTTCGCAATACATCCGTTCTTGGCAGTGGCTGCCCTTGTAACATCTGTGCTTACCTTGGCATCTTTCGTAAAGGTTTTTCAGACCGCCTATCTGGGGCCGGAAAAAGCCTGCTACGCAACGGTAAAAGAAGTTCCCACCAGCATGATTGTGGGCATGGCCGTTTTAACGGTGGCAATTATTGGTCTTTCCCTTTTCCCCACATGGGCTCTTTCCCATTTAGTGGAGCCAGCGGCTAAGGCTCTTGTGGATCAGGGCGGGTTTATACAAGCAGTTATGGGAGGTGGGCTGTAATGTGGAATAAGGTCTTCACAGGATTTGGTTATTGGGATGTCATATCCTGGCTGATCTTCTTTTTTATCGCCTCCTTTTTTGCTCTCTGGCTTCGTTCAGTAGGGCGGCGTGACTATAAAGAAGGAACAGAGCAGGATGAGATTTATTGGTCTGGTAACGTCGTCCCTGAAGATGGGGCGGAAATTTCTGTGCCGGCCAGTTCTTCCTACTGGGGATTTAGAAAAGCACTGGAACCTTACTACAAGGTTTTGATCTCCATGCATAGCGGCCATATGCGCGACTATATGGGATATTTTGTGCTTTCCGCCGCAGTGATAGCTGCGCTGATCCTCGTGGTTTAGGAGGCTGAAAGATGAGGCTAGAAAAATATCTTGAAGTGTTGCCCAAATCCCTTTGGGTTATGACATGTAACTCCGGATCATGTAACGGATGTGACATCGAAATTGTCGCCACAATCAGCCCCCGTTATGATATAGAGCGCTTTGGCATGAAACTTGTTGGAACGCCCCGGCATGCTGATGTGTTAGTGGTTACAGGCCCGGTAACGAAGTATATGAAGGATCGGCTGCTGCGAATCTATAACCAGATACCGGATCCTAAGGTTGTAGTTGTTGTTGGGAACTGTGGCGCATCTGGGGATGTTTTCTATAAATCCTATAGCCTTGAGGGCCCAGTCGATAACATTATTCCAGTGGATGTATATGTCCATGGCTGCCCTCCACGCCCAGAAGCCATTATAGAAGGAGTGGCGAAGGCTGTCTTGAAGCTGGAATCAAAGCGGGAAGAACTGCTTAAGGCAGGTGTTGATAAATAATGAAGACTCCAATGAACTACGCACAGAACGCTCTTCCTCTTGAAAACGTTCTCTCATCTCTTCGAGATTCCTTTGGTGAGAATGTGGTGAAAGACGTGAGAGAATACCGTGCCGGAAATGATCAGGCAGTGATCTACAACCAAATATGGCTGACCACATCAAGAGAGAAGTTTCTTGAGTTGGTGGAGTTTCTTTTCGGGTTCGATTTCCTTCATTTCCACGTACTCTCAGGCAATGACGATGGTGATGTTGTGTCATTGAATTATCACTTCAGTCTTTTCAGGGTAGCGGGTCGCGATAAAAGATTGGGTGTAACAGTGAGCGTGGCAATTCCTAAATCTGACCTCGTCATGCCCTCTCTCTTCAAAACCATTCCGGGAGTAGAGTATAGCGAACGGGAAATGCGTGAAATGTTGGGAATAGATTTTGAAGGACTTCAGAACAAGGCTCTTGTCTTTCTTCCCGAAGACTGGGATGAGTCGATTAAACCGTGGCGCAGAGACGAAACAGGTCCTGATGCTGAACACCTTCGGGAACTCTCTTAGGAGGGGACGATTATGGCGAGTGGAAAAACTCAGACATACAAAGTGCCGATAGGTCCTGTCCATGTAGGGTTGAAAGAACCCATTACAGCATGGCTCGACCTTGACGGAGAAAAAATAGTAGACGCAAGGGTTCGTCCCGGTGCTATTCACAGAGGAATAGAGTTTATGGCACGTGAGCGAAACCCTATTCAGATAATTTATCTTGCAGAGCGGATCTGTGGAATTTGTTCTTTCAGCCATATTACTGCCTTTTTAAGGGCAGTGGAAGATGCCGCTCAAATACAAGTTCCTCCCAGAGCCCAGTATATTCGGGCCCTGGTGCTTGAACTTGAACGAGTCCACTCTCATGCTCTGTGGGCTGGAGTGGCATGTTACAGCATTGGATTTGACTCCGCATTTCACCTTGGCATGGTGCTTCGTGAAAAGGTTATGGATGTCCTCGAATCCTACACTGGGAACCGCGTAAATTATGGTGTTGGCACTGTCGGCGGTGTCCGATGGGACCTTACCCCGGAAACAGTCCGCGTGATCAAAGAAATGATCCAGTTTTATCGGGACGAACTGGGAGCATTTTACGATGTGGTAACAGAGGATCCAGTGGCTCATGCCAGAATGCGCAACGTTGGAATTCTTACATACGAAGAGGCTATGCGCTACTGCGCCCTTGGGCCTACTGCCCGGGCTAGCGGGGTGAGGTGCGACCTTCGCTGGTCTTCACCCTATGAAGCCTATGCCGACCTCGATGTAAAACCTGTGGTACCCCAGGATTATTTTGGAAAGGCCTATGGCGACGTTTTTGACCGCTTCCTCGTGCGGGTTCTTGAGCTCTACCAATCTCTTGACATTCTTGAAAAGATTATCGAAGGACTTCCAGAGGGAGACATCGTTTTTGAGAAAAGCCTTGTGAAAGTGCTGAATATTCTAAAGGCTGCTGATGGAGAAGGATGGAGTTCTATTGAAGCTCCCCGTGGAGATGATACTCACGTAGTACAACTGAAAGGCGGCCAGGAGAACGTCTATTGGTGGAAAGTGAGAGCCCCGACCTATTCCAACGCTGTTTCATGGCCAATAATGTTCCGCAACAACGAATTGGCCGATGCCCCTCTTATTATTAATAGCATTGATCCATGTATCTCCTGTATGGAAAGAACCCTTATCACTGGAAATAGTGAAAAGGCCGGACAGGTCTACTCGAAAAATCAGCTGTTGGAAATGAGCAGAGAAAAGACGAGGAGGCTGAAGAAGGCATGATTATCAACGTAGTAATGAAACTAGTGGCAGGCATTGCCCTAATGTTGCTCGTATCAGTTGTGGCCATTCTCTTTGATGGGGCAGACCGGGTTATCCATGCCAGAATGCAACGGCGGTGGGGACCGCCTCTTTTTCAGCCTTTTTACGACATTCTGAAATTGCTTGGAAAAGAAAATATCGTTCCCAGAAGAGCAGTGAAATGGGCATTTAACGGAGCCCCTTGGGTTGCCGCGTCAACTATGTTGTTGCTATTTCTTTATATCCCTATCGGCTCTTTGCCGCCCATACTTGGAACTGAGGGCGATTTGATTCTTGTTATCTATCTTCTCGGTCTTGCCGGTGTCGCCATGGCCATAGGAGGATTTGCCAGTGGAAACCCCATTGCCAACGTTGGCGCCCAGCGTGAGATGATTCTCATGATGAGCTATGAGCTGCCCTTGGCAGTAGTTGTCACAACAATGGCCTGGGTAGCCTACAAGCATGGCATTCCAGGACAGCCCTTTAGCCTTGAAACCTTTGTGGGAATGCCTCTCTGGGGCATAGTGGGCAAAATGGGACTTCTTGGTCTTCTATGTCTTTTTGCTGCCTTGCTCATGGTGGTTCCTGGCGAAACAGGAAAGGGCTTTATGGACATTCCTGAAGCGAAGACAGAGATTCTTGAGGGACTCATTATAGAATACTCGGGCACAAATCTGGCGTTATTTAAAATTACTTTTGCCTTGAGGGCCCTGGCCATGTCAGCGATCATAGTGGCCTTGTTCCTTCCTTGGTCCCTTGGAAAGGTCCTTAGCCTTACAGGGCCGCTGCTTTTTGTTGTTGACTTTCTCTGGTTCTGGGTCAAAGTCTTTGCGGTGCAGGTCTTTGGCGTTACATTTATCAGAACAGCCTTTGGGCGACTGAAAATATGGCAGGCTTCCCAGTTCTACTGGGTTAAAATTGCTGGTCTTTCTTTGGCCGGCATGATTCTCTTGTCTATTGATGTAATCCTTTAAGGGAGGGGGATGACCATGCTTAACAGAATGTCGTTACAGCTTTTGCGCCAATGGGTGGACAAAGTTTTTACAAACCCCTTCCCGGTGCCTTCTATGCCTGACTCTCTTACTGCCGCACTGAAAGCAGCGGAGGAGGGAAAAATAAAACTCAATCCGCCTATTGAGCCCCAGGGCTATTTTCGCGGTCGGCTCGATTATGACAAGGAACGCTGTATAGGGTGCAAGCTCTGTATTCGCGTGTGTCCCGCGAATGCCATAGAGTTTCTTGAGGAAGAAAAGAAAATACAGATCCACGTAGATCGTTGCTGCTTCTGCGCTCAATGCACTGAAATTTGCCCGGTGAAGTGCCTCTCCATGTCGAAGGAGTATTTGATATCTTCTTACGATCGGAAGGCTCAAATAGTTCGCGATTCGGGCCCAACAAAGAAAAAGGAAGAAGACATTGTAGTTGAAAGCGCAGTGAAGTATGAAGTAGACGAGGAAAAGTGCATTGGATGTACAAAATGCGCTAGAAACTGCCCCGTCAACGCAATTAGCGGGGAGTTGAAAAAGCCCCATGTCATAGACAAGGAAAAGTGTGTGGGATGCGGCAAATGTGCCGAACTTTGTCCGAAGGATGCGATCCATCAGGTCGAAGTTGCTGCTCAGGCAGCCAAAGCGGCACCGGAAGAAAAATAAGATATCCAGAAATAACTTAGGGGGCTTCAAGCCCCCCTAAGTTATTTTACGGGTTTACAAATCCATAATAGGCCAGTCGTTCTTTTACTTCATCCCGACCCAGATGTTCCGCCACTTCAAAAATCCCAGGACTTACTTTTACGCCTGTCAAAGCCCATCGTAATGGCATGGCAAGATTTTTCATCTTAACGTCTTTTTCATTAGACCAGCTACGGGCAAATTCTTCCATAGATTCAGCCTTCCAGGAATCAAGCTTCAGTAGATCCCCAAAAAAGTTCTTAAGAATGCCCTTATCCTCTTCCGACACGTCGCTTCCATCGTATCTATTTTTCACTGGCTCAAAAGAGACAAAGTAATCGGAGTATTCGGCGAGCTCTTTGGTTGTTCTTCCACGTCCGCCCATAAGCTCGAGAGCCTGGGCAAGATATTCCCTTGAATGCTTTTCAACAGGCAACATCGCTTCTTTCCAGAAGGGTTCCACCATTTCCAGGCGAACCATGGGGTCAAGCTCCTTGAGATGCTCCTGATTGATAAAGTTGAGTTTGTCCATGTCGAAGACAGCAGCACGCTTTGTGACCCTTTTAAGATCAAAAAGCTTAATGGCCTCTTCTCTGGAAAAGACTTCCCTGTCATCTCCAGGAGACCAGCCCAGGATTGCGAGGAAGTTGAACACAGAATCTGGCATATATCCCAGATCGCGATACTCATATACGCTTGTAGCGCCATGACGTTTAGAAAGTTTTTTCTTATCTTTTCCAAGAATCATGGGGAGGTGGGCAAATTGGGGTTCTTCCCACCCCAGCGCCTTATAAATGAGCAGCTGTTTGGGGGTGTTTGAAATATGGTCCTCCCCTCGTATGACGTAATTAATGCCCATGGTGTAATCATCGATGACCACAGCGTAGTTGTAAGTAGGCATGCCGTCGCTTTTGATCATGACAATATCTTTCAGTGTTTCGCTTCTAACTTCGATTCGGCCGTAAACAATATCGTCAAAAGCAAGGGATATCCCTTCTGGTACCTTGTAGATTATCGCGGGGCCCTCAGTGTAGGCTTTGCCCTCATCAAGAAGCTGCTGCGCGTATTTATGGTAGATTTCCAGCCGTTCTGACTGGCGATAAGGACCGTAAGGGCCTCCTATATCAGGGCCTTCGTCCCAGTCCAGACCCATCCATGTCATCCCAGCCATAATGGTCTCTTCATATTCCTTCGTAGAACGTTCGCGGTCGGTATCTTCTATGCGAAGAATGAACTTTCCACCTGTATGCCTGGCCCAAAGCCAGTTGAACAACGCCGTATGCCCTCCACCGATATGCAAGGCGCCTGTGGGGCTTGGGGCAAAACGGACACGTGCTTCCTTGTTCATTTCTAAATTGCCTCCTCACATCAAATTTCATCAACGCAGCTATTATACATGTTCTTAATATATTTCTCCCAAACTTCTTTCAATAATATAATATAAGAGCAAATTATTCCTCCATGGGAGGAGGTTCGAAATGAATACTATTTATGTTATGGGGCATAAAAATCCTGATACTGACTCTATCTGTTCTGCAATAGCCTACAGCTACTTTAAGAGGATCATTTCCCCCCAAAACAACTACTCTCCGGTTAGACTTGGGCCTGTAAACAATGAAACAGGGTTTGTCCTTGATTATTTCAAGGAACCGGTTCCTGAGCTGATCGAAAACCTTTACACCCAGCTCTCTGACATAGCTTTCGATGAGCCTGTTTCAGTTAAAAAAGAAACGCCCCTATCCGATGTTTGGAACATTATGGGTAAAAACATTACAAATACGGTCAATGTAGTGGATGAAGAAGGCTTTTTCATTGGACTTGTGACAGTAGGAGACATAGCAAGAGCAAGCCTTGAAATATCAGAAGACCTTTCAAGAGTGGCTATTCCCCTTGAAAACATAGAGCGCACCCTCGACGGCCAGATTTTGTGTTCTTACAAAAAAACCTTCAGCGGCAACATTCTCGTGGCTGCAATGGAGTTGGCGACTTTGGAAAGACGACTTGATGAGAAAACACTCATCATCGTAGACGATCGAGAAGATGTGCAGATCTCAGTTTTGAAGAAAGAAGTCCACACTCTTATAATAACAGGGGGTTCAAAGGTTTCAGACCAAGTTTTAAATCTGGCTAAAGAGAAAAAAGTCAACCTTATCACAGTGCCATACCATACTTTCACAACAGTTAAGCGTATTGGGCAAAGCATACCAGTTCAGTATGTAGCAAAATCTCAATCACTCATTACCTTCAGTCTTCAAGAAGAGGTTGATGACGCAAAAGAGATTATGCTTAAACATAAATATCGTCAGTTCCCAATACTCGACAATAAAATTCCTGTAGGAATGTTATCACGCCGGAACCTTCTCAATATTACCGGGAAAAAGGTAATATTGGTTGACCATAACGAAGAGTCACAATCTGCAGAAGGTCTGGAGCAGGCTCAAATACTTGAAGTTATTGACCACCATAGAATAGGGAGTATAGAAACGCTATATCCTATTGTTTTTATAAATCGCCCTGTAGGATGTACTGCGACTATTGTATATGGCTTTTACAGAGACAACGGGATAAAGCCGCCATCGTCAATTGCCGGGCTTATGTGTGCGGCCATCATCTCTGATACTCTTATGTTCAAATCGCCCACTAGCAGCACTCAGGATAGAGAAGCCGCCCAGGAGCTTGCAACAATTGCAGGTATGGATATCGAGACATTCTCCCGCTCCATGTTTGAGGCGGGGACCTCTCTTGAGGGGAAATCTGCAGAAGAGATATTCTTTACAGATTTTAAAATTTTTGATGTTGCTGATTTTAAGGTCGGCATCAGTCAGGTGTTTTTCTATAATACGGAGCGTTCTTTTCATAGAAAAGCCCTTCTCGATTTTATGAAACAGCGAAAATTCCAGGGAAGCTATGATATGCTTCTTCTTATGCTTACTGATATTATTAATGAAGGTTCAGAAATTTTGTACGTAGGAAACCATGAAGAATTTCTTTCCAGCGCATTCGGAGTGCCAATAAGCGGCGGAAGCTTTTATTTGCCCAAGGTCATTTCGAGAAAAAAGCAGGTAATACCACAGTTGTTAGAAGCAATAAAAAGGAGTTGAATACCCTGAAAGATAAAACGGTACTTCTTGTAGACGGCCATGCCCTTGCCTTTCGTGCCTTTTATGCATTGCCTGAACTGACGGCGCCAGATGGAACGCCAACAAACGCGATCCTTGGCTTTATCAACATGATGTTCAAAACTATAGATGACTGCCACCCTGACATGACAGCCGTTGTTTTCGACGCTCCAGGAGCTACGTTCAGGCACGAGATCTACCCGGAATATAAAATGGGACGTCGCCCTACACCTGAAGAGTACAAGGTGCAAGTTCCCTTGCTGCAGCAAGTGGTACGGGCTATGGGCATTAAAGTAGTGGTGAAAGAAGGGGTAGAGGCTGACGATGTCATCGCCTCGGCGGTGTGCGGCGCCGCAAGGCTTGGTGTAAAGGTTATCGCTCTTACTTCAGATAAGGATATTCTTCAGGTGCTTCAGCCTGGAGTTCGAATCATCCGCCCCATAAAAGGGGTCTCGACTTTTACGGAATACAATGAGGCCTCCTTTGAAGAGGAATGGGGTTTCCCTCCCACTGTCATGCCAGACTACTTAGCCCTTCTAGGTGACGCAGTGGATAATATACCGGGAGTTCCGGGAGTGGGAGAAAAAACAGCAAAAAAACTACTCTCACAATACGTATCACTCGAAGATATTTATGACCACCTTGATGAACTAAAGCCAGGGCTGCAAAAAAAGTTTATAGAAGCGAAGGAAACGGCGTTTAAAAGTCGCGAGCTGATACGTTTAAAGTGCGATCTCCCCTTAACTGTGGAAGAGTTCACGCAGACAGAAGTGAACTTTGAATCCTTTGAAGAGCTCTGCCGGCGTCTGGGCCTGCACAAGATTCTGGAGCGGGTTAGAAAATCGGGGGAATACGAAACAACGAAGGAAGAGGTTCAGCTTGAAATAGGCGAAGCAGTGGAGGGCAACCTGGCGGAAATCCTGCATGAAAAAGAATTGGCCTTTTACTGTCTTCCTGAGGGTTTTTACCCCATGAAGCTGGAAAAGGCCCGTATTGCCCTGCGGGCCCAGAGCGGAAGCTACTGGCATGGCGTCGTAAATGCTCATGCCGCACCAGCTTCCCTTCTTGAGTGGCTAAAGACAGGTAATGTCATAACTTCTGATTATAAAATGATGCAGGGTTTTTTTAAAGAAGACGCTCCTTTAAGTGACCGTGTGTGGGATGCCCAAATCGCCCACTATTTACTGCACCCCGACGCAAAATCCCACGGTCCAGAAAGCTGGGCCGCAGAAAGCATAGCGGATCCAGTGGAAATCGCAGGGCAGCTCTGGAGAGTAAAAAATGACTTAAGCAGCAATATCGCTCAGTATCAAGGCCTGGATAAGCTCATGCGAGATGTTGAGATCCCACTTATTCCAGTGTTATGGCGTATGGAAACGTGGGGGATAGGCCTTAATAGAGAATCCTTCAATGGTCTGGATTCAGACCTTGAAATAAGAATTGTTGAAATAGAAGATACCATAGCAGAAAAGGGCGGAGAACGGATAAATCTCAACTCGCCGAAACAGGTGGCCTGGCTTCTTTTTGAAAAATTGAACATGCCGCCTATAAAAGAAACAAAAACAGGGTACTCCACCGACGTTACCGTTCTTGAAGAACTTGTTAAAATGGGGCTCCCCGAGAAAGAAGTGCCGGAACTTATACTTGAACACCGCGAGCTTTCTAAAATGCGATCTGGCTTTGTTCATCCCCTTGTGAGTGCCGCTGATGAAAATACAGACCTGATCCACGGTACTTTCGAATCCACTTCTACCGGAACAGGACGCCTGAGCAGCCGAGACCCCAACCTGCAGAACCTGCCAGCCTTTGGACAATGGTCCACCCGTCTTAAAGAGGGGCTCGTTCCTCATAAGGACGGAAACATATTTGTAGCCGCAGACTATTCTCAGGTGGAACTTCGAGTTTTAGCCCATCTCTGTGATGAGAAACGTTTAAAAGAAGCCTTTGAAGCACGGCGTGATATCCATACAGAAACAGCATCCTGGATCTTTAATGTAAATCCCCAGATGGTAACGCCGGAACTTCGCCGTTTCGCGAAAGTTGTAAACTTCGGCCTTCTTTATGGCATGAGTTCTTTTGGCCTGGCAAGCCGCCTAGGCATCGGACAGCAAGAGGCAGGAGATATTATTAACAGGTACTTTAGGGCCCTCCCGAAGGTTCGGGATTATATTGAAAA
The DNA here is from genome assembly GCF_000025885.1 of Aminobacterium colombiense DSM 12261. NCBI lineage: Bacteria > Thermotogati > Synergistota > Synergistia > Synergistales > Aminobacteriaceae > Aminobacterium > Aminobacterium colombiense. The sequence goes on along the minus strand of NC_014011.1, from coordinate 1,282,045 downwards.
AAGCTATCAGGACGCCAGGAAACGTGGTTATGCTGTTACAGACTTCGGCAGAATCCGTCCGCTGGATGAAGTTTCTGTGAACCCGCGGGATCGAGGAGCCTTGAAACGTATCGCAGTAAACACCCCTATTCAGGGAACAGCTGCTGATATTGCCAGAATGGCCATGATCAAATTTTATAAGCATTTTGAGAAACGGCAGAATGTTCATCTTGTTTTGCAAATTCACGACTCTCTCGTTTGTGAGTGTGCAGCAGAAGAAAAAGAAGCTGTCGTAAAAGATTTGACAGACATTATGGAATCAGCGGCCACGCTATCTGTACCCCTTAAAGTAGAAGCAACCTGGGGGCATTCTCTGGCAGAAGTCTAGGTTTTTACGTAGCCTTATTAGTCGAATATATGTTAGAATACGCCGTTAGCATTGGTTTATGTCAAGGGAGGCAGATGTGCTTTGTTAATGCGTTCATTAAGGGAAAATATGCGTTGGATCATGTTTGGTTTTGTCGTTATTTTTGTGCTCTCAATTTTTGGGATGTATGGCTTCAGCGGGCGGCAGCGAGCTCCAAAGGGAGAAGGGGTACAAGATTACGCAGTTGCTGAGATAGACGGCAAAAAAGTTATGCGTTCAACCTTAGAAGCAAACGTAATGAACTATGTAGAGAGAAACAATGTAAAAGACGTTTCATCCAATGATTTGATGGCGATCCGTCAGGCTGTTCTTGACGGCATGATCATAGAAACAGAGCTGGCCAAAGCTGTTGAAAGCAGGGGAGTTAAAGCTTCTGATCAGGAAATTGACGATGTTATCAAGCAGATAAGCAACCAGTTTCCTACAATAGAGGCCTTCCAGAAGCATCTCTCCGACAATGACATCAAGATGGATGCCTTGAGAGCCAATATAGGCACCCAGCTTTCTCAACAGAAGGTTGTTGAGCAGGCTGCGAGCACAGTTGTGGTGACCCCTGAAGAAGTTCAGGAATTCTACGACAAAGGCAAGGATGCTTTCTTTAGCCGGCCGGCAGGGCGAAAGGTTGTTTATGCCCGTTTCAGCAATAAAGAAGCGGCAGACAAAATCTACGAAGAGCTAAAAAAAGACGGCTCCAAGTGGGATGCCCTGCTGGAAGAGGTAACTTCAGAAGACAAGAAAGAAAGCATTGGCTATGAAGCTCCAGTCTTTGTTCCTGAGTCAGGCATGCAGGATAAATTCGAAACGCTGAAAGACCTCTCTGTTGGCCAGGTAGCTCCTCCCATCGAGATTACGAGCAACGACATAATGGTTGTTCTCAATAAAGAAGTTCTTGAAGCGAGCACTGTTTCCTTTGATGAAGTCAGCAACGATATCAAAGCTCTGCTGACGAATCAGAAGAACGAAGAAGCCCAGATGAAATTTGTCAGCGAACTTAAAGAAAATGCGAAAGTTGTTATTCTGGATGAATCTATTTTCCCAAAACCAGTAGAAGAAACACAAGAAGCGGAAAACACAACTCAGCCAGTCGCAGATGAGCAGAAAGAAGAGAAAAAAGACTAATAGGAAGACTACATAACAAGAAATAAAAGTTTGAAAAAGCTTGACAGAACTAGGTTCCCTTAATAGAATAGTTCCCGCAGTCTAAGGAGAGATGGCCGAGTGGTCGAAGGCGCTCGCCTGCTAAGTGAGTGGGGCTTTGCCGCCCCCGAGGGTTCGAATCCCTCTCTCTCCGCCATTTAATATAAAGCTACAAAAGCTCAGGCTCTTAAAAGCCTGGGCTTTTCTTTTTGTCTTTAGTACTTCCTTTATATATTTGTTATGATAATAATTATCGTAGGGGCAATAACAAGCTATTAACGGAACTTAACCGACCAAGCAACATGTCTAACTACAATAGGAGCCCAAAATGTCTGAACGAAAAAAAGTTACAGCAGCCGTGATCTTCAAAAACGGAAAAGTTTTAGTAGCGCAACGTAGTCCTGAAAGCTCTCTCCCAAACAAGTGGGAATTTCCAGGCGGCAAAATGGAAGAAAATGAAACTCCGGAAGATTGCCTTAAAAGAGAAATTCAGGAAGAGCTCAATATTGACATTAAAGTCAAAGAATACCTCTGCTCATCGTTTTTTGATTACAACCATATTTCTATAGAACTCATGGCCTATACGTGTGAATGGCAGTCTGGCAAACTTAAAAATAATGAACACCAGGCCCTGTCGTGGCTCAATCCAGAAGAGTTAAGGGGACTTGACATGGCCCCCGCAGATTGGCCCATAGTGGAATTTATTTTAAAGTCGTAATGGGTGGTTGCATGCGCTGGCTTTGTTTGCAGCCTACAAACATGACACATAAGAAGATCTAAACAGGAGGGACCATTCATGGAAGCAAAGGACCTCGAACTGTTACAAGTTAAAGCTTCTGAACTGGCAGCGAAATATGAGCGAGAATATGGCGGCTGTTCCCAGTGTGTGCTTGCCGCCATAAAGGAAACTATTGGTGGAATTAGTGATGATGTGTTTAAGGCTGCGACTGGTTTGTCCGGTGGCATAGGGCTGACAGGCAATTCATGCGGTGCTCTTACAGGCGGTGTAATGGCATTGAGTTGTCATCTTGGCCGTGATTATGCTCATTTTTCTGATCCTGGCGGAGAACGTTTCAAAAGCTTCCGTTTAGCAGATAAACTACAGAGTAAATTTGAAGAGGAATTCGGAACTTCAGAGTGTAAAGGCATTCAAACAAAAATAATGGGCAGATCCTTTGATTTAAGGATTCCTGATGAAAAGGCCGCTTTTTTAGAAGCTGGCGGTCATGATGACAAGTGCCCGTCAGTTTGTGCTAAGGCAGCAGCTTATGTAATTGAAATCCTGCACGAAGAAAACCTGATTTAGGAATGGTGCTTAATAAGCTGAAGAGCGATTACGGTATGCAACACAAAAAAGCTCCGCCTGGCTCGATGCAGCCGGGCTATACTTGCCCGGTGAAGGAGCCTTGCGGGGCTTGAGGACTACCAGTCCTCAACGCAAATTGTAAAAACAGAGGCCGATCTTGTCAAACTAAAACGACAATTTCCATCTTTTTATCAAGCTGAAGCCCGCGGCTTCTGTGACTGGAGCGGTAAGTTCTAGCATTAGATAGGCTTTCTGGTTCTACCCGGGGGGCAAATAGTTATGGTCCATATTTGTGCAAACTTTTTTCTCTTTCATAAGTATTCCTCCTCCTTTTTTTAATCTCAGATGTTTTTCATTTCTAAAAACCGCCTTTGCTACGTTTTTATCAACTATATTTTTAGTGTAACAATGAGCAGCGACAACTTATGTCAGTGCAGTGAATATCCCCAAATAAAAAGTCGCATCGGTCTTTTTTGACCATGCGACTTTCTCTCTATCTCTGTTATATGTGCCACTCAAGCAGCTAGCGAAAATTCCAAAGCAGCTTTAGCATGTAATGTTAATGTATCCAACAGCTTTAGATGAGAGTGTTCCTGATTTAACAACAATGGGAGTTCGGTACATCCCAAAATAACTCCTTCAACATTATAACTACTAATAATTTCCAGCATTCTGGATCTGGTCTTTTCTGAAAATCTATTAATCACCAGTTCTTGAAATATAATTGAATTTATCTCGTCTTGATGATTTTCCGTTGGTGTTATCACTTCAATATCGTATTTTTCAAGCCCATCTTGATAAAATCTCCCCTGCATAGTGTATTTAATCCCAGTTAGTAAAACCTTTTTAAGGTTGAGCTCAACTGCTTTTTTTGCTGTCGTTTCAACTATGCTTATTATCGGGAGTTCAACTTTTTCTACGACCTTATCAAAAACTGAATGGGGAGAATTTGCTGCCATAATTGCAAAATCGGCTCCTGCACTTTCTAATGATTTGATTCCTTTAACTATGTAGTCGATGTATTCTTCAGTTCTTCTTTCATTCTCAAGGTCAGTAAAGTATTGAAAATCTAAGCTCTTGATAACCATTTCGGGGTAATAATAGTCCTTGTTCCGTTCATAATACAAATCAGTGATCGTTTTGTAATATTGTATTGTGGACGCTAAGCTTATTCCTCCAAGTATTCCAATACTTTTCTTCATTATCTATCCTCCGGATTTTGCAGTTTTTTAACGTCTTAATTTGGGTGGCTCCTTCAAAGAAAAAGGCCTTTTATGGCTTCTCCTCAACTATAATTCGGTATTCACATGACGTTTGATTAATAAGATTTTTTAGAAGCTCTGAGGGATCGGCTCCGTAAATGGCAGTTTTTTCTCTCGTTCCTTCCTCTGTGTTGCTTTGATAAAGCACGAATTTTTTGCCTTCTTGAATAGCGTAATACCAGGTAAAAGTTTTGCCTTCGCTATCTATTTTTCTGTAAATGGTGGAGTCCTTTTTGTTTGCCATAAAGATCACCTCCTAAGATATTCATAAGTATAGGATAACATGATTTGAAAGTACTGAAAAAGAACACAAGACTGTCAACAGTAAACATGAGACACTATTTCTTGTTTGACCAAGTATAAATAGTGGCATATAGTTTACATCAAAAGATAACATCAATTGATGTAAGATGGTGAGTGCTATTTCTGACCCATTACCAGTAGTTTTATTTCTTTTACATGCTAAGCGAGCTCTTATATCAGAGGAAACAGGGAAATTATACCTAGAGAAAAGAACGAAGTTTTTTTAAGGAAGTACTTATTGCGATTCCAAGATGTGTATGATCTTTGTCTAAAGTTGACACCGCATGATTACTATTCGTTTCCAGTAGAAGATGACAACTTAAAATATCCAGGCAAAGTGTGCGTCTTTAAAATTGTTACAGAAATTCATTCCGATCAAGTAAAGATGTATGTCAAACTTAAGCTAAGTCCAGATTGTAAGCATTGTAAGGTTTTATCTTTTCATGAATTTGACGAATTTTAAAGAAAAGGGTAACCAAGCTTTAAGTTTTTGAAGTGTAATAGGGAGGGAGCTATATTATGCTTAAATATGAATGTTCGAAATGTGGGCGAACTTTCTCAAAGAAAATTTTAAGAGCATTCACAAAAATATTTGAAATAAAAGGGGAAAAAATTAAGGTTAGTTCCAATATCCATTTTTGCCCTTATTGCAATGAGCCTATTGGCGACAAGCTCTACGCTGCTTTGCTTGACAAAGCATACGAAGAGTATAGGAAGAGAAATGATCTTATGTCTGCTGCTGATGTTGTGGATATTCGAAAGCGTTATAAATTATCACAATCGCTTTTTGCGCGTTCTCTTGGTATTGGAGAAGCTTCTCTTCAGAGATATGAAAAAGGTTCTATTCCAAACCAATCGGTACATACTATTTTAGAGTTAGCGAAAAACCCAGATTCCTATTTACAAATTTTAAACCAACATAAATCTCTAATGTCTGTGGCAGACTACGAAAAAGTAAAAAGCGCTATTATTAGTGCAATGGAAACTAGCATTGATTGTTCTTCTGAGAAGGCTAGGTATTTGGAGTGTGAAATTTGTGGGACTGATAAACAACCTAATTTATTAAATGGATTTCAGGCGTTTTCTCTTGAAAAGCTCAAGTGGGTCGTAGTTTATCTTCTCTCTAAGATGGGGGAAAGGGTATCATATTTGAAACTGAATAAACTCTTATTCTACTGTGACTTTTATGCCTTTAAAACCTTAACTCGCTCTATTACAGGGCTTCAGTATGTTAATATGCAATATGGCCCTGTTCCTGGAGGAGCATTCAGTTACACGATATATGAATATTTAAATGAAGTTGGTGCCTTAGATATCGATATAATTGAATGTGAGGATGAAAAAACTCAACATTGGATTTTGCTTCCTCAAAATTCTTCGCATTGTGGTCTTTTGTCTGAGCAAGAAAAGAAACTTATTGATGAGGTTTTAGAGGCGTTGGGCCCTCTAAAAGGGAAAGAGTTAACTAACCTATCACATGAAGAAATTGCTTATACTAAGACTTCTAATAAACAAAAAATATCATATGAATATGCACTTGATTTAAAAGCTATCTAAATGGTGGCCTATGGGATAGTGCAGGGTTTTTTATAATGGAAGAAAATGAGGTAAAATATTCCCTAAAGGTTGCATGAATGCCTGTTCCGTGGTAATATTTCCTGCGTTCAAGATATACGTGCCAGTAGCTCAGGTGGATAGAGCGTCGGTCTACGGAACCGAAGGTCACGGGTTCGAATCCTGTCTGGCACGCCATTTGGATATCACCGCTCTTTTTTAAAGAGCGGTTTTTTTGTTGTCTAAAAATGAAGACCGAAACATTGCAACTGATGAATAACTTTCACTAGCGCAAAAGGCTGTCGTTGATTAATGCAAACACGTGACAAGAGGGTACGTAAATGCCTTAGCTCTCCATATGGATGGGTGAAAGCCCCTATCCAAGCTTTGCTATTTAGTAAGCCTCTTAGGCCAAAACGTATTCCAAGTTTTATCTTTCGACATAAAAAGCAGCCCCCTTTCGAGGGCTGTCGAGGACTTGTTGTTTTAATGGTATGAAAAGAGAATGATGTTATTTGAGCAAAATAGCAAGGTTAAATGAAATAATTATATAGCGAAATTAAATGTGTCTCCTATCCCTTCCTTTTCCGCTCGCTGTAAAACAACTGATGCCACAGCAACATCCATAGCACCTGTCCCAATAGGAACACAAAGAACGCGAGAAGAGGACGAAGCAGTGAGCTTTTTTGCACCTACTGACAATTCCCCCAACGTAGCCGTAATATCCTCTTGCGACACTTTGCCAGCTTCTGCGAGATCCTTTAATGCCCCGCGGTGAAGGCACTGCGCCACATGGTCTACAACAATGTAATCCGCAGTCAAAAGAGTCTCATCTTCGCACTCCTTATAAGACCCCATGGGGAAGAGCACTGTTCCAGGTTCAAACCACGTTTTTTTAAAGAAGCCATCTTTTGCATGAGTTACAGTTATAACGGCATGACCTTGAGCTGCCTCTTGAGGTTGGGTGCAAATCGTGATTTTCCCCGAGATCTTGCTGCCCATCTCTTCCGCAAATAGTTTTGCAGATTCAGGTGCAACATCATATATTTTTAATTCGTCTATATCGAAAACTTCTGAAATAGCGGCTATTTGGGTGCGCCCCTGAACTCCTGCTCCAAAAAGCCCCACTGTTAATGATTTTTGTTCCGGATAAAGATATTTTAAAGCGACAGCTGTTTGGGCGCCGGTTCTCATGTTTGTTATCAGGGTACCGTCGAGAACTCCAGTAAAGATGCCATTTCTTGGGTTGACTAATACAATGATAGCGCTTACATAAGGCAACCCCTGCTTAGGGTTATCCATCCAGCCTCCTGCCCATTTGATGCCGGCTGTATCTACCCATCCTACATATGCAGGCATAGAGTTTATATCTGCGTGATAGGGGGGATATGGAGAACTTTCGCCTAAATCCAATGTTCCTTTCGTTGGGTTTATTACAGTTCCTTCTCCCATACCTTTATATGTTTTATCAATTATTTCTACGACATCATGCATCGTAATCATTTTGCTTATTTGAGATTGACACAACAACCGAGCCATTTTTTACTTCCCCTTAGTCTATCTGATATTTTTTCTTGAGCCCTAAAAGCTCCCCGCTCTTTTTCATTTCATCCAGAACTTTGTTGAGAGCTTCCTGAAAAGTCGTGTCACCTTTCGGAATAGCTAAGGCAATGCCTTCCCCTTGTTTATGTATAAAGTTTCGAAAAGCAATTTTCAACGTGCTGCCAAAGGCGTCGTTATTTCTAAGGTATGCATTGGCTACTGTAAGATTAACAACACAAAAATCTGATCGTCCCAATAAGACTTCCCTCAAAGCATCGTCATTTTTCTGAAAACGTTTAATTTCTTTTGGAAGTTTCGTATTAGTAATAAAGATATCTTGCGCTGTTCCGATTTGAACGGTAGCTACTTTGTCTGCAAGATCCTCTATTTTAGATATGGATTCATCATCTGATTTTGTAACAAAGGCATTTTCAATTTCATAGTAAACATCGGAAAAATCAACCTTTTTTCTGCGCTCTTCCGTATTTGTCATTCCCGCGGCAATCATATCAATTTTTCCGGTAAGCAAAGCAGGAATAAGGCCGTCAAAAGACATGTCAACAAGTTCTACGTCCTTACCTAAATGAGCTCCAAGAGCTTTAACGACATCGATGTCATATCCTACAATTTCATTTTTCTCACTTCTGTACTCGAAGGGGGGGTAAGTTGCCTCTGTCCCCACACGGATCACGGTACGATCCATTACCGATTTCGCGGCTAAAGAGGGAGCAGCAACGATTAAAGACATAATCACACTCAATATGAAAATTTTTGATGTTTTCAACATTTGTAGCGCCTCCATATATGATAGTATATTTTTTGCTATGAAACGGAAGAAGTGCTTATTATAACTTAATTTTATTTTATAGTCTATGAGTGTAATTCGGTTTATTAGTTTTAAAATGGAGGCTTTAACGATGACTAGAATAACAGTGCTTGGAGCAGGGAACGGCGGGCAAGCCCTCGCAGGAGATCTTGCCTCACAGGATTTTGAAGTAACACTTTTTGAGCACCCTCAACTAGAGCATAAAATAGCAGATTTGAAAAAAAGTAAAACCATCACTTTAACAGGAATAATGGAGAAAAAGGGGCATCTTGCCAACGTAACGACAAGTGCTGAAGAAGCTATAAAAGGAGCCGATATTATTTACTTTCTTGCTCCGAGTTTCGCTCAAAAACCAATTTTGGAATCAATAGCTCCTTATATAGAAGACAATCAAAAACTTGTACTTATGCCAGGGAATTTTGGTTCACTCGTTTTCAGAAGCTACCTTAAGAAAATAGGAAATACTACATCTTTGAAAATGGCAGAAGCCGACACCATGCCCTATGCATGTCGTTTGGAAGCACTTGGAAGAGTCAACATATGGGGTATAAAACAGCATCTTTCCATAGCTACTCTGCCTGGAAATCAGACTGAAACTTTTATATCTCAAATACAACAGGCCTTTCCTATACAATTAAAAGCAGCTCCTAACGTCATAGCTATAGGTTTATATAATACAAATATGATTCTCCACTGTCCCACTATGATTATGAACGCGGGAAGAATCGAGTCCGAAAACGGCAATTTTAGATTTTACGGTGATGGCATGACAGAATCTGTCTGTAGCGTTATGGAAGCGATGGATCGGGAACGCATGTTCATTGGGGAAGCACTTGGAATAGATCTACTGTCGACTATGGACGATATGAAGAAACTATATAACCTTGAGGGAAAAACTTTAAGAGAAACTATTTTGAATAACAGCGTTTACTGTGGTCACGGAACGGATGCACCAACTTCAATGAATTACAGATATCTCATAGAAGATGTGCCCTATCTTCTCGTTCCTGTTTCGGCCTTGGCACAAAAATTAGGAATTGCCGCTCCTACAATTAATAGCATCATTCATTTATCAAGCGTCGTAAATGGTCAAAACTATTTTGAGACAGGAGTAGGACTAAAAGAACTTGGTCTGGAAAACGTTTCTGTAGAAGAAATGCGCACATTGTAAGTTTTATATCCTTATAAAAAATCGTTATATATCACTATAAAAAATCTAATCCTGTCTGGAACGCCATATTGAAGTTACATTGCCGAAGTGATTCGCTTCGGCTTTTTTATTTTATAATAACAGGAGAGGTGATGACCCTATGGCTATTACAACTGGAGATGCGCTTATTGTAGTAGATGTTCAGAATGATTTCTGTGAAGGGGGATCGTTAGCTGTTCCTGGCGGGGAGGATGTTGTGCCTGTGATTAATGGCCTTGTTCAATATTGTGAAAGCCGCCAAATCCCCATGTTTTTCTCCAGAGATTGGCATCCAGAGAACCATATAAGTTTTAAGGAACAAGGGGGACCGTGGCCGCCCCATTGTGTTCAGGGACAGAAGGGGGCAGCCTTTCATCCCGAACTGTACATTCCTTCAAGTGCAGCGGTTATAAGCAAGGCGGCTAGCCCGGATAAAGATGCCTATTCTGCTTTTGACGGCACTGAATTATTGGAAATGCTCAGGGACCAGTCTATTTTAAGGGTGTTTATCTGTGGCCTTGCAACAGATTATTGTGTAAAAAGCACCGCCCTTGATGCCTTGAAAGAAGGTTTTGAGGTTTTCATAGTTACAGATGGGATAAAGGGCGTAAATGTTCAGCCTGATGACAGCAGCCGTGCTCTTGAAGAGCTTGATCAGCAGGGGGCCTGGCTTACCACAAGTTACGAGGCGGTGGAGTTTTAAATAAGTAAAGAGGCCTCGAAAGAGGCCTCTTTACTTATGCTGGGTTTGAGAGGATTGGTGCTTTAAAACATTTTATTCGTTTTATGACAAACCGAGTAGCAACTGCCCTCCCTGATAAACGATAACGGCGGCGCCATATGCTATGAGAGTAGTGTATGCGATCATAAAGAAGGTCCATTTCCAACTGTTCGTTTCCCGTTTAAAAGCCGCTACGGCAGCGATACACGGAACATAGAGCAGTGTCATTACAAGAAAAGCATAAGCGCTTAAGGGAGAGAAAAGGGCTGGCAATGCTGATGCAAGACCTGCTTCGCCTCCAGCTAGTAATGTTCCGAGAGTTCCTACCACAATCTCTTTTGCAAAAAAGCCGAAGAAGAGTGCTACGCCAGCCTGCCAGAAACCGAACCCCGCAGGAGCAAATAGAGGAGCCAGCATGTCTCCAATACGGCCGACAATGCTTTCGTGAGAGCCATACTCAACTCCAAGAGGGAGGCTAGCCATAACCCAAACGATAATAACGGCTCCAAAAATAACAGTCCCAGCTTTTTTCAAAAACAGACTGGCACGCTCCCAGGCGCTCTTTAATACAGAACCAGCCTGGGGCAGGTGATATGGGGGCAGTTCCATTACAAATTGTGACGATTCTCCTTTAAAAAGAGTACTGCCCAACACCTTGGCTGAAATGACAGCTATTGCAATTCCAAGTACGTACAACGAAAATACAATGGTTCCAGCATGGTTGCCAAAAAATATACCTGCAAAAAGCAAATATACAGGAAGTCGGGCAGAGCAGCTCATAAAAGGAAGAACCAAAAGAGTAATCATGCGGTCGCGGGGGCGTTCCAGAACGCGGGTAGCCATAATAGAGGGGACATTACAGCCGAAGCCCATTAGCATGGGTATAAAACTCTTTCCGTGCAGGCCCATTGCTCTCATAATTCTGTCCATAACAAAGGCACCTCGTGCCATATAGCCAGAATCTTCAAGAATGGCGATAAAGGCAAAGAGGACCATTATATGTGGAAAAAAGACTACAATTGACCCTACACCTCCAATAACGCCGTCTGCCACAAAACTTCCCGCAAAAAGTGGAAACCCGGCAGTTTCCATTAAAAATGCGATTCTTTCTCCCAGTGCCGAAATAGTTCCGTCGAGATAATCCGCAATAGGGTCACCTACTGCGTAAGTGAAGCGAAACATGAACCAAGTAATAATAAGAAATATGGGCAATCCCCAAATCTTATGGGTTACAATTCGGTCTATTTTGTCAGAGGGAGACAGATTTTTCTTTAAAGAAAGATTTCGTTCTGCGACTTTTTGTGTAATGGCGGAAATGAAATTCCAGCGCCGTTCTATAACGGCGGTTAAGAGATCGTAGCCAAGCTCCAGTTCCAGACGTTCGTTTTCTTCTTCCACAATGGCCGTAACCTCTTTTGCTTCTCCTAATTTTTCAAGCATGGAGATAATCAAAGGATCCCCTTCTGCTATTTTTATGGAGGCTAAACGACGATCAATGTTTGCTTCTCTCAGCAGTGCAGAACTTACGTTTTTTGCTATCCTGTCCAAAGATTGCTCTACCTTCTCGCCATAAGGTATGGCAAGAAGAGATAGGGAAACGCCATTTTCAAATCTGTCCTTCACTCTTTTAACAAGGTCCTCTAAGCCTTTTCTCTCTCTGGCCACAGTGGGAACAACTGGAACTCCCAACGCTTTTTCCAGTTTCTCGCGATGGATACGGATGCCCTTGTTTTCTGCAACATCAGCCATGTTTAACGCTATGATCAGAGGCTGCCCGGCTTCGAGCATTTGCACCACAAGATAGAGGCTTCTTTCTAGATTTGAAGCATCTACCACAGTGATGGCAAGTTCAGGTTTTTCTTTAATGAGGAATTCAGACGCTACCTGTTCATCTATGGAAGCAGCTCCCAGGCTATAAATTCCTGGCAAATCAACGAGAGTAAAGTTCATTCCCTCGTAGGAAAAATGCCCTTCTTTTCGCTCAACGGTAACTCCAGGCCAGTTCCCAACATGCTGTCTGGAGCCTGTCAAAAGATTGAACAAACTTGTTTTTCCTGTATTAGGATTGCCGGCCAAAGCCAGAGTTATGTTGCCCATAGTTAATGACACCCCCAACATGTTTTGCAATTACCGTCGCAACCACCCAATTCGATTTTCCTCACCAGAATACTTTCAGCTTCATATACTCTAAGGCTCAGTTCATAGCCACGAAATGAAACAGATATAGGGTCGTTCAGGGGGGCCTTTCGTTGTATTAAGAGCTCAGTTCCCGGCACAAGGCCCATTTCCAGCATTTTCCGTTTCAGTTCAGGATTCCCATCAATACGAAAAACGATAGCAAGACTACCCGCTGGCAATTCGCTGAGTAGAACTAACTTTGGAGTACCCATATCTCCACCTCTTTGTTTGATTGGTAAAACATTTAAAATGATAAAAAAAAGAGCGGTGCTCTTTTAGGCTAAATTTCCCTGACAAAAATGCGATTCCCCACGCCCTGTCCAAGGGCAAGACGAGTTTCGCCTATTTTAAGCAAAAATGGGCCGCCGCCCGTACGCAAAACAGTAAACACAGAACCCGGCAATAGGCCTAATTCTGCCATCCTTTTGCGAAACGACATTCCTCCCGCGAGATTTTCAACCTTTACAACTGCGCCTTCTCTAACGAAACTAAGTGGCATCATGGCTTTCATTCTCCTTTTTTCGCCGTACCCACACAGTCGCGGCTTCACTACGCCGTAGCGCAAGATTTCTGCCCCCAATCTCAAATTCCAGTGGATCTCCAAGGGGAGATGTTTTTAAAAATGTAATTTCTGTTCCAGGGACAAGGCCCATTTCCATAAGTCGTTTTCTGAGCAAACCGTTTGAAGTTACTCGATTTACAATACCCTTCATGCCTGGTTTCAGTGCGACAAGAGGAGTGGGAAGTCTGGAAGGGTCATCCATTTCAACGCGCAGTTCTTTAAACCACGCGGCTCCTTCCCTCAAAGCCTGACAAAAATAATCTGTCAGGGCAAATAACCTGCCATCGGTTTCGCTATCCATTTCATGCTCCATAATACATGCCAGATTTTGAGCCTTTTCTTTGTCAAAACCGAGAATTTCAGTAAAGAGAAAAGAAAGATGAGCATGCCGTCTATAAATATTCAATGCCTGTTCTCTGCCTTTTTCTGTTAGAGCTACAGAGCCGTATCTCTCGTGGTCGAGCATGTCAGCCTCTACAAGTTTTTTTATAGCGGAAACCACAGTGCCCTTCGTGACGTCCAGACGTTCAGAGAGGAGTGTTACAGTGGCTTCGTCACCATGCATTTCAAGGGCAAAAATTTCTTCAAGATAATCTTCTATTCTTGACGATACGATGGCAATCTTCCCCTTTTCTTGTTATTTCGAGAAGAGTTTAACTGGTCAAACTCTTTGTGTCAAGTCTATAAGACATTGAATGCCATTAAAGTCAGGAATGATGTCGTCTCCAAACAGAAAAAATTTCATATGGTAGAGAGCAAATATACAGTGTAAAGTGCCAGTCAGTTTATATGCGTTTTTACTTCACCACTCTTTGCGTTACAATGTATATATAATCTGTTTTGATGCTCACGCTTTTCTGCTGAGAAGTCACTCCGAATAGGAGGATGACCATGAGGATGAATAAAGAATTATTCAACATTAGCAGAAGGGATTTCGATGCATTGCTTTTTGATCTCGATGGTGTCATAACGAAAACCGCCCAAATTCATTCCCTTTCGTGGAAAAAACTCTTTGATGATTATATATCCGCAACAGACCGCATTCCTGAAAAAGACAAGCGGCCCTTCGATTTGAAATATGATTACCGTACCTATGTAGATGGAAAGCCACGTTATGAAGGGGTGAAGTCCTTCCTTGAGTCAAGGGGGATACTATTGCCTTATGGAGAACCTGAAGACTCGCCTGAAGAGGAAACCATTTGCGGATTGGGCAATCGTAAAAATAAATACTTCCGTAATTTTTTGAAGAAAAATAGGGTAGCGCTCCACCATGGGGCGCGGGAACTTTTACTCCTTCTAAAACAGAAAGGGTTTAAAACCGCTGTGGTTACTTCGAGCAAAAATTGTTCCATAGTATTGAAAGCTGCAGGTCTTGAAAATCTTTTCGATGTGCAGGTCGATGGTCGTATTGCAGCTCACCTGAAATTGAAGGGCAAACCTGCTCCCGACACGTTTCTTGAAGCGAGCACTCAGCTTTATGTAAAGCCGAAGCGATCGATCGTTTTTGAAGATGCCCTTGCTGGCATAGAGGCAGGAAGAGCTGGAAACTTTGGATGTGTCATTGGTGTAGATAGAGGAGGACAGAAAAAAGCTCTTGAAGAAAGGGGAGCCGATTTGGTTATAGACGACCTGGCTGCGCTGGCAGTAGAGGGGGAAACAGTAGTCGTTACCCAGACTATGGGGGAAATTCCATCTGCCATGATGCTCCTGCCATACATAGAAGAAAAACTCCAGTCTCATAATTTTTTTGTTGCGCTTGATTACGATGGAACCTTAACACCCATTGTAGAAAGGCCTGAAATGGCACTTCTTTCCCCAGAAATGCGAGTGACCTTAAAGAGGCTTGCCGAACAATATCCTGTTGCCATCATAAGTGGTCGAGACGTGAGGGACATTAAGAACTTTATCAAGCTTCACACTGTTATTTATGCAGGAAGCCACGGTTTCGATATTTCAAGCCCGCCTGGCATGAACCTCGATTTTCAGATTGGAAGAGAATATCTTCCCATATTGGACAGGGTTCAACGATCCCTCGAAAAAAGTGTTGAAAAGATAGAAGGAGCCCTTCTTGAACGAAAAAAATTTTCACTGGCTCTTCATTATCGCTTAGTTGCCGAAAGTCGCGTCAAGGATGTTGAGTCTCTGGTAGACAAAGTTCTGGACCATGAACCTAAACTGAGGAAGGGGCTGGGGAAAAAGGTTTTTGAACTTAAGCCCGATCTTGACTGGGATAAGGGACGGGCTCTTATCTGGCTCATAGAAGCCATGGGTTTGGAAGTTGAGAAAACACTTCCTCTTTATATTGGAGATGACATAACTGATGAAGATGCTTTCAAAACTCTGCAAAGCATAGGAATAGGCATTGTGGTAAAGGATGGAGAAAGAAAGAGAGAGTCAATGGCAGAGTATTGTCTGGAGGATACAACTGAAGTTAGAGAATTCCTGCAAAAGTTAGTGAAACTCCCCTCAAAAGGAGGAAGGTCATGACCTCCTGGAATCTTACATATACAGGTCTTGATCCCGAAAAGGAAAAACTCCGTGAAACCCTCTGCACTCTTGGCAACGGCTACTTTGCCACGCGGGGAGCTTGCGCTGAAAATGGGGCTGATTCAATCCATTATCCGGGAACCTATTTGGCTGGTGGGTATAACAGGCTTAAAACGGAAATAGCTGGGAAAATCATTGAAAATGAGGATTTGGTCAACCTTCCCAACTGGTTGCCGCTGAGTTTTCGTATGAATGGCGGCGAATGGTTCCATATAGAATCTGTTGAAATACTTTCTTACGAACAAAAATTAAATATAAGGTCAGGCATCCTTTGTAGGGTGATTCACTTTCGCGACCAGCAGGGGAGAAAAACTGTTCTGATGAATCGAAGGGTAGTTCATATGGGCAATCCGCATTTGGCCGGACAGGAGACTGTAATAAGAGCGGAAAACTGGTCTGGAGAAATAGAATTTCTCACGGCTCTGGATGGGAAAGTGATAAATGGAGGTGTTCCACGTTATCAATCTTTGTCAAATCGGCATCTTGATCCTCTTTGCGAAGAAGAAATAAACAAGGAAAGCATCTTGTTGAAAGTTCAGACAAACCAGTCTGAACTTCGAATAGCAGAGGCAGCAAGAACTCAAATTTTTAAAAACGGAGATTTCGTCAATCCTGAAAGATACTGCATAAAGGAACCTGGATATATCGGCCAAACCTTTTCAATGGAAATGGCAGAAGGGGATGAAATACGTCTAGAAAAGATAGTAAGTCTCTACACATCGAGGGATAAAGGGATGTCGGAATGTGGTTGTCAGGCAAAAATTGCGGTGGTGGAGGCGGATTCCTTCGAAGAGATTTTGAAAAGCCATGCTCTCGCGTGGGAACATCTCTGGCATCGATTTGAGATAGATTACTATCCTGCAGATCCTCAAAAAGGAAAGAGAACGTCTCGGATATTGCGCCTTTATACCTTCCACCTCCTTCAAACCACGTCCAGACACTCCATGGATCTCGATGTGGGTGTTCCCAGCAGGGGATGGCACGGCGAAGCTTACAGAGGGCATATTTTCTGGGACGAGATATTTATTTTTCCTATGCTTAACTTTAGAATGCCGGAAATAACCCGTTCACTTCTCATGTATAGGTATCGCAGACTCGATAAAGCTCGTAAGGCTGCTCAGGAGTTGGGGCATAGAGGGGCCATGTACCCCTGGCAGAGCGGAAGTAGCGGCAGGGAAGAAACTCAGAAACTTCATCTAAACCCGAAATCGGGAAGATGGAACCCTGACAATTCCCATCTTCAACGGCACGTAAACGCCGCATTGGCGTATAACATCTGGCAGTATTATCAGGTTACGGAAGATCTTGAATTTCTTTCCTTTTACGGAGCAGAAATGTTTATAGAGATCGCCCGTTTTTGGGCAAGCAAAACGACATTCAACAAAGAGATTGGACGGTACGAGATTCTTGGAATAATGGGTCCTGACGAATATCACGATGCCTATCCGGGAGCAAACGAACCAGGGCTTAACAATAACTCATACACTAATATTATGACTGTCTGGATACTGAACCGGGCTCTTGAAATATGGAACCTTCTTCCTGAAACGGATCGTAATCCTCTTTGCGAAAAAATAGGTTTTTCAGAAGAAGAAAGGGAGCACTGGAAAAATATTGCCCGAAAGATGAAGATCGTTTTTCATAAAGACGGTATTCTGAGTCAGTTTGAGGGGTATGAACAGCTAGAGGAGTTTGATTGGGAAGAATATAAAAAAAAATATGGGAACATCCAGAGGCTTGATCGTATTTTGGAAGCGGAAGGGGATTCGCCCAACAGATACAAGGTTTCTAAACAGGCAGACGTACTCATGCTTTTCTACCTCTTTTCAGCGGAAGAATTAAGGAGTATTTTTAAACAACTGGGATATGCTTTTAAATATGAGACAATCCCTCAAAATATCAATTATTACCTTAAACGTACGTCCCATGGCTCTACACTGAGCAGGGTGGTGCACTCGTGGGTGCTGGCAAGGTCAAATAGAAGCGGATCCTGGGAGCTCTTTTTAGAAGCTCTTGAAAGTGACGTAGCTGATATACAAGGAGGGACGACTCCGGAGGGAATCCATTTAGGAGCCATGGCGGGGACTGTGGACATTCTTCAGCGGGCCTATACCGGTATTGAGGCTCGTGGTGGCATTCTTTACTTCAATCCCGCCATCCCCCCTGAACTTGGTGAACTTCATATGCATATCCGATATCGAAGTTACCCTATGGAAATTACAATTACTCCAGAAAAACTAACCATTAAAACTTTTCCAAGTCCAAAAGGATATATAAAGATAGCTTTCCGTAGCAAAACAAAAAAAATCAAAGTTGATTGTGGAGAAATCTTAGAATTCAAAATTTAGTTTAATAAAGCCGACAGACCTCCAAATCGGAAGTCTGTCGGCGGGTATTTTTAAAGAAACAATGATGTCCCTCTAAATCAGCATGTTGTTCCTAGATAGAAGCGGTGCTTCTTAGAACCTGAAGCCCACGGGAAGTACGAAGCATAATTCGTTCCACAACATGTCCGTTGTGAAGCTCGACTGCTTCTAAACGACCCTCAGGGGTTATCCAGAAGGGGACTTCATTAACGTAAACAAGTTTCTTACTCATAAAAATAAACCCTCACCTTTCTTACAAATTCCGATATAAGCGACACATGCGGTATGACGTTTCGGTACCATCGTGACTGCATGGCGGGAAGTGCCGCAAAATAAAAAAGGCCGTTCCAACTTTCCAGAACGGCCTTTTAAACTTTTCTGGTTAGAATACAGCTCATATTATACCACACATTGAAAATTCCCTTTTAAAAGTTGAAATAGGCATCTAAAAGCATGTCATGGCTAACAAGCAAAAAAGTGTTATATTGACAATTATGTTGAATTTATATAAGATGCCTTGCGAACGCAGTGATTGGCGGTGCTATCACTTAAAATGGAGGGCAAAATGGTCGGAGTGCTGCTCGTATTAATTACTCTTGTGAATGGTCTTTATGCTTTCAAGTTTGCCGCAGATTTTTTGAAACACAAAAAAGATGCATGGGCAGAACCGGGAAACAATGTTTTTCTGGCATTATGGGGGGCTATCACGTTTTTTCTTGCAACTTTTGGTATTTCTGATTTTGCCCTCTCCACGATTTTGTATCGGGCTAGAAAACTTACAAGCGATTCGAAACTTCCCGGAACATTAAATACCCAATGTGCCATTCCAGTAGCGATAATGGCCCTCGCTTATATTTCTACCATTCGAGTGGATACGGTAACACTTATTTCATGTATTGTGGCCCAGATGCTTGGAGCTTATATCTGCCCTCGTTTTGCAGTAAAATTTCCAGCAGAGACAATCAGGACTTTTATGGGAGTAGGGTTTGTTTTAACTTCTGTGTTAATTTTGGCTGGAAAGTTCAATATAATTCCTTTAGGCGGAGATGCTACCGGTCTTTCCGGAGTTAAGCTTGGCATAGCTTGGGTTCTCCTCTTTGTGTTTGGAGCTTTGAATAATGTGGGAGTCGGGTCTTGTGCCCCCACGATGGCAACAATTTATGCTCTTGGCGTGAATCCGGCAGCAGTATTTCCCATAATGATGGGGGCGTGTACATTCTCTGTTCCTATGGGTGCTATGGAGTTTATTCGCCTAGGACAATACGGGCGTAAAATCACACTTTTCTCAAGCATTTTCGGTGTTGCAGGTGTTCTCGCCGCTGTATCTATTGTTAAAAGTTTGAACCTTGCTGTCCTTCAGTGGATTGCTGCCGGTGTCGTTCTTTATTCTGGCGCGTCAATGCTCTATGAGGAATTTTTTAAAAGGAAAAACTATTGTGAAAGCAGGGTCTGAGAGATCGTTACATAATGTTGTTAATATCCCTGGATGTCTTGTGTAATAGAAAAGAATGCCATGATACAATGTGGGGCGGAGAATTCCGCCCTTTTTTGTTGGGCAGGTACGCAGAAAGGCAGGGTGCTGTAATGAAACAAAAGTGCCATCCTCTGTTGCTTCCACTTATACCAGTTGTACAAATGTTAGATCGGACTTTGGGGATTGATTACGAGATTGTGCTTCATGATGTTTCAGGTCCAAAGCATAAAATAGTAGCTATAGCTCATGGAGAACTAACGGGACGTACAGAACAATCTCCCCTTACTGAGTTTGGCACCAGCTTGCGAGAAAATGACGAATATAAAGATGTGGATTTTATTGCGAATTACCCTTCCAGTGCCTCTGACGGCCGCCCTATGCGTTCGAGCGTAACGCTGATACGTGACAAAAGAAATAAGGTTGTTGGTTTGTTTTGTATAAATTACGATATGACTCGAGCACGAATGCTGAAAAACCTTTCTGAAGAACTGACTAGAATTGTTCCTTTATCATCCTCATCCGGAGCTTCAGTTGAGACTCTTGTGCCAACTTCTGACTCGCTGCTTAAAAAAATGATTGACGAGACAAGGGCTCAGCGTGGCGGAAGACCACTTCGCTATACGACCAAACAAGAGAAACTTGAGATCATCCAGTCTCTTGAGGAAAAGGGTTTTTTCAGGTTGAAAAGAGCTGTCGATACATTGTGCAAAGAACTTGGGAAGAGCCGTTTTACTATATATGGATATTTAAGAGAGATAAGAAAAAGCAAATAGTTTTCTAGTTTGATGAGGAAGCTTTGGCTCTTTATCAGAATTGTCTATGATGATGACGTGAACCCACCCTGCAATAACTCACATCAGGAGGTTTGGCTATGTCTCTTCACCGTGATGTCATGCATATTATTCACCACGCTATTGACGCAGTGTTGCCAGAACATGCTGTAAAGGAGCAGCTGCGAAAAAAGCCTTGTGAAGGGCGGGTTATCCTCGTTTCAATAGGCAAAGCCGCGTGGCGTATGGCAAGGGCTGCCGTAGATGTTTTAGGTGATCAGGTAGCGAAGGGTGTCGTAATAACGAAATATGAGCATAGCCAGGGGCCAATAAAAAAACTTTCTATATGGGAAGCTGGTCATCCTTTGCCAGATGAAAACTCTCTCAAGGCCACTTCTGAAGCCCTTGAAATAACAGAAAATCTTTCACCCCGCGATCAGGTGCTTTTTTTAGTATCAGGGGGCGGTTCAGCCCTTTTTGAAAAACCGAAAGAGGGGGTTTCACTCAAGGATTTTGTTGATATTACAGATCAGATGCTTCGCTGCGGGGCTAATATTGTGGAAATAAACATGATCCGAAAGCGTCTTTCCGCTGTAAAGGGTGGGAGGTTCGCTCAATGGGTAAACCCTGCTAAAGTATATACTATCGTGCTTTCCGATGTGCTAGGTGACCGGCTTGATAGTATCGCCTCCGGGCCAGCCTGCCCGGATGTTACAACTTCCAGAGAAACCCTGGATATTTTGGTTCGATATAATCTCACAATGCCTTCCAGACTTTTAAGGGTACTTGAAGAAGAAACCCCTAAAGACCTCAATAACGTAGAAACCTTTATCACTGGAAGCGTAACAACGCTTTGTGAAAAGGCTGCTGAAAAAGCCACAGAATTAGGGTATAAGACACTGATACTCACAACAACTCTTAGTTGTGAAGCTAAAGATGCGGGAGCTTTCTTAGCCTCAATAGCCAGGGAGGAATCAGAGCATTCCCGCCCCCTCCAACCGCCTTGCGCCATTATTTTAGGGGGGGAAACTGTCGTTCACGTGAAAGGAAAGGGGAAAGGCGGACGTAACCAGGAAATAGCTCTTGCTGCTGCTCTTGAGATGCAGAATATAGCTGGTGTCGTGCTTGTTTCAGTAGGCTCTGATGGTACAGATGGTCCTACAGACGCAGCAGGAGGGATCGTGGATGGAACAACGGCAGAAGAAATACGGCAGAGTGGATTCGACCCCCTTGCCCTTCTCGAGAATAACGATGCATACCATGCCCTTCAAAGAGTGGACGCACTCGTAAAAACAGGTCCTACTGGCACGAATGTCAACGACCTCACAGTGCTGCTAGTGAAAGATGTATAATAAATAACAATATTTATTAAGGCAGGAGGCTTAAAATTTGAGCAATCGAGATATAGAAGCAAAATATCGTGAAAAAGGCTTTTACTCTTTCTCCAGCGCCTGGGAAAAACTTCAGGAAGAGGAGAAAAAACAGGTATTCGCCTTAGCTGAAGACTATAAGCATTTTCTTGATAACGGGAAAATTGAACGGGAATGTGTGGAGCAAATCGTTTCCATGGCACGTATTGCCGGTTTTGTGGAGCTTGAAGAAATGATTAAAGCTGGCCGGCAATTAGAACCTGGCATAAAAGTGATGGCTGTAAACAGAAACAAAGCGGTAGCCTTGTTCGTTATAGGCGAAAAACCCTTATCAGAGGGCCTTCGCATCGTGGGGAGTCATATTGATTCTCCCCGTCTTGACCTGAAACCTCAGCCCCTTTATGAAGATTCGGGAATGGCCTTGCTCAAGACTCATTATTACGGGGGAATAAAAAAATATCAGTGGGCTACGCTGCCTTTGGCGATACATGGGGTTTTTGCTAAAAAAGATGGGACTCTTGTCCACCTCAACATAGGAGAAAAAGAAGATGATCCTCTCTTTGTTATTAGTGACATTCTCCCGCACTTGGGAAAATCCCAGGCATCGAAAAAAATGAGCGACGGAATTTCGGGGGAGGATCTGAATGTTATCATTGGCCACATCCCGGTAGAAGATGCCGATATTAAAGAAAAGGTCAAACTTGGTGTTTTGCAAATCCTTGCCAGGGAATACGGGGTTGATGAAGCAGATTTTACATCAGCAGAAATAGAGATCGTACCTGCGGGGAAAGCTCGCGACGCTGGTCTTGACCGTGGTCTCATTCTTGGGTATGGCCATGATGATCGATCCTGTGCTTTCGCTTCTTTGCGCGCCATCCTTGAGGTGGAACACCCTCTCTATACAGCATCAGCTCTTTTTGTTGATAAAGAAGAGATTGGCAGTATGGGAAGCACGGGGATGGAGTCTGTTTTTTATGAAAACACCGTGGCTGAACTGGTAGCCTTGGGAAGTGAGAACTATTCAGAGCTTTTACTTCGCCGTGCCTTTAGCAACAGCAAGGTTCTTTCTGCCGATGTTGATGGAGCTTTCGACCCAACGTATCCGGAACCCTTTGACAAACGAAACTCCTCTCTCATGGGGAATGGCGTGGTCATACTCAAATACACAGGCAGTCGAGGTAAATATGGATCCAACGATGCCAGTGCTGAATTTATGGCCTTTGTACGCGGCCTCTACGATGAGAACAACGTAGTATGGCAAACTGGTGAGCTGGGAAAAGTTGATGAAGGAGGCGGTGGAACCATTGCCTACATTCTTGCAAACAGGGGAGCCGACGTTATTGACTGCGGCGTTCCAGTACTTTCCATGCATGCTCCATGGGAACTGATCAGCAAAGTGGATTTGTTCATGGCATGGAAAGGATACAGAGCCTTTCTTCAGTCGAAATAAAGCTAGTGGCCCGGTTCTGGACCGGGCTTTTTTGTAGCCTCTTGATATACCCCACCATGGTATGTTAGAATCGGTATATTAAATTGTCTGATTATTGTGGAGGTGGAGTAATGTTAACATTAAGAAAAAGAGTGCTTATTATCGGAGGAGGTCCTGGAGGAAGATTCTCTTATATGACACTTCGACGCATGGGTGAAAAGAGCCTCTCAATTGTGATGAACGAGGATCCTACAGTTATTTGTTCTCTTCCTTATGGCGTTGGAAGAAAACTTATTCCAGGTGGTCCTGAAGAAGAAGTTGTTGATTTGGCTAACTCGGACCGTTTGCCTCCTGAGATTGTCGAGGATGCTATTCGTGGTGTCGTAACTGAACTGGACGCAGAGAACCATATAGCGAGGGGAACGAGTACAGAGGGTCCCTTTGAAATTCATTTTGAAAAAGTACTGCTCGCGCCTGGGGCTGTCCCCTGGCTTCCTTCCGTAAAGGGGCTTTTATCAGATAAGGAAGGTTACATGCGAGATCTGACAGAAATTATGGTTGGGAGCGAATACGTTTCTAAAGAGAAACTAGCTGAAAATATCTTCGTTATGCGTGGTGCGGATGATGCCCGCGCACTTGATGCCTTTGCGGAAAAGAGCGATCAGGCTGTTGTCGTAGGCAGTGGGGCCATAGGCCTTGAAGTTGTGGAGGCTCTTCACGATAGAGGACTTGCCGTTACTTTAGTAGAGGCTCTGCCTCATCTTATCGCGGCAATGGATATGGATATGGCAGGGAAGGTCAGCGAACGTCTTTCTGAATGGGGAGTCTCAATTTATAAAAACATACAGCTGACAGAAGTCAGATCAGACAGGGTTGTGCTCTCAGATGGCACGGAGATAAAGACTGACGGCGTTGTTTTTGCGACAGGTGTTCGTCCTAACGTTAAGTTAGCTCGAAGTGCAGAACTCTCTATTGAGCGGGGGATAGTAGTCAACGAAAAAATGCAGTCATCACATCCCGATATATATGTTGTTGGCGACGCTGCTCAAATCAGCGATGCTGTTACGGGACGTCCTATTTTGCCTCTTATTGGCACTCTTGCTATGCGTCAGGGACTTGTCGCCTCTGCCAATATTATGGGAAAAGAAATGTTTTTGCCGCCTGCAACGGTCTGGGGTCTGAGTGCCATTTTCGATCTTCATTGGGGAAGTGTGGGGTGGACAGAGGAATTGGCAAATACGTTGGGTATCCAGGTTTTTTCCATCACATTGCCCTATCATACTCGAGAAAAGGCTATGGTGAACGGAAAGGAAGGACTCTGGAAAGTTGTTGTTTCTGCATCTGACGAAAAAGGACTGAAAAAGGGACAAATTATAGGGTTCCAAGTTGTTATTGATGGAGAATCACCACTCTTTTTAACGGAACGTTTTATCGATATCATTACCAGAAGGGAAACTGTTTCTGGACTATTTTCTCATTATTTTGTCCATTCTCCTTATCATAATACTGTTGAAGATCCTTATCTTATGCTGCTTTTTGCTGCCCAAGAAGCTATGGCTCATTAAAAAAGGTATAATACATAACAGTTTTGAATTTATATTCAAAAAGGAGGAAACACTATGCCAATCGTTAACGTGCATCTTTTTGAAGGCAGAACATTGGAGCAAAAACGGCGTCTTGTGGATGAGGTTACCAAGGCTATTTGCAATAGTATCGAAGTGCCGGCAGATGCTGTCCGAATCATTCTTATGGAAATGGAAAGAACAGACTTTGCTGTAGGTGGCGTACTCGCTTCAGACAAAAATAAGTAGTTAGTAATATAAGAAATAGAGCTTTTCTATCGGGGTGTCCATAATGTTTAGTGAAGAGAACGAAAAAAAGAATGACAAACTTCTTTCGAAAGCTCTTTTCTGGGCAAGAGCCTTTACTCACGGAACTTTTGTAGACAAGAGAATGGCTGTTGTTCGAAAAGAAGCCTTTGATGTAAATGATAATCTGATGCTACTCCTTTTTGGTGATTTTTTAGGCATTCCCAACCCTATTTCCTACTACATGCTCGAGGTTCTTCCTTATTTTGCAGAAGACCTTATCGCATGGGAGCGGAGAATGCAAAATCGCAAGTTTATAATTGCTGAAAAGGCGGCTCAATACGACTTCGATTAAGGGAGGCTCTTTTTCGATGGTTCATCATGTGAAAAGGCAGTTTGTTTTTTTTGGGGGGAAGGGCGGAACTGGAAAAACGACATGTGCCGCGGCCTATGCATACGCTCTTTCAAGACTAGGAATAAAAACACTTGTGGTTTCTACAGATCCAGCCCATTCCCTTGCCGATGCTTTCAATAGGCCTATCGGCCTGGATGTCATTCCTGTGGCAGAAAATCTTTGGGGAATAGAAATTGATGCCGAAGAAGAAGCAAAAAAGTATATGAAGGCCATTCAGGATAAAATGCTTCACATCGTCAGCGCCGTAATCGTTGAAGAGATAAAACGCCAGATAGAGATAGCCTATATGTCTCCCGGCGCAGAGGAAGCGGCAATTTTTGATAAATTCATTGAACTAATGGAATCCATAGGTAATCCTTACGACGTTATTGTTTTTGACACAGCTCCAACAGGTCACACATTGCGGCTTATAACCCTGCCAGAAATACTTGGAATTTGGATAGAGCATTTGATTGAAAAGCGTGCCAATGCCATGGAACTCATGAAAGTTGCTGCAAAATACGACAAAGACCTTCAGGAAAAGATAAAGGAAGACCCCATCATCGATACGCTTCAGGCGAGGCGTGACAAATTTGCTTTGGCCAGAAAGATATTGACGGATAAAAAAAATACGGCTTTTTATTTTGTTCTTAATGCAGAAAAGCTCCCCATTATAGAAACAAAGCGGGCCATTGAAATATTGCAAAAACATGACATTGGAATAGGGGGAGTTATTGTAAATAAAGTTATTCCTGAGGAGGCAGGTCCATTTTTCGAAAAGCGCCGAGTTGACCAAGAACAGTATCTAAAACAGATCGACGAGATGTTTGGTGGTTTCGGCGTTGCTCGTATCCCCCTTTTAGATTCTGATATAAAGGGCATAGAGCAACTTAGCGAGATAGCTCCTCTCATCTTAAAGCTGGATGAAATGTAGCAGCGTTTGTTATGATTCCGAATAAGAAGGGGCCAATTCTCTGATTTCAGAAATGCCTTGAGAGGCCCACTTTTCGTTAATAGAAGCGTAGAAAGGCTGGTTGTCTATTACACGTCCCCAGTGGTAGGGTGCATTTGTAGCAGGAAGCATAGCGCCGTTATAGATTACATAATCTTCGTATATGAGCCACGTAAGGGCCTGGTTTTCTACAATGCCGCAATCGCACATATTGAGATTTGCATCGTATTTTTCCCAGCGTTCAGCCCCCTGGGAGTTTCCATAAAAGACAAAAGAGTTCCCGTCTTCTTTAAGGGCAATAAGTGCGTGATGAAGATCAGGATCTATAAAAAGATGGTGGATACCCCAAAAAGGGGGATTGTAAATGGTTAAACGTTTATTACGGCTCCATTCTATTGTTTTACTGGCGTGACGTGATCTGGTCACTATGTCGTGAGCAGAAAGAGGCACCATAGGTTTGGTACGAATTCCAAAAACACGAAAAATCTTTGAAAGCATGACAACGCTCCTTTCCATTTTGATTCAAAAAATATTGTACCATCATCCAAGCCGTAAGCCTTGAAGAGGGAGTGGTGATATTGATATTTGATATGTTAAATAATGCATCCACATATTTTTGTTTAGGAGAACGGTTTCGAAAAGCTTTTGAATTTCTTGATAACCTCATTCCGGCTTCTTTGGAAAATGGCAAATATGAGATAGATGGGCCATCAGTCTTTGCCATCATACAGTCAGCAACCACAAAGCCTAAGGAAGCGCAAGTGTGGGAAGCCCATAAAAAATATGCAGATATACAATGTCTGTTGTCAGGGGAGGAGTGGTTAGGATATGCTCCTCTTAAAACTATGGAAGAGGCTCTTGCTTACGATGCTGTTCGGGATTTTGCCCTTTATGATGGAGACGGGGAATATTTTCAGACAAAGCCCGGTATGTTTGTAATTTTCTTTCCACATGATGTTCATAAGGGATGTATAACTCAGATGAGACCTGCTAGAATTCGTAAAATAGTTGTTAAGGTTGAGCTCCCATAGCAAGACTATATAAAAAGGAGTGAGACAGAATGTTTGAGGTAGCCTGTATCCAGCTGGAAGCCCGGGATGTGAGTCAGTATGAGCAGACGGAGAAAGAAATCCTGGAATGGATAGATAGTCTTTGCAGCGAAGAGAAAGTGGATCTTCTCGTTTTTCCAGAATGTGCCTGGCCAGCCTATTTTCTTAGAGAGAACGAAGAGGCTGCGGAACTTGCCCTTAAGCGAACGCCGAATTTTATGAAAGAAGTGGCCCAGAGGGCTGCTCATTACAGAGTTCACATTGCCATGGGGCTCTATGTCCAGGAAAACGGCCTGTTACGAAACGCTGGTTTTCTATGGGGGCCTGAAGGTGAAATACTAGGACGCGTCTACAAGTCGAATCTTTGGCATTTTGACCGCAAGTTTATTGAAGCCGGCGAACTTTTTTCTGTCATTGACACTTCTTTGGGAAAGCTTGGCATGATGATATGCGCTGATGGCCGCGCTCCGGAAATAGCCCGCATATTAGCAGAAAAGGGCGCCGAAGTAATTATAGACATGGCAAACCTTGTCTCCTCAGCCTCTAGTACCACCCTTTTGATGAACCCACAGATAGAGTATATGCTCCCAGTCCGGGCCTTTGAGAATGGGGTCTGGATTATTTTATGTGATAAAGTCGGGCTCGAAGCATATTCTATAATGAATACAGGACGAAGTTGTGTCATCAATCCTTTGGGACACGTTATAGGATCTTCACCTTCCGACACGCCGGAAGCTCTCATAGCCACAGTAGACACAGAAATGGCATCCTATCCACTGCCTGATAAAGAAAACCGATGCTTCGCCCGTCTTACTGACCCTACAGAAAAGTTGCCTGTAACCTCTCTAATGGCAAAACCAATGGTTTTAGCTGAAACAGGAGCGGTTTGCTCCGCAGCCCATTTTTCAGCAGAAACAGCGGATCATTATGTAGCTATGGCCTCCCGCATGATCAGGGTATTGCAAGATCAGGACGCATCCCTGATCTCCCTCCCCGATTGCGGCAAAAAAGCTGATTTTGACGAAGTGGTCCACAAACTGCGCCCCTTGCTTAATCCGAAAGTGGTTGTCTGCGTAGGAGGCCTTGCGGAAATAGACGGTCATAAGAAGCGAGCCGCCATAGCGTTTTCGAAGGACAACACCTACGGCCCTATCTTTTTAGATAAGGCTTGTCGACCCGTAGTCTTTTCCACGGAAGCAGGACGTATAGGGCTTGTCATCGAAGAAGAGATGTTCTTGCCGGAAGTTGCCAGAAGCATGATGTTGGAGGGAGTGCAGGTACTTTTCTGGGCTGACGCCAAACGTCACGCAATGACCGAGAAAATAGCGCGATGCAGGGCAGCAGAAAATAGAGTGTTTTTAATTCGGGCAGGTTGTGGGGATAAAGAAGATAATTCTTTTATAGTTTCCCCTACGGGAAACATATGCGCTATAACTGTTCCAGGAATGGACCAGAGCGCTTCTGCCTATTGTCTTCTCGGAGAGGCCTATAGCAAGACCGTCATTACAGGGACAGATGTTGTTCTGGGAAGACTTCCCCATGCCTATAAAGAATTAAGGAATACGAGTCGAAAGGAAGAGTAAAGCGTGATTCATAGCGACACCGACATCTTTTTTATGAATATGGCTCTTGACGAAGCTCGAAAAGCGGCAGAGCATGGAGAAGTACCAGTTGCGGCGTTAGTGGTTAGGAATAATGAAGTTATAGGGAAGGGTAGCAACAGTAAACATCTGGATCCCACAGCCCACGCTGAAATAATTGCTATTCGAGAAGCCACGGAAAGGCTGGGGACATGGAACTTAAGGGGATCTACCCTTTATGTTACGCTGGAACCGTGCCCCATGTGCGCAGGCGCTATAGTGCTGTCTAGAATAAAATGTCTTGTCTACGGAGCAGCGGACCCCCGGGCCGGCGCTTGCGGAACACTTTATAATATAGTGCAAGACTCTCGTCTGAATCACAGGTGCGAGGTTATAAAAGGGGTATTGGCTCAGGAAAGCGCCAATCTTCTTTGGGATTACTTTAAAAAGCGTCGTCAGAATTCGAGCGCCCCATGACCATAATCAGGCGCGCGAATTTGTTGTTTTCTAACAGAATCAAGGTTTGAATAAAAGATGTTAATATTCTATAATAAATATGATTTTAACAAAAAAGAAGGGTAATTACACAGAAGGAGGAATAACGATGGACTTGAAAGGATCTAAAACTGAGGCGAATTTGAGAGAAGCATTTGCCGGAGAATCTCAGGCGAGAAACAAGTATTCCTATTATGCATCTAAAGCAAAAAAAGAGGGGCTGAATCAAATAGCGGCCTTTTTTGAAGAAACAGCAAACAACGAAAAAGAACATGCAAAGATCTGGTTTAAGCTTTTGCATGATGGAATTCCTTCAACAGAGCAAAATTTGAAAGATGCAGCTGAGGGCGAAAATTACGAGTGGACTGATATGTACGCAAGATTTGCTGCGGAAGCCGAAGAAGAAGGATTTACGAAAATTGCATATTTGTTTAAGGCTGTAGCAAAAATTGAAAAAGAGCATGAGGAACGATATCTGAAGCTCCTAAAAAACCTGAAAGAAGAAAAGATTTTTGTGCGGGAAGAGAAACAGGTTTGGCATTGTGCCAACTGCGGCCACATCCATTGTGGTGAAAAGGCCCCCGAAGTATGCCCTGTTTGTGATCATCCTCAGGCTTATTTTGAGATCAAAGCGGAAAACTACTAATAGAGAGAAAGTGAATAAAACAGGGGCCGCCTTTAAAGCGGCCTCTATTTAATTAAATTTTGAACAGTTCCCCTTATCTGGACATCTATATTTAAAATCGCTATAATGCTCACGTCAACGCAACCGGAGGGGTGGCCGAGTGGTCGAAGGCGGTCGACTCGAAATCGATTAGGCGGCTCATACCCGTCTCGTGGGTTCAAATCCCACCCTCTCCGCCAGAGAATATTACGGGCACATCGCCGTGCCCGTTTTTTATGGGGAAAGTGCTTGACGCCCCCATGGAAAAATGATATGGTTCCTAACCATGAAGAATATAGAGAAAACTCAAGAAACATTATCGATAAACCGCTTTTTCCTTTATTGGTTTAGCGTGGGTCCCTCACCTGGGATCGACGCTTAATTGCGTTGGTCTTTTAGGGCGGGGCCCCTTTTTTCTATGAGAGGGGCCCCGCCCTTTTTTTATATTTTTATATCTCGGGGGTGGAAAGGAGCAGAGATATGGAGCCCCCATTTCAAGAAACAGAGTTTTAATTATTTTCTTAAGAGGACGGTGAAAAAGATGAAAAAGGATGCCCCAAAGGGTTCTATCATCTCAAAATTACTGGATATTACGCAGGTCAAATGGTTTAGCCGATGGCTGATGATTGGGTTTTTATGTCAGTCTGTGCTTATTGGCGGCGGATACGCAACAGGCAGGGAGCTTGTTGAATTCTTCATGATGAACGGACTTGCCGAGGGTTTATACGGCATGGTAGTTTCTACTGTTTGTTTTGCTCTTGTAGGCATCCTTACCTTTGATTATGCTCGCAAATTTCGTCTGTACAATTACCGCAGCTTCTTTAAGAGCCTACTTCCTGGCTCAACCTGGCTTGTTTTTGAAGCGGGATATATCTTCCTGGTGGTTCTTGTGGGCGGCATTTTATCCTCTGCGGCTGGAACCATTCTTCAGCAATGGTTTGGCATTTCCTACTGGGTTGGCGTAACTGTCCTTCTTGTAGGTACTTCCATTCTCCTGTTTGCCGGAGGAAAAGTAATTTCAACCATTCTTTCATACTGGTCATTCTTCCTGTATGCCGTAATGTTTATTTTCCTTGTAGCTACAGTTCGACACTTTGGAATGGATGGGGTTTTTGGCAGTTTTATTCGAGACCATGGTGTCGCGACAAGTTCAAATTGGCTTATGGGGGGCATAAAATACACCCTTTACAATATGGTCTCATTTCTTCTGGTGCTGTATGCGTTACAAGATATAATAAAAACAAGACGGGATGCTGTCATCAACGGCATAGTGGCTTCAATCCTTATGATGATTCCTGCCTTTATCGAATACCTTGCCATGGCTCCTGTTTTTCCGGCAGTTCTGGAGGAGTCGGTTCCTATCTTTGGCATTCTTAAAGGCCACCTTGGAGGGGGAGTTCTTCTTTCTGCCTATGTGTTGATGCTTTTTGGAACAAGTATAGAAACAATTACGGGTTTTGTACACGGACTCAATGAGCGGATCAATTCGGTTTACCAGGAAAAGGGAGGAGAGATGTCTCCGAAGATGAGAGGTGTTGTAGGGCTTGCCGTTTTAGTGGTTTGCTTCATCTGTGCCAAGGCCGGTCTTGTCGCTCTCATAGCTCGCGGTTATTCTTTCATGGCGTGGTATTTTCTTGCGGTGATGGTTATTCCTCTGGCTACTGTAGGGCTTATGAGGCTGCGTGGCAAAGAGATGCCGGCAGTTCCTGATAAATTTGAGGAGGCGAAAGTGCATGTGGAACCCTAAAGTAAAACCCCACCTCAAAGATTTTGAGCGGGGGAGTTACATTCACGAAGCTCACTATCCTGTAGTCCTTAATTGCAATGGCCTGGAGTCGACATTGCCTCACGTTCCGGGGGTCGAAGAATTCATTCGCAATTTTGACTGGGTTTCAAATATGTGGAAAACGGGGGATACTTCTTACAAAACCCTTTTGGAAGAAATATGTCATTACTGGAAAGACTTTGCAGACATAAGAGAAGATCAGGTAAAAGTTGGTTATGGTTCCATGCAGGTATTAGAAAGGATCAACAAGGTGTTTCTTGATGATCGTTCTTCAGTATTGGGCTATATTCCTCAGTTTGTAGAATATATTACTGAAGTGCGGGTCACCGGGGCTCGCTTCGAAGGCATTGCCATGAACCCTGAAGACAATTTCAGTTTTCATGTGGACCCATTGCTTGGCGCGTTGAATGAAGGGCATACCCTGCTCTATGTAGATAACCCTAATAATCCCACAGGGCAGCTTATCCCTCTTGACCAGATAGAAGCACTTGTAGCCAGGGCCCATAAACTTGGAGTCATTGTCATAGTGGATGAGGCCTATTGTGATTATGCTCCGAAAGAAGCGTCGGCCATGCAGCTTGTGCCGAGATATGAGAACGTAATTGTGACTCGAACATTGACAAAAGGATTTCACTTTGCTGGAACTCGTGTGGGCTATGGGGTGTTTAGCGGAAATCTTGGAAAATTCTACGATAAAGGCGACCTCCCCTTCCCAATGCCCTCAGTAAGCGCCCTTTTAGCACGGGAAGCCCTGCGAGGCGGGACTCTTCTCGAAACAGTGCGTAAATTGATAGGGGAACAGAAAGAAGTACTCGTTTCCGGACTCAAAGAAAGAGGATATAGAGTGGCAACTACATATAACAGCTGCCCCATATCTCTCGTTTCTGTTTCAGATCGAGATGTTCATTTGGGAGAAGTTTTTGCTTCAAAGGGAATCGACGTAAGGTCTGGTGAAGATTACCCAAATCTGGGCAAGAATTATGTCAGGATCGCTACGCCTGAAAAAGCTTCAGACCTCTTTGCCTGTCTGGATCGATAAGCCAGCAAAGTATCCATGGGAGAAAGTCCTTTTAATTCAAGACTTTACAAAAACTCAAAGCTTTGGTAACATCTCGTGTCATTGCATCAGAACAGTTTGCTTAAAAAAAGGAGGAAACGGACCGTGAGAGAAGCAACGATATTAATAGTTCTTATTCTTATACTCGTGCTCATTATTACATGTCGGTCCTATCCTCGGGCGACAGTTCTGTGACGCATGGGCTGTTGAGAGGTCGGGACCTTAAGGTCCCGGCCTCTTTTTTTATACCCAAATATCCCGGGAAGATATATGGAGTACTCCGCAGCTACGATTACACTATTTCAAAAGAGAATTGGAGGAAGTATTCTATGAATTTTTTACTCGCATTGCTGCCTATTGCAATTATTATTGTTGGAATGGCAGGTCTTAACTACTCTTCGAAAGTCGTTGCTCCTGTTAGCTGGATAGTCGCTCTTTTTCTTGGGTTTCTGGTTTTTAAATCCCCGGTAGAAGCACTTTTGCTTACTAGCTGGAATGGTTTTCTCGATGGAATTAGAATCGTATGGCTTATATTTGCGGCCTTTACTCTCCTGATCATAATGGTGGATTCGAAAGCTATGGATTCTATTAAGCAAGGGCTTTCTCACGTCACTCGGGATAAAAGGCTCATGGTATTATTTTTAGCCATTCCCTTTGGAACATTTCTTGAAGGCGCTGCAGGTGCCGGTGCACCGGCAGCTCTGGCAGCCCCCTTCCTTGTAGGTCTCGGAATGGATCCCGTTATTGCAGCCGCAGCTTGCCTTATTGGCAACTCGTGCCCAGTATGCTGGGGTGGGGCAGGTGTTACAACAGTGGTTGGCTCAGGTGCTGCCGGTCTTGACTTTGTTCCTGTTTCTGCCATGACCGGTCGCTTTATGGCCCTGGGCTACTTGTTGCTTCCTGTTCTTATTATCGGATTTGTCTTCGGTAAAAAGGCCTTCAAGGGCATTTGGAAGGATATTGTTGTCATGGGCCTCATGATGGGAAGCATTAACTTCACCATGAGCAACTTTCTGATTTCCGTTACAGAACTGACCAGTTTGATCGGAGGAATGACTGGGACCTTCTTGTTTGGAGCATATCTCTGGTTCAGAAAAGACGCGGCAATGCCGGAAGAGTATAGATTTAACTCTCAGAATGAATCCCTATCAGAAGAAACCTCTGAAGAAAGGAGTTCCCAACTCAGCTTTATTCGTTCATTGTTGCCCTATCTCATCTTGAGTGCGTTACTTGTCGTTGTCCGTCTTTCATTCCCCTTGAAAACTCTTGTTTCTTTTGGCGGCGGCTACACTGTCTGGGTAGGTACAGTTATTTTAGCAAGTGCCTTTGTTGCTTCATTTATATTAGGGTATAGCCAATTTTTTGTATCATCCGCTGTAAAAGCTTTCAAACGGGTTATCCCGGCACTTGTTGCTATGGGGTTGCTTCTTGCCATGGTGAATTGTATGAAACTTTCTGGGCAGATAAGCACTCTGGCTGTCACCTTTGCAACCATTGCCCGTTTCTTCTATCCCGCAGTGGCAGTGCTCATCGGTCAGATTGGAAGCTTTGTTACAGGAACGAACCTCGGGTCCAATCTGATGTTTAATCCATTACACGTAGAAGCGGTTAAGAATCTTTCCATCAATGTTCTTCCTGTGGTTGCAGCGCAGAACACGGGGGGAGCTATTGGCAACATGATATGTCCAAACAACGTGGTAGCAGTGTGTGCTTGTGTAGCCATTTTGGGTCGTGAAGGGGAAGTGATGCGAAAAACCCTTATTCCTTCCTTCTGTTTCTTTCTCTTCTTCGGATCCTTAGCCATGTTCTACACATATGTTATTTTTCCTGCATGAGGAGGAGTATTGATGTATTCGAGCACCATAAAATATGGAAAAGGAGATGTAGCTTTTTCGATTCCCCGGAAGAACCTTCTCGGTGTTATCGATAGCGAACCCCTTGAATCTATCGGTACTGAAGAAGAAGTGACACGCCACGCTCTTGAGAATCCTATAGGTTCACCCAGATTGGGTGAGCTCGTAAAACCGGGAGAAACAGTTTGTATTGTAGTATCTGATGTAACCAGGGCCTGGCAGAGGATGTGGGTATATTTACCATTTATAGTAGAAGAACTTAATAGGGCAGGAGTGCGGGACGAAGATATACTTTTTCTCAGCTCTACGGGAACCCACAGAGAGCAGACGGCAGAGGAACATGCCTTGTTGCTGGGGCCGGAATTATCGAAAAGATTTTCTGTAACCGACCACCGTTGTCTGGCTCATGAAGACATGGTTCATGTTGGGACAACATCCTATGGGACAGCCGTACATTTGAACAAAAAGGCCCTGGAGTGCGACCATATTGTTGTGACTGGCGCCATAGTCTACCATTTTATGGCTGGGTGGGGCGGAGGCCGCAAAGGTATTCTCCCTGGCATTTCTTCCTACGAGACCATAATGGCTAATCACGCTCTGGCGCTTGACCCAGTTCCTGGAAATGGCCGGAATATGAACAGCAGATCGGGGAATTTTGAGAACAACCTCATGCACCTGGATATGATGGAAGCTACAGCTATGGTGCACCCGACCTTTATGCTCAACGCTATCCCTGGAAACGATGGCAAAATAGCCTTCGCTGTAGCGGGAGACTGGCAAGAAGCATTTTACGAAGGGGCCAGGATAGTTGATAAAAAAGATGGAGTTACTATCCCAGAGTTGGCTGACCTTGTTGTTGCAACGGCTGGGGGCTACCCTAAAGATATTAACTTTTATCAAACATCAAAAACCATCTTTAACGCTATGGAAGCGGCTCCCCATGGCGGATCCATGATAGTGTTGAGCGCGTGCAATGAAGGCTACGGCAATGATGAAGTTCAGTTCATGCTTCAAGAATTTCCTAACACAGTGGAACGGGAAAAGGAAGTCCGCCGTGAATTTACCATTGCAAAATATGTAGGCTATACAATCGGATATGTGGCTGAAAACTGGGATTTCTATATGGTGACTGAAATGCCTCCTTCTAAATTTGAGGGAACGGGCATTACCGTTGTAAAGACTCTTGATGAAGCCCTCGATATGGTCTACCAAAAACGGGGAACCAATCTGAAAACATGGCTCATGCCCCATGGTGCCAACACTTTGCCTAAACTGAAAAAATAAAAAATAGGAGGGCGCAAGCCCTCCTAAATATCGTCTCTCCAGAGAGGCATGGTGGAGCAGCGGGGGCCCCCTCCCCCTTTGACCAGCTCGTCAGCTTCCACGGCTACTACATCTATTCCGCCTTTTTCAAGGGCCTTCATAGTCGCTACATTTCGATCCCATATACAGACTTTACCCGGCTCAAGGTTGAAAGTGTTTCCTCCAGAGCCAGCTCTCTGTTCTGAAAAGGCAACGGCTTCGCTTTCATCCCCTCCCACCTTGATAATACGTATACTATCAAGTTTCAACACTTTTTTAATAGCGCCGAAAAGAGAGCTTTCCCGTTTGACATGAAGCCTCCCCCCCTTGCCGCGGGTAATATGAAGCACAGTGATCTTCTTTTCTATATAAGGAAAGAAAAGAAAGGCATCATAATCAATCATATTGAGGAACATGTCAACATGCACAGTCAACCCTATGGAATCTGTAGAGCTCAGTCTCGGATTTTCGAACATCAGTGCCAGCACATCCGTGATCGCTCCATCTTCCATTGTCCTTTGTGCGATCTTTTCGATAGAAGCTGGGTGGGTTCGTTCATTAATGCCAATAATAAATACGTTGGGGCTATAACAATGGACGTTTCCTCCCTCTACAGGGGTAGCATCATCAGGATCTTCTCCATACCAGGTTTTAAATTCCAAATTTCGAAATTCAGGATGATGTTTAAAAATAGCTCGAATACAATAGGGCTCTTTAATTCGATCCCGATTAAACATATTGCCGTAAACAATGCCGTTTCCCAGCACAGCGGCGGGATCTCTTGAATAGAGTACATTAGACATGGGGAAGAGGCACCACTCATTTTTCTTATCCACC
This sequence comes from Aminobacterium colombiense DSM 12261, assembly GCF_000025885.1. Taxonomy (NCBI): domain Bacteria; kingdom Thermotogati; phylum Synergistota; class Synergistia; order Synergistales; family Aminobacteriaceae; genus Aminobacterium; species Aminobacterium colombiense. The sequence goes on along the minus strand of NC_014011.1, from coordinate 1,245,326 downwards.
AGGTCTACAAGGGAAACCTCTCCGGCTGCTTTATTAAGCTCATCTTTTGTTATACCAAATAACAACTGGTCTACAAGTTTAGGAGCAGAGAGACCTAAAAGATACTCTTGCAATACGTCCATAGTCTGCCTTGTAATAAAGGATTCTTCAGTTTGAACCAGTTGAGAGATAAGCTCCTTTTTTACTTTCGAAACAGAAAGGATCTTTCGCAAAAGATCTTCCATTAGAAAAACTCTGGCTCCAAATTTTTCTACTGTGGCAACCCATTTCTTATGCTCGTCTTCCGCTTTATGGGGGCTTGGAACGGCGTCCCATGCGAGAGCACCGATATTAAGGGGAGTGCATCGTTCGATGCCTTTCCCAGGAGGTTGCATAATGACGGCACGAAGCTTCCCAATCTCTGAGTTAACCTGTATTTTCATTCCCGTTACCTCCGCCTGTTTCCTCTTCAATTCTAATTTGTTGACCATGAGAAAGACTATCACTCTTTGTTCTGTTCGGCAACGAAATAATGAAAATATTTCTTAGCATACATCATTGCAAAATTCTCTATATTTAGTTTATAATACTTCTAACCGAAAGGAGGGATGAATATGAAAAAAGCTTTGGTAGCTATCGACCAGAGTCAAAACAGTCAGTCACTTATTAGTTACGCCTTTCGTTTTGCTGAGAAAAATAGTATTGAGCGCTTGGATTTTATTCATGTCGTAACTCGTATTGATCTGACCATACCAGGCTATGTAGACTATCCTCCTCACTATAATGAAGATTCTATCCGCCAGTCGTTCCTCAACATGATTGAAAAGGGCATGAGGGAGTCAGGGGCTTCTGCCACACCCTTTGAGTTTGTGCTGGCCACTGGAACACCATACGAAGAGATTTTGAGGATGGCAGAAAAAAATAAATATGAACTAATACTCATCGGCCATCGGGGACTGAGCAATCTTGAACGCTTCTTCATTGGAAGCGTAGCGGCTAAGGTTGTGCGTCATGCTCCGTGTAATATTCTTGTCCACCTTCCGAAGGAAACAGAGGAACCGGCGAAAACATGATAATACGATCGAGTCAAATAGAAGAACTTGAGAGCCATCCTCTTTTTGGCGTTTTAGATGGGGTAGGAAGCCGCACCATTTCCCCTGACGAATTTTATGAAGAAAGTAATTTTCATGAAATAAGCTGGGTGGAAATGGAGCCTCGTGCTCTGATTCCAGAGCACGAGCATGAAGGGTGTGAAGAAATTAAGATTATCATATATGGCATTGGTATGTACACTGAAGGTAAGCAGAAAGAACGGGTGGGTGCCGGAGATGTGATTCTGACAGAGAAGGGATTAAGGCATTCCTTGGAAAATATTGGCAGTTACCCGTTAGTATATATTGCTATTTCTTCAAAGTGTAATGGATAAACACCCCCTCCATTCAACGTGGGCAGACGGTGGCAGGGCCGATCTGCCCATTTTTTTACAGGGGGGTAGCAAAATTTTGAAGAAATTGTTATAATACCCAGCGTTGCCGATAGGGAGAAGTGGCCGAGTGGTCGAAGGCGGGCGCTTGGAGAGCGTCTGAACCGCGAGGTTCCGTGAGTTCGAATCTCACCTTCTCCGCCATGAATATTAAAAGCTGCCTCAATGGGCAGCTTTTTTTATGTCTTATTACCACACTATTGTATTTTTCCCCAGCTTTTTGGCTTCATAGAGCAGCGTGTCTGCTCGTTGGATGAGACTTTGCGCCGAATCATCTTTTTTAAGAGTGGCTACGCCTCCGCTTATGGATAAAAGATCGTTTCGTGTTCCTTGAAGACGTTCCAGCAAGTTTTTCCGAAAACGCTCGCTACACGTTACGGCAGATTCCAAATTTGTCTCAGGGAGGATAACCAGAAATTCATCCCCACCGTATCGACCAAGAATGTCTGTATTCCTAAAGGTTAATATCATGGTTTGGGCAACCCGCAAAATAACCACGTCTCCTTCCTGATGTCCAAATGTATCATTTACGTTTTTGAACCCGTCCAGATCGAATATTCCTACGGATAGGGGAGAATCGTAGCGAAATGCCCTTCGTATTTCTTCTTCGAGACGCTGACATATGTGTTTATGGTTATAAAGCCCTGTCATGCTGTCCCTTATAGAAAGGTCCTTTAATGTCTCAAGTTGTTCCTCTATGATCTTTCCGTCTAGGAAAGTCCTTGTTTTTAATTGAAAACTGATTCTCGACACTATGAAGGCTATCACAACCGCACCTGTCGAAATTAAGATGTGGTTTTGTATAACTGAAGTATTGCTTTGCACGTAAAAAAGAGTACCGACAAAAAAACCATGAGCAATTAGTAAAATACTCAATATGGTAGGGAGAGGTACGTAGAAAAAAGAAGCTGCACAAAAGAGTATGATTAGGTATTCAGAAATAGCTTCAGTATAGAACTGATTTGTCAAACTTAGAGATGCAGAAAAAATAAGGATATCCAAAAGGAATAAAAATTCAATGCGTGGAGAATAGGGGGGTCTTTCTATATATCTTCTTTTATTCAGAAACGCAATAAAAGGGAAAATAAAGAACACCACGCAATAAAGAGCACCATACAGAGGCAAGTATCGATCGGATCCGACCTTATAGACATGGATTGTATCAGCAAAAATAAGGACAAGGCCCAAGCAGCAAAAAATAAAAATATGATTAATGTTCTTCTGCCACAGAAAAAAATCAAACTCGCTTCGGTATTTAGCGTCAATTGATTGTTTGTTAATTCCCATCATTTAGTCTTTTAACATTCCTCTTCTTTTTTTATATTAATTTTATATTGAACATCCATTCTACACAAAAAAATGAAATTTTAAAAGATTAAATTGATAGGAAACGATCATAGTGTTCCATTTTTCGTGGTTATTAGAAATAGTATTGTTTCTGTTCAATGGAATCCATGAAATCCTTCCTTGACTGTGGCAAAAAACCCCTTTATAATACCATTTGTCGTAATATGACTGATTAGTCATATTAATGGATTGTTAGTCAACGGGCAGGGAGGGTTTATATGTCCCGAATTCAATCAAAGAAAAAAGAAGTTATCAGTGAACTAATGAGAGAAACCGTATATAAAGCGGCCCGTTCTGTCATAGAGCAGTATGGCTGGACTGGTACTACCATGGATCGAGTAGCCTCTGAGGCTGGCATAGCTAAGGGAACGGTTTACAACTATTTTAAAAATAAGCGCGAACTTATGATGGTGGTTATGGAGAAAAATATTGAACCTATAAATGAGCAAGTTATTACTATAGTTCAGAGAAAAAAGTTCTCCACGATGAAAGACACCTTATCAGCCATTGTTGAAACTGTCATTGTAGAGCTGATTAGAAATAAGAAAATAATATCGGCTATGATACTGGCCTTTCATGAGGATGGTGAACTTCGGCGAAAATTTGATCCACGGTCCCACCCCTACCAAAATGTGAGGGAAGTTATACATAAAGTAATCTCTCAGGGCGTTAATAATGGAGAATTCAGGCCCATAGATCCGAATTTGGCAGAAGCCATGGTCAATTCTCTTTTCTCAGGAATTTCCCGCCAGATAGCTCTGGGCGATATTGATATATCAAAGGAAGAAGTGGCCAGGGATGTTGCATCTTTTGTTTTGCGCGGTCTACTCGCTCCGGTTGAAGGAGGAACACTATGAAGGTTACAGATATCTCTTTACGCAGGCCAGTTACAGTTTTAATAGGAACCTTTGCTCTTATTTTCTTCGGAATCCTGGCTATGAGAAATATGGGAATGGAACGAATTCCAGACGTGGACTTCCCAGTTGTTGCTGTTTCAACAACAATGGTGGGGGCGAGCCCTACAGTTATAGATAACGACATAACTGACGTCCTCGAGGAAAAACTGAACACCATCTCCGGCATTGAAAATATCCGATCAAACAGCTACGAAGGCCGCTCTCTCGTTATAGTCGAATTTGAGCTGGGCCGGAACATTGACGCTGCGGCCGCTGACGTTCGCGATAAGGTGAATCTCGCCATATCAGATTTGCCGACAGAGGCCGAAACGCCCATAGTTCAGAAGTTCAACGCTGGTGATAGTCCAGTCATAACTTTAGGTGTAATGGGAACGGCGCCCTACAAGATACAGTCTCATTTTGCTGATAAAGTGATGAAGGAACACCTTCAGACTGTAGATGGGGTGGGCAGCGTTGAAACCATAGGCCTTCGAGAGCGTGAGGTCAGAATATGGCTTGACCCAGCTCTTTTAGAATCCCGCAATCTTACGGTTAAAGATATAAAAGATGCCATTAAAGATAAACACGTTGAACTTCCCGCGGGGCGTCTTGAGTCAGAACGCAGAGAACTCAGCATTCGTCTTGAAGGGGAATATGCTTCTGTTCAAGAATTGGAGGAACTTCCCATTGTTTCTAGGAATGGAGCTGTTATCCGCCTTCGAGACGTGGCGAGAGTAGAAGACGGCTACGAAGATCTTCGCTCAATTGCCACTTATAATGGGGAACCGGTTATTTTGCTTGAAATTCGAAAACAACGAGGAGCAAATGAGGTTTTTTTAGCGGATGGTGTGTATAGAGAGCTAGACTCCCTTAACAAGTTGGTTCCAGAGGGAGTAAAAATAGAAATGTTGGATGATACGTCAGGATTTATTCGCAAATCCATGGCTGGTGTTTTAAGTGACACCCTCATAGGCATAGGGCTCTGCTCGCTGATTATGCTTTTCTTTTTGCGTACCATACGCGCTACTTTTGTAACTGTAGTAACCATCCCTGTGTGTTTGCTTGGAAGCCTCATTGTCCTTAGAGCACTCGGGATTACTATCAATAACTTGAGCATGATGGGGCTGTCTTTGGCTGTGGGTATGGTTGTAGACGCCACTACAGTTGTTCTGGAAAATATTCACCGTCATCTTGAAAACGGGAAATTGCCCATGCAGGCAGCTTCTGAAGGAACCAGCGAAGTTGGATTTTCTGTTTTAGCTGGTGCGGCTACAACAATTTGTGTTTTCGCACCGATAGCGTCTATGGGAGGCATTATCGGACGATTCTTCTATGCTTTTGGAATTACAGTGGTTATGACCATCGTGATTTCTCTTGTTCTTTCCTTGACTCTTACACCTTTCCTTTGCTCTCGTATTCTGCGGAAAGATCATCCTGGCAAAATAGCCCTCAGAATAGAAGCATTTTTAGTGCGCCTTGAAGAAGCCTATAAAAAAGGGCTGGCTTTTTCTTTAAAGCACCGATTCATTGTGTTAGGGGCTGCTGCAGGGATATTTGCCCTGGGAATTTTTATTGCTGGATTCTTGGGAACAGGCTTTTTCCCCAGCGAAGATAGGGGAAGCTTTTCTATCAACTTTGAACTTCCTGCGGGAGCCTCTCTTGCGGAAAGCAGAAAATTCATGTCTGAACTGGGCGTCGCTGTCCGAGACCACGCTGAGGTGGCTTATACTTACGGAACCATTGGCTCTGGTATTGGTCAGGAAGTGAATAAGGGGAAACTGGCCGTTACGTTAATTCCCCGAAACCAGCGCGCTACATCTACAGAAATTATGGGTAAAATGAGAAAACAATTCTCCAACTATAAGGACGTAGAACTTACCTACGGAACGTGGAGTTCAGATATTACCCTTACTCTTGTAGGGCAAGATACAGAACAGCTTGACAGAGTGGCACAGAAAGTTAAAAAAGATCTTGAGCAGGATGGAAGGCTTACTGACATATCCACAGACGTAAGGCTTGACAGTCCCCGTATAAACGTCGGGATAAACAGGGGACTTGCTGATGAATTGAATGTGAACATACGGGATCTTTCCCAGGAAATACAGGCCTATTTTGGTGGTGTGAAGGCCGGAATATTTAAAGATGGCGGCTATCGTTACGATATCCGTTTAAAAGCGGAAGAGGGGTACCGACGGAACATACAGGATATTCAAAACATCGCCTTTAAAGATGGCAACAAAAACCTCATTAAAGCCCCAGGGCTCATTAAGGTTGAGGAGGGGCGAGGTCCAACCCTTGTTAAACGTTATGATAGACAGCGTTCTCTTACTATCAGCGCCAATACCGCGGGAATATCATCTGGAGAAGGAATGACTCTCGTTATGGGAACCTTTAGGAAATATGCGCCCACCGATGGTAGCATAAGAATTGTTCCCACAGGAATGTCCAAGCACATGAAGAGTAATTTTAAAGAACTCTTTATGGCTCTCGCCATTGCCATTATACTGGTCTACATGGTTATGGCGGTACAATTTGAATCCTTTATGTACCCTTTTATGGTTATGTTTTCATTGCCTCTTGCCACCACAGGGGTCTTTGGCATTTTGCTTCTTGCCGGCATAGAACTAGACATGATGAGTATGATGGGGATCATTCTTCTTGTTGGCATTGTTGTGAATAACGCTATCATTCTTGTCGACTTCGCCAACCAGCGGAAAGCCTCAGGGTGTGACCGCAGAACAGCTATGCAGGAAGCGGCCCCCCTTCGTCTCCGTCCCATCCTTATGACAGCTCTTTCTACCTCCATTGCGGCTGTGCCTATAGCTCTCGGACTGAGTGAAGGAGGAGAAATACGCCAGCCAATGTCTACTGCGGTTATTGGGGGAATGCTCACATCGACATTTTTAACGTTGTTCGTTATTCCTGCGGTCTATGTCATTCTGGGAGACGTTAAAGAAAAAGCGGCTCAGGTAGCCATGAGTGTTTTTAAAGAAAAAACATCTGCCGTACAGATAAAAGAACCTGGCGCGAATTTGAGTGGAGGGGAAAAATGAGACGCATACAGAAAATAATTATAATAAGTATGGTGTTGCTGTTTATAGGCGGCTCCTTATGGGCGGCTGCAAGCGAAGACACAGTATTGACATTAGAGAAAGCCCTTTCTGTGGCCAAAGAGCAGAACCTTGACATCCTCTCTGCCCAGCAGGAACTTGTCCGTGCGAAAGGCAAACTGACAGAAGCCAGGGCTGGAGGTCTTCCATCCCTTAATCTGGGAGCAGGTTATACCCGCCGTGAAAAACCTGACCTGGCAGGCAATGATGAAGAAAATATTTTTGGCGCTGCTTTAACTTTGACTCAGCCCCTCTATCAGGGCGGAAAGATTAGGGCAGGAAAGCAGCAGGCATCAATAGAAATACAGCAGGCAGAGTACTATTATGTTGAAATAGCTGAACAGGTTGCCCTTAACGTATATAACCGCTTCTATGCAGTTCTTCTTGAGAAAGAGAATGTAAAAACAGCTGAAGATGCCTTTGCTTTTGCCGAAAAATATCTGGATGAAGTCAAGAAAAAACATGTTTTGGGACTAGCGACAGGCTTAGAAATAACGAGGGCGGAAAAGCAACAGGCAGAAAGTAGAACGGCCCTGATCCGGGCCCGTAACAACCTTGAAGTAGCGAAGATCAACCTTCTTGAATTGCTAAATGTTAAACTCGATACATCCTATACAATTGAAGGAAATCTTTCTTACGCGCCTGTTGCTGGGCAGCCTGAAGAGTCGTTGAAAAAGGCCCTCGCCTACCGCCCAGACTACCAGCGGGCAAAATTGCAGGTAGATGTTCAGGATCAGCAGATAAGAATTGCCCAGAGCGGATTAAAGCCCTCCGCGTCTGTTTCGGGATCTTATCGGTATGATGACCCGGAACAGGCCTACTATGAGAGCGGCGACACATGGCAGGTTCGCCTCACTGTAGATATTCCTGTTATGGATAGCGGCCTTACCCATGGACGGATCGTACAGCAGAAAGCTCTGAGAGAGCAAACCATGAGGAACGTAGAAAAGAAAGAAGAAAGTATTCGATCTGAAGTGAGCAGCGTCTATCTTGACCTTAAAACAGCTGCACAAGTTTTAGAGGAAGCCAAGTTAAATCTGAAGCTTGCTGAAGAAACACTGCGTCTTGCAGAGGTTGGTTACAGAGAAGGGGTGGGTATCCAGTTGGATGTTTTGGATGCCAGGGCGTCATTGACCCAGGCGCGGCGTGAGTACTCGGCGGCTGTTAAGGATTACGCTTTTGCTATTGTGCGTTTGCGCAAGGCAGAAGGGGTACTAACCGAAGAACCAGTTCTTCCTTAGATATGGGAGTGATCATTCTATGAAGTTTACAAAGAAACTGCTTATACTTGTTACCATCATAGTTGCTTTGGGCGGACTGTCTCTCTTCGGTCCATTAAAAAAGAAACCGGAAGCATCTCAAGACGGGTCTTCTGCCCTTCCAGCCGCGGCTAAGGTTTCTGTTATCACGGTAGAAAAAACGCCCTTATTGCGCAAAGGTTTTGAAGAAAACAGCACTATAGAAGCCATAGAGCGAGTTGTTGTGTATCCCAAGGTTACCGGGCGCCTTGAGTTTTTTCATGTCCGCCAGGGTGACCCTATAGAAAAAGGTCAGGTTGTCGCCGTTCTTGACCATAGAGATATCGACGCTCAAATTGCCTCGCTAAAAGCAAGAATAGCTGTGGCAGAAGCTCAGGTAGCAGAGGCAAGAGCCGCATTGAATAACGCGAAAACAGAACGTGAACGTTATGAGCGTCTGTTAAAGGAAGGTTTTTCAACCCAACAGCAGCTTGATAATAAAGTAACAGCCTATCTCCAGGCAGAAGCGCGGTACAAGCTTTCTGAAGCCACTGTTCTTCAGACTCGCTCTGAACTCAAGAATCTCGAAGTAACACTCTCTGAGTATTATATTAAGTCTCCCATAACAGGAACGGTGCTCAACGACTATGCTCATACCACCGGCGCAATGATGGGGCCATCCCTCGCTGTAGTGGAGATTGCCAACGTAGAAACGTTGAAGGCAGTTGTCAAAGTTCCAGAAGCAAGGGCCATTGGTCTGGAAAAGGGTATGAAGGGCTGGATCAGAAGCGATGGCCTTGGCGATAAAGTTTTTGAAGGGGCTATTGAGCGGATAAGCCCTTTCGTAAAAGAAGACACACGGACAGTTCAGGTTGAAGTCTATGTTGTCAATGGCCAAAACGGTTCCCGCCTTGTGCCTGGTATGTTCGCTCGAGTCTTTATCGTTCGCCAGGAAGCAGAAAACGCTTTGGTGGTTCCAGTGGATGCGGTGATAAAGGAAAGTGAAGCAAAAGTACTCCTCGTTAAAGACGGGAAGATTAAAGAAACGCCGGTAAAAATAGGGATAGAAACAGATTCCGTTCTTCAGATAACTGAAGGGGTTGCGGAAGGAGATATAGTTGTTATTTCTGGAGGCCGTCTTCTCAAGGATGGAGATGCAGTTGAGGTGTCACAGCAGGAATAAACTGCGGCTATTCTCTAACAGAGATAGGGATAACAGCGTAAAGCTCCCCGGGAAGATTTTACTAGCCTTTTCGGGGAGCTTTGCTGTAATATGGAGTACCATCAAAAGTATCGGAGGTTTAAAACAGAACAATGAAACGGTTCATATCTCTTCTCGTCATGTTTATCTGTGCTGCTTCTTTTTTCATCGGGCCTTGTGCGGAAGGGGCTGTAACACTTAAAGATGAAAAATCCTACGACCCCCTGGAAGTTTTACAGGCCTTGAACTATTGCACCTACTCGCTGAGTAAAATTGTTTCTTTCAACGATCGTGTCGTTCTATCTTTTGAGTACGACAACATCATCAACAACCTGAACCTCAACGCCATTACTGACGAAGAGATTGTAAAGCTTATGGCAAAGCTTATGGATACCCTAAAAGATGAGATTATATCTGAGCGAAAACGGGAACGTATCGAAAAAAGCTACCAAAAAAGGCTTGAGCGAACCCTTTATAATTTTCTATCAGGAGTGAATGTATCTCCTCAGAGTGTGGTTTCAGCCGCTGTAAGCGCTGTTTCTTCCATGGGGTCCATGTATGTAAACTATCAGAGGCGGATAGAGGAGTATATGGATGAAAGCGAAGAAATAATCGAGGCCCTTGACGATGAAAAACTCAATGTCATTAACTCCATACGCAAAGACATGCTCACAGCTTCGTGGTCTATTATTAAAAAGTACAATATCGATGACCAATATCGCTTAACTGAAAAACAGATCAATGAATTTGTTGAAAATGTAAAGTCGAATCCGGCAGAGATGCAGCATCGAAAACTTGAGCGGCTTTTGCAGGATAACCCTGCCTTTGAATACTTTCCTCCCTTCTGGTATTACTATTCTCTAACGAGAGAGGAAGATGAAGTATTTGTCCTTGACTGTCTTAACAGGTTTTTACAGACCCAGCGTCCCATATTCAGAAGAGATATCTTATGGGCCAGCGTTCTCATGGAGCGCGTTCGTTTACAAAAAGAAACAGACAGTCAAAGTATAAGAGCGGACCTTGAAGAGATTATTCGTCAATCGAATAACTCGGACTGGCAGAATTTTCTTTTTGTCGGTTTAGCCTACACGAAACTGGGAATGGTCGATGAAGCCCGCAGAAACTTGCAGCGCAACATTGATAACGGGTACGAGGTATCACTTAACAGCCGGTTGCTTGCCGAAATTTTGCTGGATACAGGCGATCAGCTGCAATTTGAGGAGACCATGAAAAAAATGCTCTCTGATACCCGCGTATCAAACAGCGATAAATTATATCTCATCGGACGATGCCGAAATGTAACCTATCTCAACAGGTTCAAGGAGGAAATATCGGAAATACGGCTTTCAGCAGTGAATGAGGCAGCAGCCACAGAGTTGGTAAGCCCTACCTACCTTCTCACTATACCGAACAAATGGCTGGTAGAGGATGCTCCTTTTGATGTGAGACTTTTCAATGAGAACATAGACCGATCCTACCACTTCGAGTCCATCGACGACCCCGCCCTTGTTATCAGCACTAAAAAGAAAAGAGTCGCTATTAAGTTTCCCGAAACAGGCCATACCATAGCGAGGAAACCGGAAAAGGGAATAACGGTGAATATAAAACACCCCCTTATTGATATGACCCTCATATACGAACTGGAAAAGAAAGATATAGGGAGGGCGGCTAAGACTTTAATAGAAGCAGCGGTTCCCTTTTATTCAGAGGTTTTGGGAAATTACCGGCTAAAAGAAGTTGCTTTTATGGATGAACGGTATATCTTTACGGCGAAAGGAATTCTTGCTGAGAGTAAAGACAATAAATAGCTCCACAATTAGATGGAATAATTAAAGGACCGCCCCAATAGGCGGTCCTTTTTGTATTTTTAATCTATTGCAAATTGACAAACTATAAAGAAGACTCTATTATTGACGAAGGCAAAACTTCATAACAATAACATGAAAGTAGTTCGCACTTCTTTTTTATCCATTATCCGTTATCCATTATGCTCCCTTCCTTCTGCCTCATCGAATGTCAATTGTAACCATAAGGCTTTTTCTCTGTGGGTTCCGGCCGGACTACAACAGAGATCCTGCGAGAGTAATTTAAAAAACAGAGAGGGGATGGTTTGTGTGCCGGAATATGGGCCTATGATTCCTCGTAGCTACAAAACGGCCCTCAGAAAGGCAGTTCGAGGTGAAGGGATGTACCTCTTCGATGAAGAAGGTAAAGCCTATATCGATGGCTGCTGCGGGGCGTTGCTTTCGAGCGTGGGGCATGGCAATAAAGAGATAGCTGACGCTATATACAAACAGCTTACAACTCTTGAGTTTGCCCACCCTTCCCGATGGTATAACGATGCGACCATGGAAGCGTCAAAAGAAGTAGCGTCTATTACCCCTGACGGGCTCAACTATGTCTGGCTCGTCAGCGGCGGAAGCGAAGCCATTGAATCTGCTTTGAAGCTGGCCAGACAATATTTTGTGGAGCGGGATGGAGAGGGCTCTTCTAAGTATGTCATGATAGCCCGTTGGAACTCCTATCATGGGAGTACTATTGGAACTATGGGATTAGCAGGCAGCATGGCTCGGCGAAGAACGTTCTTTCCGCTCTATCAGGATCATCCCAAAATAGCATCCCATTATTGCTACCGATGCCCCTATGGTCTTTCTTACCCTTCCTGTGATCTTAGGTGTGCCCATGCCCTGGAACATGAAATAAGAAGAATAGGGCAACAATATGTGGCAGCTTTTGTGGCTGAACCCATTGTTGGCTCCACCGTTGGCGCCTTGCACCCGCCAAAAGAATATTGGCCCATCGTTAGGGATATTTGTTCCAGATACGATGTGCTGCTTATTGCCGATGAAATTATGACGGGTATAGGCCGCACTGGTAAAAATTTCTGCCTGAACCATTGGAATGTGACGCCAGACATGATTTGTTCCGCAAAGGCCTTATCTGGAGGGTACTCCCCGGTAGGCGCCCTTATAGCAAAAGATGAAATTGTTGAATCTCTAAAAAAAGGCAGCGGAGCTTTTCAGCATGGTCATACCTACAACGCGAACCCGGTAACTGCCGCAGCTGTAACTGCAACCCTCCGTTTGATCAAACGGGAAAAACTTGTTGAAAATGCAGCTTTACAGGGAGAGCGGTTCTACAAAAAACTAGAGACACTGTATCAAATACCCATCGTTGGTGAAGTTCGCGGAATGGGTCTTATGAGAGGAATTGAAATCGTGGCGAACCAGAGTACCAAAGAAGCTTTTTCCACTTCTGTAAATGCGGCTGGCGTAGTTACAGGCGAATGTTTCAAGGAAGGGCTTGTGATTTACCCCGGCCGGGGACAAATCGATGGAATAGAGGGAGACCAGTTCCTGGTGGCTCCTCCTCTTACTGTTACAGAGAGTGAGATCGACGAAATCTTTATGCGTCTAGAAAGAGGGCTGAGGTCAGCAAGCGATAAATTGCTGTCTGGGAAATAAGAGTGGAGTGAACCAAGTAAAAGGAGGGTCCTTATATGAAGAAAAAATGGTTGGTCTTGGTAGCGGTTCTGGCTCTCGTGGCATTTGGCTCGGCAGCTGCGGCTGTCACCTTTGTCACTATTGGGTCAGGCGGAGTGGGAGGAACATACTACCCTCTGGGCGGGGCCATGGCAGAAATTTTGTCAAAGGCCGATATTGGTGTCAAGGCGACCTCTCGTTCAACGGCAGCTTCTAAAGAGAACTGCCGCCTTGTAGCTTCAGGAAAGGCCCAAATAGGCATGTCTATGGGCTCCACTTTGTATCAGGCCATACGGGCGTAGAAGCTTTTGAGCAGGATGGCAAACTTCCTCTTCGCATTCTTATGCATATGTATCCTGCCCCCCAGCATCTTGTGACCACGACTAAAACCGGTATTAAGTCCTTTGAAGACATAAAGGGGAAAAAAGTTTCTCTGGGAGCTCCAGGCGGCGGTGATCAGATATTGAGCCATATTATTTTGAACGCGGCAGGCATAGACCCAGATAAAGACATTCATAAACAGCAGCTGACCCAGCCGGAAGGAGTTATGGCGCTGAAGGACGGAAACGTTGACGCAGTCTTCTGGAACTTTGCGGCTCCCGGTTCGGCGGCCGTTCTTGAAGTAGCAGCAGTTCGTGATATTGTAATGATTCCCCTTCCTAAGGAAGTGGTAGATAAAGTTGTGGAAAAGAATCCTTTCCTCTTCCCCTATATCATAACTAAAGGCACCTATCCTGATATTAAAGAAGATATTCTCACAGTTGCTGATGGCAACTTCCTTGTGGTTCACGAGGATATGCCAGAAGAGCTTGGGTACAACCTTGTAAAAACAATTATAGAGAATAATAAGGCATTTATGGATATTACACAGCAGGCTGCTCACTTTGTACCCGAAGAGGCCAGTGTGGGAATAATACCCTTTACAACAGGATCGGTGAAATTCTTCAAGGAAAAAGGCATAGAGGTGAAATAAGTCTCTTTTGAGCGGGAGAGGTTAACCTCCTGGCCGGGCGTTAACATCTACAGGGCCAGTAACGGTGAAATAAGTCTCTTTTGAGCGGGAGAGGTTAACCTCTCCCGCATCAATGAGACGAAATTGGGGAGGGAAACTCAATGACGAATTCTTCAACATCAACGTCGCAGGATGTTCAGCCAGTAGATGTGGATGCGAAGAAAAGAGAACTCCATGGCTGGCAGTATTGGATTGTAGCTGCTCTGGCCTTGTCGGCATCTGTTTTTCACCTCTATACGGCTGTTTTTGGGTTGCGTTCAGCAATGTACCAGCGAAGCATCCACTGGCTCTTTATGGGAGGGCTTATGTTCCTTCTATATCCAGTGAGTAAAAACAGGCCTAAGAATCGCATTGATTGGTGGGACTGGGTTTTCGCCGGGCTGCTTATAGCAGGATGTCTCAATATTATTCTTAACTGGGAAGTCATTACCATGAGGGAGGGAGCACCAATAACCTCAGATATATATTGGGGCACTATTATGATCTTGCTTGTTCTTGAAGGAACAAGAAGAGCTATGGGGCTGCCCTTGCCTATCATGGCTACGATTGCGCTGGCATATGCTTTTCTTGGTCCCTATTTTCCAGGCATCCTGTCCCATGGCGGATTTGCCCTTGATGAAATAGCTCCTTTTCAGTATTTGCGCACTGACGGAATATTTGGTGTTCCCCTGGGGGTATCTGCCTCCTTTATATTCCTTTTTGTTTTGTTTGGAGCGGTTCTTAGCGTTTCCGGGGCGGGGCAATTTTTTATTGACCTCTCCATCGCCCTAACAGGAAAAAGCCGTGGCGGCCCTGCCAAGGCGGCAGTTGTTGCCAGTGCTCTTATGGGAACCGTTTCCGGCAGTTCTGTAGCTAACACCGTTACGACTGGTGCTTTTACCATACCTCTCATGAAGACGGCCGGATATCGGTCTGAGTTTGCAGGCGCCATAGTTGCGGCAGCCTCTACTGGAGGACAAGTTATGCCTCCCGTTATGGGAGCGGCGGCCTTTATTATGGCCCAGTTCTTAGGCATTTCCTATTGGGATATTGTTATAGCCGCGGCTATTCCTGCGGCACTATACTTTTTTTCCATATGGGCTATGGTTCACTTCAGAGCCGGCAAAAGAGGAATCAGGGCCATGACCGATGAAGAAGTTCCCAAAATAGGGCCTGTATTGCGGGAAGGCTGGCATCTGCTAATTCCTATCATTACCCTTGTCCTTTTTCTTGCCACTGGGTATTCCGCGGTAAAAGCAGTTTTCTGGTCTATCGTCTGTCTTGTCGGAGCATCATGGTTAGGAGATGAAAAATACCGTATGACTCCCAAACGAGTTCTCAACTCACTTATTGATGGGGCCATCGGAGCTGTTGATGTTGCGGCAGCCTGTGCCTGTTCAGGAATAGTCATTGGCGTTATCGGGATCACCGGTGTAGGTCTAGCATTTTCATCATTTGTCATGAGCCTATCCCATGGGATACTTCCTCTGGCCCTTGTCTTAACCATGATCGGCTCAATTATCCTTGGCATGGGTGTGCCTACCACTGCCCAGTACATTATTACATCGACTCTGGCAGCGCCGGCATTGGCTCAAATGGGCGTTCCCATGATGTCTGCCCACCTATTCTGCCTATACTTTGGAGTACTGGCAGACGTGACACCCCCTGTCGCCCTTGCCACTTATGCCGCGGCGGGTATTGCCCGTTCCAATGCCATTAAAACTGGATTTACGGCCCTTGTCGTTGCTGTCGCAGGTTTTATAGTTCCCTATATGTTTGTGTATAACAGCTATCTTCTCTTTCAGGGCAGTTTAATCAAAATTGTTTTGGGCTGCGCTACGGCCTTTTTGGGAATCATTGGATTGGCGGCAGGCGTTCAGGGGTTTTTTGTTACCCATCTTGCCCTCTGGGGGCGGGCGGCTCTTCTTTCGGTTCCATTGCTGCTGATCCATCCTTCTCTTATATCGAATTGTTTAGCCGTGGGAATTATAGCGCTTATGTTTGTTATACAGAAACGAAGAGCAGCACAAGTTGTCTCTCCCGTGCTCGAAGAAAATCCGGAACAATAATGAAAGGGAGGTTCGGCAAATGCCCAAAAAAACCATTAAACCTGTTATGTCGGCAGAAGAAGCAGTTCGTTTTGTCAAGCCAGGCGCCTCTTTGATGGTCGGCGGATTCAACTATGGTGGTGTGCCTTACACTCTGGTTGATGCCCTGGTTGCTGCTGATGTGCGGGACTTGCATCTCATAGCCAACGATACCTTATATGCCAACGATAAATTTCCCCAAGGAGTGGGACACGGCAAACTTGTAGTTAATGGCCAGGTGCGTAAAGTAACCGCTTCTCACATTGGGCTCAACAGGGAAACCCAGCGCCTTTTCAACGAAGACAAAATGGAACTTGAGCTTGTCCCTCAGGGAAGTTTTGTAGAGCGCATTCGTGCTGGTGGGTTTGGCCTGGGAGGCATTCTGACGCCGACGGGTGTCGGCACATGTTATGAAGAAGGCAAGCAAACAATAGAAGTGGAGGGGAAAAAATATATTCTTGAGCTTCCGCTGCGTGCCGACATAGCTTTTATTCGTGCTTACAAGGCAGACAGATGGGGGAATTTGACCTATTTTGGAACGAACAGGAACTTCAACCCGGCTATGGCTACGGCCGCGGACATTGTTATAGCAGAAGTTGATTCCATTGTGCGTGAGGGTGAAATAGATCCCAATGACGTAGTTACTCCTGGAATCCTCATAGATATCCTTGTGCTGAAAGGAGATGGATACTATGCTTCCAGAACTTGATGAAAAGATTGTACGGGAACGAATTGCCAAGCGGATAGCCCTTGATTTCGATAACGGCGCGGTTGTCAATCTGGGCATAGGTATTCCAACACTCGTTTCAGATTATATTCCTGACAATGTACGGGTCATCATGCAGACTGAAAACGGTGTAGTTGGAGCAGGCCCCTCTCCAGAAGAGCCTGATCTGCGCTTCATTGGCGCAGGCGGACGGGGCCTCAGCCTTATCGACGGTTCTTCTATTGTGGCGAGTGAAGTCAGCTTTGGCCTCATTCGCGGAGGCCATCTGGATGCTACGGTACTCGGCGCTCTGGAGGTGGATCAGGAGGGGAATCTGGCAAACTGGTGGATTCCTGGCAAGCTGGTTCCCGGAATGGGAGGCGCCATGGACCTTGTCACTGGTGCCAGAGCTGTCTACGTTGCTACAACCCACACTGATAAAAAAGGCCGGCCCAAGCTCGTCAAGAAATGCTCTCTTCCCCTTACTGGCGCCGGGGTTGTTTCTACCATAGTTACAGAATACTGTGTTGTTCGAAAACAAAGTGGACGGATGGTTTTAACAGAAATAGCCCCTGGTGTAAACCTCGAGGAATTGCTGGCCAACACGGGAATGGAGTTAGAGGTAAGCAGCGATCTTTGCTTGATGAAAGGAACCGAAGAAGAAGTGTGCGAGGAGGCATCCAAATGACAAAAGCTGTTATTCTGAGCGCTTGCCGCACTCCAGGCGGAAAATATGGCGGCTCCCTTAAACCTTTTGAAGCAACGGATCTGGGCGGAAAAGCCATTGCAGAAGCTGTTAAGCGTTCTGGTATAGCTACAGATGATATTGGAGAGGTCATTATGGGGAATGGCTGGCAAGCCGGAGTGGGAGCAAACCCCGCCCGTATTGCCATGGTTAAGGCAAACCTGCCTCAAAACATACCGGCCTTCACAGTGAATAAACGTTGCGGATCAAGTTTGCGAACCATTATGCTTATGTCCGACCGGGCAAGGCTTGGCGACATTAAGGCCGGAGTGGCTGGAGGCATGGAAAGTGCCTCTAATACGCCTTACCTCCTCCCCGAAGCCCGATGGGGCCATCGAATGGGAGAAAAAAAGGTGCTGGATGTACTCCATCAGGACGGATTTATTTGCCCTGTGGCGGGAGATTTAATGGGAACGCTGACAGAGCGCCTTGTTGAGGAATATAACATTACAAGGCAGGAACAAGATGAATATGCTCTATCAAGTCATATGAAAGCAGTGGAAGCAATGGAAAAAAAACTCTTTGCCGAAGAAACCGTCCCCCTTATCATTCGAGATCGAAAAAAAGGCGAAATTGCCATCGATAGCGAAGAAATACCCAGAAAAGATACCACCATAGAAGCCCTTGGGCGTCTCCCTGCCATTTTTAAACAAGGGGGAACGATCACGGCCGGAAGCAGTTCCGCTTTATGCGATGCGGGAAGCGCAGTAGTTGTGGCAAACGAAGAGTGGGCGAAAAACGAAGGTCACGCGCCTATGGCGCGAATCTTAGGGTATGCCAGCGCTGCCCTTGACGCGGACCGTTTCGGCATCGCTCCCACCCTTGCCATGCCTTTAGCTCTGGAAATGGCAAAAATGACCATAAACGATATGGACCTTATCGAAATTAATGAAGCCTTTGCGGCCCAGATCATCGCCTGTCATCGGGTCATGCCCCTCGACATGCAAAAACTGAACATACACGGCGGAGCTATTGCGCTCGGCCATCCTATAGGGGCATCGGGGGCCCGAATTTTGACAACCCTTCTCTATGCCCTTAAAAATACCGACAAAGAGTTCGGAATCGCAAGCGCGTGTATTGGAGGAGGGCAGGCTGCCGCTATAGTGGTGCAACGTTTAAATTAAAAAATAAAATTAAACCCATCTATTTAATAAATAGGTGATTTCTCGCGCAAGGCTCCCATTATCTGCTATGATGGGAGCCTTTGTCATAGCTAAAAATTCTTGATATAATAAATTTTATATGATTAATTATCCCGATTATTAAAGATTAAACCCCCTTGTATGCTGGGTAAAAAGAACTAGAAAATGTATGATTTCCCTTGCATATAGAATGCATTTTTATTAAAATAAGATAAATTTTCCCGTTACATGGGTGGAGGAGCCTTTATGAGTGAAGATTCATTCCATGCAAAGTTAAAAAGCATCTACGATAAAGTCTGTAAATATGTGGCGTTAAACCTGTCGAATGTTTCAGTGATTCGTCAACAGGAGTTGCTGAAACTTAAAGAAGTGCGTGAAAAACTTGACTCCAATCAAAAAGACATTGATTATCTTCAACTATCTTCAACAAAAATTGATTCAGCCTTCAAAGCTGCCCAGCAAGAGCTTGTTGAAGCCATGGAAGAAGAGGATTCCGCAGCAGAACTCGCGGCTTACGAAAAAGCAGACACGTTGCGAAAAAAACTTTCAACTCACCAAGAGCGCGAGCAGAACCTGAAACTTCAGCGAAGCTTTCTTCTAAAAGAAGAAAATGGTGTAAAAGAGTTCCTCAGCAGAAGTGAAGATATGGCAAACAAGTTTCGTCTTATCCTTGAGTTTTTACAGGATCAGGGAATTAAAGCCATGTCAGACAGCGACACTGAAAAAAACATAAAACTCCTCTCTGCCGCTTTTAGCCTGGCAGAGCTTGACAGCCGATTTTTAGCCCGCAATCTTCACGATGGGTCTGCCCAAAAGCTTTCTGGGGCCATAATGCTTTGTGAGCTTGCAGAGCGATATTTAGAAGCTAGAAAAATAAAAGAAGCCCAGATAGAGCTTGGTAAGGTTAAAACACAAATGCAAGAGGCAATTTTTGATATTAGAACCCTTCTTTTTCAGATACACCCACAGGGTCTTGAAGAAGGGTTGGATGTAGCTCTTGAACGATATGCAAAGCAGGCTTGTGACCGATATGGCGTGGATATATCTTTTCAAACAGATGGCAACATTACAGGCCTCTCCATGATATTGCGAAGCAATCTTTTCAGAGTTATTCATCAGGCCCTGGATAACGCCATACAAAGAGGCGCCGCCAAAAAAGTAGATATAAGCCTCAGTGCCAAGTCTGATGGGTTTAGCGCCCGTATCGCTGATAACGGTAAGGGCTTTGATGTGGCTAAGGCGAAAACGATTGCCCAGGAACGAGGCTCTTACGGCCTGACAAATATGGAAGAACGACTCCGTCTTTTTGGAGGAAAGCTTACTATCGATAGCTCTCCTGGCAACGGCACTGTCATTTTAATGAGTGTTCCTATTCCGGAGGATGATAGGTAATGAAAAAAATTACAGTTGTCTTAGCCGATGACCACAGTCTTTTTCGGGAGAGCATCCGGAAAATTCTTGACATGGAAGACGACATAGAGGTTGTTGGTGAGGCGCGGGATGGTCTTGAGGCCATAGATGTGGTGAAAAAAACCGCTCCCCACGTGGTAATGCTTGATATACGCATGCCCAGAGCCGATGGCATCGAGGTGGTAACCACTCTTCGAAAAGAAGGATGTAAAAGTGCCTTTGTTGTTATAACGGCCCTTGATGCTGAAAATCAGATAACTCGTGTATCGAGGGCTGGGATAGAAGGGTATGTATTAAAATCTTCAGGTTTGGCAGAGCTTCTTTACGCCTTGCGTACGGTAGCTAGCGGAGAGCGGTACGTTGATCCCCTGATAGCCTCAAAGCTCCTTAAATCCTTTTCTCCCCATGCTGAATTTAAATCAAAGATTGAAACACTTACAATTAAGGAAAAAGAAGTTCTCTATTGGGTATCCCATGGCCTTTCTTCACGAGAGGTAGGGCGGCGTATGATTCTTTCAAACAAGACAGTACAGAACCATATGTGCCAGATATTGAAGAAACTGGATGTGCAGGAAAAGAGCCAGGCCATCGCACTGGCCTGGAAGTGGGGATTGACAGAACACCCCCCAACAGAAGATGAAGAGGCAGTAAGCAATTGAATTGAAACAGACAGGCATGTTTTATTTCAATAGAGGCTTAATTATGTTAAAATCGGGAAAATTTCCCAATGTAGTGTATGGAAAATCCCCCTTTTTTAATGAGTTTCACTTTTTCTCTATGATTCTTAAGTTACCGTTAAATCTAAAATGAAACGTGTATTATAATCCCAGTACAGTAGAAAAAATATAGCAGAAATAAATAAGGGAGGTAATATAAATGTTGAAAAGACTTCGTAACCTTGTAACAGATGAGGAAGGCCAGGGAATGGTGGAGTATGGGCTCCTTTTAGCATTAATTGCGGTTGTTGTAATTGCGGCGCTTCTAACCTTAGGTCCAAAGGTCGCAGGGATTTTCACTGAAGTCGAAGGGAAACTCTGATAGGCGGTAGTGTTGTTTTTTTTTACGGATGAGGGTGGCCAAGGATTGGCGGAGTATGGTGTTATTCTAGCTTTAATATCTGTTGCAGCTGTAGTAGTGCTTTCTCTCATTGGCCCAAAAGTTCTCCAGCTTTTCACTAACGCTAACAGTGTTTTGCCCTAGTGACCGTAAGGAGAATATTTTAGCGACGTGCTTTAAAGAAAGGGCAGGGAATCCTGCCCTTTCTTTCTAAAACTGGAGTGATTCTATGGAATGGGTGACGCTGGCAGTTCTTTGCTGGGCAGGCTTTTACGATCTGAAATATAAGAAGGTACCGAACTGGCTCACTTATGGTTTGCTGCTGGCGGCGATTCTCTTTCATAGTTTTTATGGCGCTGTCTCTATGTCTCTATTCGGGGCCGGGATAGGTCTGGGATGGTTTTTAATTCCATACCTGCTGGGAGGCATGGGCGCAGGCGACGTAAAGCTTCTGGCCGCCGCGGGTGCGATGGCTGCATGGCCGGGAGCGCTCTATGTGGTTTTGTACTCTTCGGTAGCAGGCGGGATAGTGGTAATTGCCCTAACCTTAAAACGCGTGGATTTCCAAGATTTTTGGGTGGCCCTCGCCGGGGGGCCACGCAGGTTTTTTAAAAGCATTTGGATGTCAGGGCGTGAACGACGTAAAGAAAAAGTGCCCTATGCTCTGGCAATAGCAATTGGGTACGCAATATATCTCCTGCTGTGAGCGGGGGTGATGGGATGAGGATGTTAGAGGTTTTGAAAAAAAGAAGCCGAGGGCAGGCTATTGTTGAGTTTGCGCTGGTGCTGCCTCTTTTGCTTGTTCTTGTAATGGGGATAATAGATTTTGGGTTGATAATGCAGCAGTATCTTACGCTGAACCAAGGAGCCCGAGAAGGGGCCCGCATGGCCTCTGTGGGCGGTTCAGCAGCAGATGTAACATCCAGAGTAGAAGAGATTCTGGCCGTACGGTGGACCAGTGCAGAGGTTTCTGTGAATGTTACAGAGACCGATAAAGGGTCTTATAAAGAGTCTGTGGTAACGGTGCAGGCTCCTGTAGCTTTTTTGACGCCCTTGGGGGCCTTTGTAGAAGGGTTGACTTCTAACTGGCAGGCCCACGCTTCGGCGTCTTTCAGGGTGGAGTGATAGCTATGAGAAGAGAGAATAGAAAAGAATTAAAGCGAAGCAGGGGAGCCGTTCTGGTCTGGGTTGCGGCCTCCATGGTGGTTTTGCTTGGGGCGGGTGCCCTTTCTCTTGATTATGGCCGTCTTGTTGTGGCTCGCTGGCGCCTTCAGACAGCAGTGGATGCGGGAAGCCTTGCGGGGGCCTGGGAGCTTGGAAACAAATCAGCAAGCCAGGCTCTTCGGGAAGCCAGCGCCGCACAAGTTGCCGGCTCTGTTGCCAGCGACAATAAAAGCGAGGGCGCCTACGCCGTGGATTTTCCCGATGCAGATACATGCCATGTTGAAGGGCAAGAAACTATAGCCATGACCTTTGCCCGCATCTTAGGGGTTAACGAGAGTACCGTTTTGGCAGAGGCGGCGGCACGGCTTTCTGGCGCGGGGTCAGCAAAAGGGCTTCGACCCTTTGGTATTCAGAGCCAGGATTTTGTGTTTGGAGACCAATATCTTTTAAAGATAGGCCCCCACGATGAAACCTCCAACGGCAATTTCCACGCATTGGCCCTTGGGGGGAAGGGGGCGAACAATTACCGTGAAAAAATTAAATATGGATATGATGGCGTTATATCCATTGGAGATACGATTACGACAGAACCGGGTAATATGTCCGGCCCTACAGAAGATGGCATCGATTATGTTGTTGCCCTTGAGATCATTAAAGAAGGCATAGAGTATATCCTTGACCAGTCGGGTCACATTTCGTGGGATTGGTATGCCTCCCACCTAGACGACCTTTATGCGAGCCCTCGTCTAATCCTTGTTCCCATTGTTGATAATTGGGAAGTCCACGGGCGGGATACCGTTGAGGTGGTTGGGTTTGCCAGCTTCTTTCTTGAGGGAGTAGAAGGCTCGGGAAAAAATTCTAGAGTTGTGGGGCGGTTTGTTGAAAGGGTTATACCGGGCAGCTCTGGAGGAGGAAGCACCGAGTTTGGCGGCTATTCTGTCAGTTTAATACAATGAGAGTGAGGTGAGGACGTGAAAAAACGCGGCATTTTTTTAATCGTTTCTCTGTTGTTGGGAATTATGGCGGGGCTTTTGGTATATCAGCAGATACGCAGCTATAAATTAAAGATAGCCCGGGCTGAAAGAGAGCTTGTTTCTGTGGTAGTGGCCGCACGTCCCAAGGATGCTTTTTCTATTATCACGGCAGAAGACGTGAAAGTTGTTCGCATGCCACGAAGCAGCATTCCGACAGGTGAGGTTCTGTCTCTTGATGAAGTGGTTGGAAAGGCATCTATGCTGGCCCTTTCTGAAGGAGACCCTGTTCTTAAAGGCAAACTTTCTTTAGATCCTGAAAAATTGGGAGTGGCCTTCCAGCTTCCTGATGGGCGCGTGGCCATTGCCTTGCCCATTGATGAAGTGATAGCGGCGGGAGGGCTCCTTCGTCCGGGGGATTACGTTGATGTATTCCATGTCTATCGTGAAAAAGATGCGGTGAGCCCCACTTCCCGCCTTCTTCTCTCACGGGTGAAAGTTCTTGCCCTTGGCGGCGTTCTCACCCGAAAAGAGGAAAAAGAGGGAACGAAAGAAAAAGAAATGCTCGCCAGGTCAGCTGTGGTAGAAGTTTCTCCTGAAGAGGCAGCAGTAGCCGCATGGGCCCAGAGCCTGGGAAGCGTATGGCTGGCCCTGCGTCCTGCCAATGAAGAGACTTTGACTCCCGCAGTGGTCTATAAGGGGCCTGAAGTTTCTCCTGAGCCTCAGAAGGCAGCAGCCCAATCTGCCCCTCCAAAACCGGCTGCGAAAAGAAGCGTCAGGGCTGTTCCTCAAGGTTGGAAAATAGAAATGATACAACCTGGAAATGTATCCACAGTAACTGTATCTCCTGATGGGAGGTCTCGCTGATGGCTTGCCTTAAAAGAAAACTATGGGTGTTTTTTGCCGTTGTGTTTTTAACAGTTGTGGTGGGCGCCCTTCCTGTATTGGCGGCTACCTATCATCTTGATGTGGGCGACAGCGCGGTGCTGAAATACCAGAATGTCAAGCGAATGTCGGTGGGAAATCCAGACGTGCTTGATGCCATTCCCCTTGATAACAACCAGGTACTGCTCACAGGCAAGGTAGAAGGGGGTGCGGCCCTTATTGTCTGGGATGCCGCGGGCATGCATATGGAGAAAATTCTTGTCCACCCTTCCATAGAGGCCCCTTCCTGGGAACTTAAGGAGCTGCTTCAAGCCGAAAACATAGATGTTACAGTTCGGGGAGGCGCCGTAGTCCTCGAGGGAAAGGTAAAAACCCCTCGGGACAGGCTTCGCGCAGTGGCCATTGCCGGTGCTTTTGGCGAAAAGGTTATAAATCTTCTCGAAGTGGATAGCGCTCCCCAGATAAAGCTGAGGGCCGTGGTGATGGAAG
This sequence comes from Aminobacterium colombiense DSM 12261, assembly GCF_000025885.1. Classification (NCBI taxonomy): domain Bacteria; kingdom Thermotogati; phylum Synergistota; class Synergistia; order Synergistales; family Aminobacteriaceae; genus Aminobacterium; species Aminobacterium colombiense. The sequence continues at coordinate 1,220,944 of NC_014011.1, read as the reverse complement.
TGAAGAAGAAGGATGGCGATGCCCTTGGCATGAAACGTCTTGAAGGTCAGGAGGGTACTTTCTGGGGGATTTTTGATTTAACGCCCGACACAGGCCATATGCTCGATTACACTAAAGGCGCTCACTATTCTGCCAAAATCAATGCCTGGATCAATGCCCTTGTTGAGAACAAAGAGGCGAAGATCTTAAGCAGGCCCTATCTTACTACATTGAGTGGCGAAGAGGCTTCCCTTAATGTTGGCGGGGAAATTCCCGTGCCGGTAGGTGTAGATAACAACGAAATCAAGATTGAATGGAAGCCCTATGGTGTCATTATGAAATTTACCCCCGAACTTGACGGAATCGGCGAGATCTGGCTGACTTTTGAAGCCGAAGTGAGCGAAATAGATTGGGAGAATGCCATTGAAACCCAGGGCATTAAGATTCCCGCCATACGAACAAGAAAAATTGCCAACAAAGTGCGCCTTGGCCACAACGAATCCCTTGTGGTTGGAGGCCTTCTCGACAATAAGCAGTCAAAGCTCGTTAAAAAGATACCCTTATTAGGGGATATTCCCATTATTGGCGAACTCTTCAAGAGCCGGGAGTTCACCAACGATGAAACTGAACTCGTAATCACGGTAACGCCGGAGGTGGTGGCCCTATGATTCGGGTTTACGTTGTAGATGACGATGCTGTTACAAGAGATGTGATTCGGGGCATGATCCAGATAGAGCCGGATATGGAAATCATCGGCGAGAGCGACTGTCTTGAAGGTGTTATAGAAACGGTCACTCGCCTCAGGCCTTCTGTTTTGCTTCTCGATCTTCAGCTGCCCGACGGCGACGGTACGGATTTGGCAGAAAAACTGGCCCATATGCCCGGCGCGCCAGGGGTTATTATGATGTCTGTACAAAAAGACGTGGCCTTTTTGCGAAAGGCCATGCAGGCAGGTGCCAGAGATTATCTGTTAAAGCCCTTCGCCAGCGGCGAACTGGTGGATTCTATTAGGCGCGTAAATACAGAAACCCTTTCTAAAGGGGGAACCCGCCAGGCAGAGCGTATTGCTGTATTAAGCTGCCGCGGCGGGGCGGGAGGGTCGTCTTTTTCTATATCCCTTGCCTTGCAGCTTGCTTCTATGGGCAAGAGAACAGCATTGATAGACGGCGATCTCTATATGGGAGATGTGGCTTTTCTGCTCAATACCCCCTATGAGTTGAACTGGACCAGCTGGGCTAACGAATGTCTGAGCGGAACTGTTGATGGCGAAAGATATTTGGCCCTTGGCCCAAAGGATCTTATGATTATGCCGACAGCCAAGAACCCTGTACAGGCGGAACTGGTAAAATCCGGCATGGGGGACCGCCTTATAGAGTCTCTTTCTGACCGGTTCGATTATATTGTTGTTGACCTCCACCGAAACTTTGGAGATATAACCATTGAATTGGCAGAAGGATGCCAGCGGATCTGGCTCGTTACAGATTGCAGCTGCACCGGCGTTAAAAATCTCCACTTAGTGACAGGTTTGCTCGATCAGCTGAGAATATCGTGGATAGAGCGGGGGGTTATTGTTAATAAGGCGGAGCGGGAAGACCGGTCTATTGTAGAAAAGATACAAAGGGAATATGGTGTAAAGGGTTTGCTTCCCTTTGACGAAAAGCTTGAAAAGGGTTGGCTGAAGGGAGAGCCCCTTATTTTAAGCCAGCCCCGGTCTCCCTACTCTAAAGTCATACGAGAGATAGCCTCAGAGCTTGTTGGTAAGGAGAAGGTGAGCCTTTAATGAGCCTCTTACGACGGATTGCTGGAAATACGGGGGGAGACAGGCGGGGACGGGGAAGCGTGTCAGAGCTCTACCGCGAAACCCATCGCCGAATTCTCTCCCGTCTGGCCGATGAGATAGATATGGAAGAGGTTGCCTCGAAGCCCGATTGGGGAAAATCCCCTCTCGTTAAAGAGCAGATCACCCTTGAAATACAAGCTATGCTCGAAGAGGTAAAGGGCCTCAATGCCTTAGAGATCAACCGCCTTCACGATGATCTTTTGAACGAGGTCTTCGGGTACGGCCCCATTCAGCCCTTGCTCGATGACGACACAGTGACAGAAATAATGGTGAATGGCTGCGAGCAGGTTTTTGTAGAGCGGTGGGGCAAAATCGAGCCTACCGATGTGTTTTTTAATAACGATAATCACATACGGCGTATTATCGACAAAATAGTGGCACCTCTGGGGCGGCGCATTGATGAGGCCTCCCCCATGGTGGATGCCCGCCTGCCCGACGGTTCCCGTGTCAACGCGGTGATTCCTCCTGTTTCTATTGATGGGCCCACGTTGACGGTGCGAAAGTTCAGACGAGAGCCATTTACAGCCCAGGACCTCATTGCCCTAGGCACTCTTTCTGATGAGTCTGTGAGCTTTTTGCGGGTTGCCACAGAGGCTCGATATAACATTATTGTTACAGGGGGAACAGGTTCAGGTAAAACCACCACCCTTAATGTGCTTTCAAGCTTTATACCAAACAGAGAGCGTATTGTTACCATTGAAGACGCGGCAGAGCTGAGTATGCAGCAGGATCACGTAGTGCGTATGGAATCCCGTCCCGTTAATATAGAGGGTACGGGGGCCATAACCATTCGCATGCTTGTTCGCAACTCTCTGCGCATGAGGCCCGATCGTATTATAGTGGGTGAGTGCCGCGGTGAAGAGGCCTTTGATATGCTTCAGGCCATGAACACGGGCCACGACGGTTCTCTGACCACGCTCCACGCCAATTCCCCCCGGGACGTACTCTCTCGTCTTGAGAGCATGGTTCTCATGGCTGGGATGGAGCTTCCCGTCCGCGCCATACGAGAACAAATATCCTCCGGTATCGACCTCATTGTTCATCAGGAGCGATTAAAGGACGGAACCCGCCGCGTTACTTCCATATCTGAAATTACAGGTATGGAAGGAGACACCATCCAGATGCAGGATCTGTTTTTGTTCAATCATCAGGGGTTCGATGACGCGGGAAGAATACGGGGTAACCTCGATCCCACGGGTATTCAGCCTCATCGCAGCTATAAGTTTGATATGGCTGGCGTGGCTTTGCCCAGCGACATGTTGAGGTCTAGAAGGGGGATCTGACCATGGGAGGGATGTTGTTTGCTCTCATCATAGGGCTGCTTCTATTTTTAATGGTCTGGATTCTTTTCTTTGTCATGGTGGGAGAAGAAAAAGACCAGATGACACGAACTGAAGCCTGGTTTTTTTCAGACCGAGCGGGGAAGCAGACGAGTGAGAAAAAAACTGGGGGCAGGCCCTTTGCCCCTGATAACTTTCAAAAAAAGTTTGAGGCAGAGCTGAGCAAAGCCGACCTCCCTTTAAAGTTTCATGAAGCTTTGCTGACTTGGCTTGGCCTTATTATAGTTGTGCCTTTTTTGCTTTTTCTTCTTCGCGGCGCCTTCGGCCTGGCTGTAGGCATAGTGGTTGCGATAATTGTTCCCGTAATTATAACCAGGGTGCGAAAACAGCGCCGTCTGCAGCGCTTTGAGCGCCAGATTCCCCCCATGCTCGATATGGTTTCTTCGGGCTTGAGGGCAGGTTTTAGTTTTTTGCAATCCTTGCAGAATGCCGGGGCTCAGATAGAAGCGCCGCTGGGAGATACATTGCAGCAGGTAGTGGCAGAAATTTCTCTGGGGCTTGACCTCGAAGATGTACTCAATAGGTGGGTAGAACGGGTAGGAAGCCTAGACCTCGAGCTGGCCGTGACCTCTATATTGATTCAAAGAGAAATTGGGGGAAACCTGGCCAAAATTTTGGAAAACATTGCCAGGGTTATGCGGGATCGCCAGGATGTGGCAGCTCAAATGAAAGCTTTGACGTCTCAGGGACGTTTAGAAGGCCTTATTGTTTCTCTTCTGCCTGTGGCCATGGCAGTGATTATAAACTTGTTAAGCCCGGGATACTTAAGTCCTTTGTTTTCTACACAAAAAGGGCAAGTAATGCTGGGGACAGCAATATTTTTTGCCTTTATAGGCATTCTGGTCATTCAGCGCATAGTGAGACCTCGATACTAGGGAGGTGGCGGAATGGATCTTTTGGTTATTGTTTTTATAGTGATGGTTATAGTGCTGGGAGTTTTTCTTATATTGAATGTTATTTCTCCCGAAAAGGAAGACTCCTTTGACAGGGCCCTTCGTTTTGCAGAAGAGTGGGACGATGAAACAGCCTCCTTTAGAGAGCGGGTGGTAGACCCTCTGCGGGCAAAGATCAGCCGCATTGGCCGCTTTTTCTTTCCCCAGGAGGCCATTGCCCGTATGGACCGATACTGCCTTTTGGCCGGCCGCCCCAGAGGGTTGCGGGGAGAAGTTTTGGCCGGGCTGAAGGTTTCTTTTGCCCTTATTTTGGCAATGGTTTCTTTTTTTCTTATTCCTGATCCCTTTCGCATCTCAGGGGCTATTATTTTAGGAGCTCTGGGATATATGATTCCGGGCCTCTGGATTACCAACAAGGGAAAACAGCGCCAGGTTGAGGCGCGTAATCAGCTTCCCGACGTTATGGATCTTATGGTGGTGAGCGTTGAGGCCGGTCTTGGCCTTGACGCGGCCATGTCTCGCGTGGCAGACCGTCTTCGCGGTCCCATGGGTGAAAACTTCGCCCGGGCCCTTCACGAAATAAGTTTGGGAGAGAGCCGTCAGGCTGCCTTTCGCGGCATTATGGAGCGGCTGCCAATTGAGGAGGTGCGCCACTTCATAGCAAGTCTCATTCAGGCAGAAGAGCTGGGAGTGGCCGTAAGTGAAGTGCTTCGAAGCCAGGCCGGAACCCTTAAACGGCTGCGAAGGCTCAAGGCGGAGGAGCATGCCCGCAAGGCTCCCATTAAAATATTGTTCCCCATGATCCTTTTTATTTTTCCGTCTCTTTTTGTGGTTATTTTAGGGCCGGCCTTTTTGTCTATTATGGAGACCCTTGCTAAAAAATAAGATGGCTATGATAAGCCCAAGGAATAGGGCTCAATTATTGAATCTTACTGATGAGGAGGAAAATCTTCTTTTCTTCCCTCTTTTTTATGCCGGTTCTTTTTGGCGCCGTTTTCGGGGGCTTATGTTCTGCCCCCCCAAAAAGGGCTATGGCTTAATTTTGGTTCCCTGTAATTCCATCCACACTTTTTTTATGCGGTTTTCCCTTGATGTGTTCTTTCTTGACGAGATGGGACGGGTTCTAGATATTCGCTGGAACCTCGCCCCCTGGAGAATGGCTGTGTGCCGCGGCGCCCGCATGGTTGTTGAGTGTCCAACGGGCCATATTCCTCATGAAAAGGTGTCTATTGGGTCGCGGCTTACTTTTCATTAACGGCTGTTTTTATTGATTTTTGGCCTCCTTTTTAACACCAAATAATATTTCTTCACATTCTCTTTGTTGCCCCCTTTTCAAATAAGAAAAGTAGTTTATAATGTGCGCACATAACGTTATACCAGAGGATGGTGAGTCTCATGACGACCGGAACGAGAGAAACACTGAAAGAGCTTTCTCTGGACCTTGTGCGGAAGTATATGGAAGAGACAAACTTCGAAAACATTACACTTATTGAGGGAGCGACCATTGTCCATAACATCTACGGAGAAGGAGAGATTGTGCAAGCGGAAGTTTCTGAAAAGGGAGTTTCGTACCTTCATATCGAATTTAAGGATCCTTCGAGCACCGCTCCTCTCGTTAAAAAGTTTCCAGTGAAAAATGTTGTAGAAGCCTTCTTTTCCCGTCTTCATATTTCCCCAGAGCTTTATTCGAAGATTTGCCCCGATCGGCCATGTGAAAGGGGAGAAAAAAAGTCACCTCTCGAAGAGCGGTCTGTTCATTCCAGAGTGCTTGACACGGCACTCTCCAATGGCAACGGCAAATCCCGCCAGGAAATTTTAAGGGAGTGTCGGGCAGGGGATACGGTTTACTTTGTTGTCGAAGAAGACCATATTTTCGTTGTGACAGGGCAGCAAGAGCAGATAGGGACATTGCCAAGGGAAGTGGCAGAGTTCATATTCCCGGCTCTGGAAAAAGATTTGCCTGTGGAGGCCATAATTACGAGCATCCCCAGAGAGGGGACGCCTAGAAAACGAGGGTGTCGCCTCGAAGTGTATCTGGACGTGCCAGGGCGGGAAAAACCCACTCTTAAAGTTCTTGCAGAAAAGAATCGCACAGCAGAAAGAGCATCTCAAAGTGATGAAAACGAGATTCTCAGTCCAGAGGAGCGGTCATGGAACGATATGGGCGTGGATATTGACGAAATGAGTGATGAAGAGGTTGATGTGGATATCGACCCATGGGAAGGCTACGGTGGATATGAGGATTCCAGTTACGATTCGTAGTTAAGGAAGCATTCTAGGGGCTGCCAGCGTGGCAGCCCCTAGTTTTATATGAAAGTTGCAATATTAATGGATTTGGTTACAATGGGTAGGGTTACAGGTTGACTTATCACATTACAAGGAGGTTCGTTCCATGGATGACGTCCCTAGTAGCAGGGAATGTTTAAAATTTATTACGTCTTTCAGGCAGGCCTCCTCCTTTCAGTATCGCTGATTTTTCACTCGTGAACAGCCACACTCTTTTTCGGAGGCCTGATGATGGGCTCTGAATAGGAGTGATACCAATGAATATTTCGTTGACACAAGCTCTGCAGAGTTTTCTGCTGAGCAAAGATTTTTCTTTGATCAAAGAATTTTGTCTTTCTGCTCACCCAGCGATCGTTGCTGATTTTTTATCTTCCCTTGAGCCTCAGGAAATATGGTCGGTGCTCTCTGCTCTCGATCCTCATAAAAGAGCAGAGGTTTTTTGTCAGATCGATGAAGACAGCCAGGTTGCTTTGGCCAACCGCCTGTCCCGTCTTGACCTGGCGGCTCTTGTAACCGACATGTCTCCAGATGATAGAGCTGATCTATTCAGACTGTTGCCCCATGCCACCCAGGAAATGCTGCTTCCAGCCCTTGCCCAGGCAGAAAGGGATGATATCAGGCGACTTGTTTCATACGAAGAGGGAACGTGCGGATCTGTTATGACATCCGACTATGCGGCCCTGACAGAGGGAATAACAGTGGCACAGGCCATTGAGGAACTGCGCAAGGAGGCTCCTGATAGAGAAACCATTTATTACGTCTATATTTTAGGGGAGGATCGCAAACTTCTGGGCTTCGTCTCTCTAAAAGATCTCATAGTTTCTAATCCTGCTCTCAAGGTCTCAGATATTATGCATCGGGATCTTATTTTTGCCCATGTAACGGAAGACCAGGAAGAAGGGGCTCGAAAAATAGCAAAGTACGATCTTATTGCCCTGCCAGTTGTAAATGATGCGGGCTCACTGGTCGGAATTATTACCCATGACGATGCCATTGACATTATTAACCAGGAGCATACGGAAGACATTGAAAAACTCATGGCTATTGGCGGCCGCCACGAAGTGGCATCCTATTTGAAAACTCCGGCATTGGACCACTTTAAAAACAGGGTTCTATGGGTTGTTGGCTTGGCGGCCATCGGCCTTATATCGGGAATGGTAATTCATCGGTTTGAAGCCACATTGGCTCATTTTATGATTTTGGCTCTCTACCTTCCCATGCTTACAGATAGTGGGGGTAATACAGGAAGCCAGGCTGCCACGGTGATCATACGGGCCTTGGCATTGCGTGACCTCCACCTGGAGGATATTTTTAAAGTACTATTCAAGGAATTGAAAGTATCATTGATGCTGGGGGCCGTTCTTGGGGCGCTTTCTTATGGGAAGGTTCTGTTTTTATCAAGAAGCCTGGCTATTCCGGGAGATATGACCTTATCAATGATAGCTCTGGCTATAGCCCTTGCTCTGGCCATACAGGTGATAACATCCACCCTTATAGGGGCGGCTCTTCCCATGGGAGCGGCAGCCCTGGGGTGTGACCCGGCCATTGTTGCGAGTCCGGCCCTGACAACGATAGTTGATATTACCGGACTACTAATTTATTTTAATGTAGCTCGTTTTGTCTTAGGACTCTGATGTGGTGCCAGGTCTTGAATTTTTGCATACCCATAGGGGTACGCAAAAATTCAGGACCTGGCACCATTCAAAAGGGGGAAGGAGCATATGTCTTCTGTGGTTAAACGTTTTTTACATTACACTGCATTTGATACCCAGTCTGTGGAAGGGACTGGCCTTGTTCCCAGCTCTGGAGGGCAGTTTCTTCTCGCTCATGACGTGGCTGAAGAGATGAAAACAATGGGGATGATGGATGTTTCTGTAGATGGCCATGCCTATGTCATGGGAACACTTCCGGCCAATACTGCCAAAAAAAAAGTACCGACTGTTGGATTTATAGCCCATCTTGATACATCAACTGAAATATCCGGCGCCAATGTAAAGGCGAGAGTGGTCTCCAATTATGACGGGGGCGACATCTTGTTGAACGAAGAACAGAACGTGGTGCTGTCCCCAAAGGATTTCCCCGAGCTGGAAAGCTACAAGGGAGAAGACCTTATCGTTACAGATGGAACAACTCTTCTGGGTGTGGATGATAAGGGGGGAATGGCTCAAATAATGACGGCAGTGGAGTATCTTATTGCCCATCCAGAGATAGAACACGGGGCTGTTAAAATATGTTTCACTCCAGATGAAGAAATTGGGCACCAGGCCGCGTACCTTGACATAGAAGCCTTTGGCGCTGATTTCGCATACACTGTTGACGGCGGGCCTGTGGGGGAGTTGAACTATGAAACCTTTAACGGGGCGAAGGCTGTCATTACCATCCATGGCAGAAACGTTCATCCGGGAACGGCGAAGGGAAAAATGATAAATGCCGCTCTAATAGGGGCTGAATGCGTTTCGATGTTCCCCCAAAAGGAGACTCCTGCGGAAACAGAGAATTACGAGGGCTTTTACCATCTCCTCTCTTTCAGGGGGGATGTGGAGAAAGCTGAGCTTGAATATATTATTCGTGATCATGATGTGGAAAGGTTTGAAGAGCGTAAGGCCTTTGTAAAAGAGACAATTCTTAGTCTACAGCAGAAATATGGTTTTCGTGTTATAGGTTGTTCTCTGCGCGACCAATATTACAATATGGCGGGAAAGATCAGGGGGGCCATGTATATTGTTGAAATTGCTGAAAAGGCCATGAAAAAAGCGGGCGTGAATCCCACGGTGGTTCCTGTTCGCGGGGGAACTGACGGCTCAAGCCTTTCGCAGCGGGGCCTTTTAACTCCCAACCTTTTTACAGGCGGCCATAATTACCATGGGCGCTTTGAATACGTACCGGTATTTGCCCTTGAAAAAGGAGTAGAAGTGATAGTAAATATTATAGCAAACATCTGTGGTGCCAGGTCTTGAATTTGTGCATACGTACATGGGTATGCACAAATTCAAGACCTGGCACCATTTTTCGCTATGGCCTGAAGGGTTTTGAATATAAGGTCAACTCCAATGAAAAGAGACCTTTCGTCGAAGTCGAAATACTCGTTATGATGTCCGGCGGTGAGATTAGATCCCACTATTATATAGGTTGCCTGGCCGCCAAGGTTTTGAACCCGTTTCATCATCCACGTAGCGTCATCGCTGCCTTCTGCTGCGGCAGTTTTTTCTATTTCTGTTATTCCATCTACTTTAACGGCTTCATTGGCGATGATGTCTACTATTTTATTGCTGCTGCGTGCAGTCGTAGCTGCTCCTGTTTCATAGACGACACTTTCAACACCGTACATTTTAGCTGCTCCATCGATAATCTCCCTTGCTCTGCTGTACATATAGGTTTCTATTTCTTCAGTTGCTCCCCTTGTTTCCACTTTCATAAATGCATTGGGAGGAACGACGTTACGACCCTCTCCAGCTTGCAGCACTCCCACGTTTATACGGCTTATCCCTTTACCATGGGGTGCTATGGCATGCATGTTTAAAGCGGCAGCACAGGCGGCAAGAAGGGCGTTTCTTCCATTTTCAGGAGCGGCGCCGGCATGGGCGGAAACACCTGTATAGCGAACGTCAAACTTAGTAGTGCAGAGAAAACCTTGCGCTCCAGCAGTAACTTCGCCTGTTGGGTGGGACATGCCAAGGTGTATTGCGATAAAGTAGTCACAATCATCTAGAATGCCTTTGTCTGCCATGGCCTTAGCCCCTCTCACCCCTTCTTCCGCAGGCTGAAAGATAAGCTTGTATGTTCCTGTTAGAGAGTTGCTATGTTCTATAATAAGCTCGGCGATGCCTAGTCCCATGGCAGCGTGACCATCATGGCCGCATGCATGCATGGCTCCGTCATGTACCGAAGCAAAACCTTCTTTTACCGGGCGGTGGCCGGATCCTTTGTTTCTGTAATATCCACGGCGTCTAAATCGAAACGGAGCGCTACAGTGGGGCCAGATCGTTTCGTATCCAGAACCGCCATCACTCCGGGATGACGTTCCATTTTATCTATCCATTCTTTTATCGCCCCTTGCCGGATGGCTCTCCCTATGTGGTGGTCGATGATGTTTTCATCAGGTCTTCCCATAACTGAGGTGAAATCGAAGATGGAAGAACCAAAAAGTAGATCTTTATAGCCCATTTTGTAAAGATATTCAGCGATAAGTGATGCTGTCCTGAACTCAGACCAAGCTGTTTCGGGATATTTGTGAAAATCACGGCGATAAAAAAGCACTTTTTTTTCTAGTTCCTGAGAGATCACTATTACACCTCCGTAAGTAAAGAAATTGTCCTATCACGGCGATACAGTTAATCATACCTTTTAAATTTAAATTATGGTGTTTTCATATCTCTCGTCTATAATTATATTTATGATAGAAAGGGGGAAGGAAGAGGTGAAACTTACAAGTTCCAGTTTTAATCATGGAGAGATGATTCCCCGACATCACGGGCGAGGATTTGATAACAGCGCTCCCTCCCTGTGCTGGGAGGATGTACCAGTTGAAACTCGCACTTTCGCTCTTGTGTGCAGAGACCCCGATGCCCTTGCCGGTACATGGACACACTGGGTTGTTTATAATATTCCTGCTGAACGATGCTGCCTTCCGTCGGATCTGGGACGCGCTATCGAAACATCAGATGGCATACGACAGGGGCTGAATAGCTGGGGTGAGTCAGGGTATGATGGACCCCAACCGCCATCAGGTGTGCATCGTTATTATTTTACACTCTACGCCCTCGATGAGGAGCTTGATCTAAAGGGTGGAGCCCCATTGCATGTTCTTGAAGAGACTATGGAAGGGCATGTGCTTGCCAAAACTGAGCTGATGGGGCGTTTTAGTAAGTAGGCAGACCTTTAGGGGCTGCAGGTTGCCAGCATTTCAAAAGGCTGTTACAATACCTTTCGGCGGTCTTCTCCGGGAGATTCAGCCCTGTGCGGCGAAACACCGTGAACCCTGTCAGGCCCGGGAGGGAGCAGCAGTAAGCGGAGCGTTTTGGGTGCCACAGGAAGCTGGATCTCCCGGAGAAGACCGCTTTTATACGCAGCTTATTCTTCTTTTTCCTGCTCCTGGTCTTCTGTAAATACCATGCCGGCAGGAGCTATGTCGATGAGAGCCTCGAGGAGTTTTTCCAGGTTGCCAATGTCGGGATCCTTTGCTTCGTGGACGCATTGGTTAATGTAATTCTTCAATATCTCAATGCAAGCCTTCTGCATGGCCTTGCGTGCGGCAGAGAGCTGAAGAAGAACCTCATAGCAGGGTTTTTCTTCGATAATCATTCTCTGAATGCCGCGTAATTGGCCTTCTATGCGGCGCAATCTGTTGAGCATTGCTTTTCCGGTAGGAGACATGTTGTCCAGCTTGTTGATAAGGGAATTTTTAGTCATGGATTATCCTCCTTGAAACTATTGTTTAGTAACTTTACTCTCCAAACAATACAGGGTATACCCTTTTTCTGCAACAGTTGAAGGGCGTTCATAAAATGTGATATACTTTCCGTTGGCCCATATCACACACATAAACTGATGGAAGTGGGGGTGCCTTTGAGCTGCGAAGGTTCCACTTCCAAGGGATGTTTGTGGAGGGAATAAGAAACCAATTATGTAGGAGGGGTTATTATGTCAGTAGTAAGTATGAAGCAGCTTCTTGAGTGTGGCGTCCATTTCGGTCACCAGACGAGACGTTGGAATCCGAAGATGAAACCATACATCTTCACAGAGAGAAATGGCGTTTATATTATCGATTTGCAGAAAACTGTTCGGGGCCTTGAAAAAGCCTATGCTTTCGTTCGTGAGATAGCTCAGAATAATGGTTCTCTTCTCTTTGTCGGAACAAAACGACAGGCACAGGATACTATTCGTGAAGAGGCGGAGCGCAGCGGCCAGTACTTTATCAATCAGCGGTGGCTTGGCGGCCTTTTAACGAATTTCTCCACTATCCGCAAACGTGTAACCCGCATGGTAGAACTTCGTAAGATGGCGGCAGAAGATAATTGGAGCAATCTTCCTAAAAAAGAGGTTGCCCTTCTTAAAAAAGAGCTGGCTAAACTTGAGAAATATCTCAGTGGAATTGCCGGAATGAAAAATGTTCCCGATGCGCTGTTCCTCATTGACCCCCGGAGAGAGGAAATTGCCATTCTTGAAGCGAAGAAGTTGGGTATCCCCGTAATAGCTATTGTAGATACCAACTGTGATCCTGAAATGATAGATTACCCCATTCCCGGTAACGACGATGCGATTCGCGCAATTAAATTGATTTCTGGCCTTATGGCAGATGCCATGATCGAAGGCCGTCAGGGTGAAGATGCTGATGTAAAGAAAGTCGTTGAAGAAGGGGAAGAAGTGACGGATGAAGACATTATTTCCGTGCGAGAGCGGCTCCACGAAGTTTATGACGATACTGAAGAAGTAGAAGAATAATTAAGGGAGGACGTATTGAGCATGGCAGCGATTAGTGCATCTGCAGTAAAAGAACTAAGAGAGCGTACCGGAGCAGGTATGATGGATTGTAAACACGCTTTGGCAGAAACAAAGGGTGATATGGAAAAGGCGATTGACTATCTTCGTGAGAAGGGGATAGCAAAGGCTGCAAAGAAGGCAAGCCGCAGCGCCAAGGATGGAAGGGTCTTCTGTTATATTCATACCAATGCCAAGATTGCCTCAATGGTGGAGTTAAACTGTGAAACTGACTTTGTGGCGAAAACAGATGAGTTCCAGGAGCTTGGCCACGAGCTTGCGATGCAGGTGGCGGCTTCCGCGCCGTTGTTTGTTTCTTCAGAAGAAGTGCCTGAAGATGTTGTAGAAAGAGAAAAAGAAATTTATCGGCAGCAGGCTCTTGAAGAAGGCAAGCCTGCGAATATTGTGGACAGAATTGCTGAAGGAAAAGTGCAGAAGTATTTTGAAACATCATGCCTTCTTGATCAGGCCTATATTCGCGATGGCGATAAAAAAATAAACGATCTTATAATCGAACATATTGCTAAACTGGGTGAGAACATTAAAGTAGGACGAATCGCCCGTTTCGCGATCGGCGAGTAATAATTACAGGGGCGAGGCCAAAAGAGACCTCGCCTTTTTTTTGCCTTAATATTCTGTTGGAGGGGTATGCCATGGTAAAAAGGGTGTTGCTAAAACTCTCTGGAGAAGTATTGGCCGGCTCGAAAAGTTTCGGTCTTGATTTAGAAGCAATACATTCGATTTGTGAAGAAATTGCAGAAGTAGCACGTACGGGAGTAGAGATTGCCATGGTTGTTGGCGGCGGTAATATGCTTCGTGGCAGAGATGTTCAAACCATGGGCATAGAGAGAGCTCAGGCTGATTCTATGGGAATGCTGGCTACGGTCATAAACGCTCTGGCATTGCAGGATGTACTTGAAAAGCTGGGGGTGCCCACCCGGGTACAGACAGCCATTGAGATGAGGCAGCTAGCGGAGCCTTACATAAGAAGAAAGGCCATTCGGCACCTTGAAAAGGGACGGATTGTTATTTTTGCCGGGGGGACCGGGTCTCCTTATTTCTCCACAGATACGGCTGCTGCCCTACGGGCGGCGGAGGTTGACGCAGATTGTTTGTTGAAAGCGACGAAGGTAGATGGTATATATAGTGCGGATCCTGAAAAAAACCCCGATGCCGTGCTTTTGCATAAAATTACCTACATGGAAGCTCTAAAGCAGCAGCTCGAAATAATGGATGCGGCGGCTTTTTCCTTGTGTATGGAAAACCGTATTCCAATAGTGGTTCTTAATGTCCTTAAAAAAGGCAATTTACATAATTTTCTGGTTGATGGGAAAAAGATTGGAACAATAGTTTCGACAGGGGAGGAGGAAGTATACAGTGCCTAAAGAAGCTATAAAAACCATGAGTGAGAAAATGGAGAAGGTCATCGAGCATCTCAAAGAGGAATTTATCAGTATCAGAACAGGTAGAGCACACCCAGGTCTGGTAAACGACATCAGGGTTGACTACTATGGAAGCCAGACTCCCATTAAGCAGTTGGCGACAGTTTCCGTTCCTGAAGCGCGGCAAATTCTGATTGCTCCTTTTGATAGGTCTATTCTTAAAGGGATTGAAAAGGCCATTCAGGCATCTTCTCTTGGCATTAATCCCCAGAACGATGGAGAGAACATTCGTCTTACCCTTCCCGAACTAACAAAGGAACGGCGTATTGAGCTCTCTAAGGTTGTATCAAAATACGCTGAAGAGGCCAGGATCGCTGTTCGTAACATTCGAAGGGAAGTAAACGACACACTGAAAAAGATGGAGAAAGATTCTGTTATCAGCGAGGACGAACAGAGGAAATATACAAAAGATGTTCAGGATATAACAGACGACTTCATCAAAAAGATTGACGAAGTGCTTAAAGTGAAAGAAAAAGAAATTATTGAGGGAGACTAGCCACGATTCACTGTTTTTATTTCAAGGGCCCCCGTCGAGATACTGGATCGATCGACGGGGGCCCTTGTTATCCCTTTCAGTTTTGAAACCGCAACAGCTTAGTTGATAGCCAGTCTGTTAAAAGAATATCTCCTTGAGGATAAATACCACAAAGAGGAAGACCATCATGGGACTGATTTGATATTTGCGCCCGGTGAAAAACTTTACTATGACAAAACTGATTACTCCGAATTCGATTCCTGCCGCAATACTGTAGCTGAATGGCATAGTAAAAATAGCGATACAGGCTGGAACGAGGTCTGTCCACTCGGTAAAATCAAATTGTTTTAAGCTCATCATCATAAAGATGCCAACCATAACAAGGGCAGGGCCCGTAGCACAGGCGGGAACAATGGCAACTAATGGGCTGAAGAAGAGAGCTAAAATAAAAAGGACTGCCGTTACAAGAGCGGTGAGACCTGTCCGGCCTCCCTGTTCTACGCCGCTGGCGCTTTCTACATATGATGTAACTGTTGATGTTCCCAGAATGGCGCCGGCTGCGGTTCCAATAGCGTCGGCAAGAAGAGCTTCTTTTGCTCTGGGAAGGTTACCCTCGGCATCGAGCATTCCTGCTCTGTGGGTTACGCCTACAAGGGTTCCAACTGTGTCAAAGAAATCTACAAAGAAAAAGGTAAAGACAACTATCCAGAAGTTGGGGTTCAGAATAGAAGAAAAGTCAAGTTTTGCGAATATGGGGGCAATAGATGGCGGCATTGAAATGAGGCCGTTAGGCATGTTTGTAACACCTAGTGGGATACTTGCCGCAGTAATGATGAGTATGCCCCAGAGGATGGCTCCTCTGATTCGCCGGGCTTCCATGGTGACCATTATGAAGAAGCCGAGGATGGCTAAGAGGGCAGTGGGGGTTTTCAAATTGCCCATGCCCACCAGAACAGCATCGTTGTTAACAATAATGCCAGCGCTTTGAAGGCCGATAAATGTAATAAACAAGCCGATACCTGTAGAGATGCCTATCTTTAGGGATGTTGGGATGGCGTTGACCACTTCTTCGCGAAGACGTGTTAATGTAAGGAGTATGAAAATGACGCCTTCAGTGAATATGGCGGCCAAGGCGGTTTGCCAGCTGATCCCCATTCCAAGGACTACTCCGAAGGCAAAGAAGGCATTAAGCCCCATGCCTACTGAAAGAGCAATGGGGTAGTTGGCTAGGAATGCCATGAGAAGAGTGGCAAAAGCGCTTGCGAGGCATGTGGCGGTCATTACGGGACCGAAAGGCATTCCTGCACTTTCCATAATACTTGGATTGACGAAAATAATATACGCCATTGTCATAAAGGTCGTTATCCCCGCCAAAATTTCAGTACGCACGTCACTTCCTGCTTCCCGCACTTTAAAACGTTTTTCAAGCCATGAAGCCATGGTTTTACAACCTCCTGTTTCATTGTTTTAATATGATAAGAACAGTGGGAAGTATAATCCATACTTATATAAAATTCAATGAGCTAAAGTACATTTGTGTCATCAAACAGGATAACATCATCCCCAAAGGGGATAAAGAAATGTCTGACCAGTCAGCAGATATGGGCAAAGGTGAAAATGTGAAATATTTTACCTGCTAGAATATTATCATAACCTTTAGCGAATAATTAGGAGGTGGATTTATTGGCTTTGCCTAAAGTATATGTCACCCAAAGGATTTTAAAAGAGGGAATGGACCTTCTCAATGGACATGTGGATTATAAAATGTGGAGAGGGGAGGGAGCCCCAGATCGCGCAACTCTGTTACGGGAGGTTCAGGACGTGGAAGGGCTTCTTTCAATGCCGGCAAACGCAATTGACGACGAGCTTTTTTCCCATGCTCCAAAACTGAAAGTTGTGAGTCAGCACGCGGTAGGATTTGATAATATCGATATTGAAGCGGCAAAACGTCATGGGATCATGATCTGCAATACCCCTGATGTTTTAACTGACGCCACTGCTGATCTGGCTTTCACTTTGTTGTTGGCAGCAGCGCGCCGCCTCGTGGAGTGCAGCGAGTATTTGAGGAGAGGCCAGTGGACTACCTGGTATCCGGATATGTGGCTTGGAATGGATACAGCTGGCAAGAAACTTGGCATTGTGGGCTTTGGACAAATTGGGCAAGCAGTGGCCAGGCGGGCAAAGGGTTTTGGCATGTCCATCTGTTACTATAATCCATCAGCGAAGCCAGCGGCGGAAAAAGAGTTGGGAGCCCAGAGGGTTTCACTAGATAAATTGCTTCAAACGTCTGATTATGTGACCCTTCACTGCCCTTTGAAGGATGAAACGCGCAGTCTCATTGGAGAGCGAGAGCTGCGAATGATGAAACCTACAGCGATTCTGGTGAATACTTCCCGCGGCCTGGTGGTGGATCAAAAGGCCTTGTGTAAGGCTTTGTCAGAAAAATGGATATGGGCTGCAGGCCTCGATGTTTTTGCAAAGGAGCCGGTACCTTTGGACGAGCCCCTCCTTACCCTTCCGAACGTGACAGTTATGCCCCATATGGGAAGTGCCACGTACGATTCCAGGGGGGGCATGAGCCGCCTTGCCGCGCAAAACTTGATTGATGCCCTGGAAGGACGGCAACCGCTTTATGTGGTAAACCCATAATAATTAAAGGGCAGGGACTCTCTTTTTTGAGAAAGCTCCTGCCCCATCTTTTTTCACGCTATTTGCGAACCTATGGTTTCAGTTTATTTAATTTCCTCAAGAAATTCTTTGAGGCGCCCCATTCCCTCCGTAATTTCTTCTGTTGAGTTCGAATAGGAGATGCGCATATATCCAGGCACCATAAAGGCTGTTCCTGGTACGCCCGCTACATACTTGCTGTCGAGAAGGGCTGAGCAGAAAGAGCTATCATCTGTGATAAGTGTATTCCCGTGTTTTTTGCCAAAGGTCTTCTCTATATTGATCCATACATAGAAGGCGCCCTGAGGTTCCTGAAAGGTGATGAGCGGCATATCTTTAAGAAGACTGACAGCAAGGTCTTTCCGTTTGCTGAATTGACTGTGCATGGCGATTACATCATTGTTTGCCTCTCGAAGGGCTCCCACCGCCGCCCATTGGGCCACAGAACAGGCATTGGATGTAAGGTGCCCCTGAAAAGAACCCATAGTGGCTATTATCTCTGTGGGGCCGAGAGCATAGCCTATGCGCCAGCCAGTCATGGCGAAGGCCTTGCTTACGCCGTTTACGATGATGGTCAAATCTTTGGCTTCTGGGCAAAGATTGAGGATCTGGTGGTGTCTGGCATGGCCATAGACAAGGCGTTCATATATTTCGTCATAGATGATGACAATGTTTTTTTCCACGGCAAGTTCCGCGAGTCCTTTAAGGGTTTTCTCGTCGTAGACAGCGCCGGTAGGGTTGTTTGGCGTATTGAGCATCATGCATCGTGTTCGCGGAGTGATGGCTTGGCGTACTACGTCGAGGTTGGGAACATACCCGGTGCTTGATGTGTCTATGAGCACTTCTTTTCCTTCAAAAAGGCGAATCTGTTCCACATAGCTCACCCATGCCGGAGTAAAAACTAGAACTTCATCGCCTGGATCTACAATGCAGCCTAGGGCTTCATAGAGAAGAGGCTTGGCGCCTGCCCCTACAAGAACCTGATTGCTTTCGTATGTAAGTCCAAAGTGATTCTTGTAGTATGAACATACAGCTTCCTTAAGTTCAGGAATGCCTGCTGCGGGGGTGTAGTGGGTTTGCTCTCTTTCCATTGCCTCTTCTGCATATCGCAGAGCCGAAGAAGGAGAAGGAAAATCCGGTTCACCGGCACCAAAGGAAATTATAGGTTTTCCCTCCCGTTTGAGTGCTTTAGCCTTTGCTGTGACAACAAGGGTCGCGGAGGGTTCCATTCTCTTTGCCCGTTGGGAAATATGCATAGAATATCAACTCCTGATTTTTATAGTAAGTCACTGTATAGGATATTATACTGGTCTCTGCTTCTTAAGTCAGCCAGTGCTTGTTTATTGCTCATATCATGGGGCAATGTTAGAATAAACAGGAATAGAGCAAGATTGGAGGGATGTATATGGACGTACGCTTTGTAGCACGAAATGCTGTAATTGACGACGAGCTCAGAAGTTACATGAGGGAGAAGGTTTCGAAATTAGGCAAGTTTTTTAACCGGATCCTTGATAACCAAGTGCTTGTGAGTTTCGGTCGCGGGATGCACAACGTTGAAATTACCTCCAACGCGAATGGTGTGATTATGCGAAGCGAGGAGAGTGCTCCTGATATGCGAAAAGCCTTTGACAAGGCTTTGAAGAATATTGAGCGTCAGATCAAACGGCATAACGATTATCTCAAAGACAGGGCCCTGTTGCGGACCCGTGATATATCCTTTAATCTCGAGGGCTTTGTGGAAACTGAGCCGTTGCTCCCAGCGGAAGAAGAGATAGTGAAGACCAAACGGTTTCCTCTTCGTCCTATGACGGCCAAAGAGGCGACAATGCAGATGGAGCTTCTGGGCCATGAGTTCTTTCTTTTCAAAAACGTAGAGACTGGTTTAGTTAATGTGGTGTATAAAAGGAAAAACGGTGGTTTTGGACTGATCGAGCCTTTAGAGTAACAACTGAAAGGTTTTCTGTGAAGGTACAGAAGGCCCCCCTTTGGGGGCCTTTTTTTCTGTAGGTGTTGTTGTTAGGGGGAGTACCAATGCATGAAATGTCTCTTGTGGAGTCTGTGATTGAATCTCTTCTTGAGTTGAAAGGCCAGCACGGCTGGAAACGGATAGAGAAAGTAACCCTTCATGTCGGAGCCATGCGTCAGGTCATTCCTGATGTTATGATGTTTGCCTATGAGGTGGCAACAGAAGGGACTCCCCTTGAAGGTTCTCGTATGGAAATTAAGCAAATACCCATGGGCTTTCAATGCAAGGGTTGCCTTAAAGAATGGGGAGAGGATCAAATGGATTTTATTTGCCCTTTCTGTGGAAGTTACGAAGTAAATGTTCTATCTGGTATGGAACTGGATATAGAGTCTGTGGAGGTGGAAGAGGACCATGGCGAAAGTATATAAAATAAGGCAGTCTGTTATGGCCGCCGATGAAGAATTTGCCCGCCGGATGAGGGATGAAAGCCATCACCGTGGCATTCTTGTGATCAATATTATTGGTTCCCCCGGAGCTGGAAAGACCACCCTTCTCGAAGCTACAAAAAAGGCGGCCTCCTTCAGGTTTGCCGTTATCGAAGGAGATATTGCCACATCGCGAGATGCCGAGCGGTTGTCTAAACTGGGAGTTCCTGCTATTCAGATAAATACCCATGGGGGCTGCCATCTCGAAGCGAATCTTGTGAGTAAGGCTTTTAAAGAGCTTCCTCTTGAAGATCTTGATGTTATTTTTATAGAGAATGTAGGGAATTTAGTGTGCCCCGCGGAATTTGATATCGGCGAAGATATGAAGGTCGCGGTGAGCAGCGTTCCAGAAGGTGCTGATAAACCCCTCAAATACCCCCACCTTTTTTCTGAGGCAAAGGCAGTGCTGCTGACAAAAATGGATCTGGCCCCCTACGTCCCCTTCGATATGGATCTCTACAAAAATGATTTGCAGCATCTGAACCCGCGTGTGGAATGTATAGAAATAGAAGCTTTGAACGGAAAAGGGATTGACCGATGGGTGTCACTAGTTGAAACATGGTTGAAGGAGAAACGTTCTGTATGAGTGTAGCTGATTCTATTTTAGATAAACTGAACCCAAGGCAGCAAGAGGCAGTGCGTTATTGTGATGGGCCACTCCTTGTACTGGCAGGGGCGGGGAGTGGTAAAACCCGTGTCTTAGCCCATAAAATAGCTTATCTCATCGAGAAGGGGTACGCTTCACCCAAGGGCATTTTAGCTGTGACCTTTACAAACAAAGCAGCCAGGGAAATGGGGGAGAGAGTGCAGGCCTTGGTCGGAGCCAAGGCTTCGGCAATGCAGGTAAGCACCTTCCATTCTTTTGGTCTCCACTTTCTTTTTCGCAATAGCGACCAGCTGGAATTTCTCGGTCTCAGAAAAGGCTTTGCCATCTTTGACCGGAACGATAGCCGTTCTCTTGTAAAGAAAATTATGGAGGATCTAAAGCTTGATCCAAAACAGATAGATCCGACCAACGTCCTTGACCATATTTCAAAGGCTAAAACAGAAGGAAACCATAAAACCCTTGAGCCTGTAGGTCTTGAAGGAATAGAACATGAGGTCTATAGAAAATATCATGACGAACTTCGCAGGCAGAATGCTGTAGATTTTGACGACCTTCTTATTTTGCCTCTTCACCTTCTTATGGTTGACGAAAAACTTCGTGAGCAAGAGCAATCCCGTCTGGACTGGATTCTTGTTGATGAATATCAGGACGTTAACAAACCCCAGTATTTCTTGCTTCGCAGACTTATTGGGACAAAAGGAAATATTATGGTAGTAGGCGACCCTGATCAGTCTATTTATGGTTGGCGGGGAGCCGATATGACCATGATTCTTAATTTTGAGAAAGATTTCCCGGCGGCCAAGGTGGTAGTTCTTGATCAGAACTATCGGTCTACAGGAAATATATTAAAAGCGGCCAATGCAGTTATTATCAGCAACGAACGCAGAAGGAAAAAGAACCTCTGGACAGCAAGGGATATGGGAGAAAAAATTTATGTCCTCCTCGCCCCTAACGAATACCAGGAGGCAGATTTTATTTTATCTGAGATGCATAGACTTCATAATTTCTGCGGGTACAGGTATGGGGACATGGCGGTATTGTATCGGATAAATGCCATGAGCCGCATATACGAACAAAAATGCATAGAAAAAGGGGTTCCATATCGAGTTGTGCGAGGCACCGCTTTCTATGATCGTAAAGAGATTAAAGATGTGCTTTCATTTATGCGTTTGGCTGTGAATCCTCTCGATGGCGCCTCATTAGGAAGAATAGCAAACGTTCCGACCCGTGGGATTGGTAAGAAAAGCCAGGAAAAGCTTATGGAGGGCCTTGGGGCCATTCCTGAAATGGAAGCTGAACAGCTATGGAGAGCTGTGGCCGATGGAAAAGATCTGGGGTTGACGGGAAAAGCCAAGATTGGTGCGATGGAATTAGGCCGTCATATGTTTAATATTATAAAAAGATCAGGTAGTTTTCATGATGTTCTTCTTTATATTCTTGATAGTATAGAATATGAGGATCAGTTGAAAAAAGACGACCCCGAAGGATGGGAAGAGCGGGTAGAAAATATACGTGAGTTAGGCTCTTTGGTCACTAGTGGTGGTGATCTCGCGGAGGTTCTGGCTGAAGTAGCCCTTTTTACAGACCTTGAAACTACAGATATGGATGATCTTGAAGCTGTGAACTTCCTTACCCTCCACGCAGCCAAAGGACTCGAGTTCCCAGTAGTATTTCTTGTGGGGCTCGAAGAAGCGATCTTCCCTCATTTTAAATGTCTTGAGGTTCAGGAAAGTCTCGAAGAAGAACGGCGTCTGTGCTATGTTGGTATGACTCGGGCTGAAGAGAAACTTTATATGTCTGGCGCCCGGAGTCGACGCCTTTTTGGCACAGTGTTCCGTAATGGGCTTTCCCGGTTCTTATGGGAGATTCCAGACGGAAATAAAAATGTTGATGATCGAGGCGAGGAGGAGAGGACCAATGCTGGTTTTGGGAGTGACAGGAGACGTTGGGGCTGGTAAGTCAACTGTAAGCCAAATCTGGAAAAGCCTTGGCGCTACTATTATCGATGCCGATGCATTAGCCCATGAGGCGTGGAAAGACACCACAGTGCTTCGTAGGGCAAGTGAGCGTTGGGGAACCCAGGTCCTTCTTGGAAATGGCCATATAAATCCGTCGGTGGTGGCCTCCATTGTTTTCTCCGATATGACGGAGTATGAATGGGTTTGTGACATGATCCATCCATTTGTCCGTATCGAAATGGAACGGAAAGTTGCCTCTCTACAAGGATGGGTTATAGCGGAGATTCCCCTTCTTTTTGAAAACAGGATTCCCTGGTGGGTCGATCTCTCTGTTTACGTAACAGCCCCCCTTGATCTTCGCCTAGCAAGAAACGAAGTGCGGGGATGGAACAAAGAAGAAATAGAACGTCGCGAACGTTTTCTCCGTAACGCTGAAGAAAAGCGCGCTGAAGCCGATCTGGTTATACGCAATGATAGCTCAATTGACACTCTTGAACAGAGTCTGAGCCGATATGCGGCCTTATTTAAGAAAATGGCCGCTCTTTGCGAAATAAGAGGCTATTCTTCCGATGAACTTGTTATACGGAAGGCCGCCATACGATTAGGAGCCTCTGGTCAGGTCACAAGAATTGAAATAGTGCCCTTGACAAACGCTCTGGTTCGAGGCGGTTCCCTTTCTATGAACAAAAGATATATGATGAGGGCCTATTCATGTGAGTTTTATTGGGCCTTTGTTGAAAGGACATTGACAGAAGAGGGACTTGAAGAAACTGAGCTTATTTCGATTCGCCGCCTTTCTCGCTCTCTTCGGAACGAGCTAGTGGAGGAGATCATTGGGTGAAAGTAATAACGAGTCATATGGGAAATGATTTTGATTCCATCGCAAGTATGGTAGCGGCGTCTAAATTATACCCCGACGCTGTCCTTTCCCTGTCTGGTTCCACGAGCCGGACGGTGCGGGATTTCTTGAGGAAATTTCCGCAGCGCTGGCCAATTGTGACTCCTCGCAAAGTGCGTAAGGATGAAGTTACTCAGCTGATTATCGTCGATACTCGGTCTCGATCCCGGATTGGTCCCTATGTTACATTGCTTGGGCGCAAAGATGTTTCGGTTCATGTGTACGATCACCACCCTCCCTCTTTCGACGATATTGATGGAGAACTTATGGTCATAGACCCCGTTGGGGCCACTACCACCTTACTTGTAGAGATTCTTCTTGAACGGCAGATACCAATTACACCCCATGAAGCGACCCTTTTTGCCATGGGAATTTACGAAGACACAGGAGGCTTAACCTTTGGCGGCACGACGGAGAGGGACTTTCATGCCATCTCCAGACTCAAAGAGTTAGGAGCCGATCTGACAATCATCCCTTCCCATATAGAGATGAGCTTCTCTGCCCCTGAGCGGCGAATTCTTGATCTCCTTATCGAGAACGCCTGGGTTCGTTATATAAACGGCGCTCGGGTAGTTCTTTCATACACATCTTCCCCTGTATATGTGGACGG
Organism: Aminobacterium colombiense DSM 12261; assembly: GCF_000025885.1. Lineage (NCBI taxonomy): Bacteria > Thermotogati > Synergistota > Synergistia > Synergistales > Aminobacteriaceae > Aminobacterium > Aminobacterium colombiense. The sequence continues at coordinate 1,197,021 of NC_014011.1, read as the reverse complement.
CCTTTCTCTCTTCGTTCATCGACTTAGAGATTATTTTGCCGCAGAGATAGCCATTGCGGCTGTCCGCATGGAGAAGAGAACCTATGTAGTGGCGCGAAGCCACGAGAGCATTCTGGATGTATCGAAGTTTCTCGCCCATCTCGGTGGAGGGGGACATCCCCAGGCCGCCTCTGTGACTTTGCATAATGTGCGCCCTCTATCTATACTGGAAAGTCTTGAAAAAAAGCTGGAGGAATCCATTCAGCCCCGTATCAAAGTGGAAGATATAATGACTAGCCCAGTTATGGCTGTGGAGCCGGATTCTTCGGTGAATGATGCCTACAGGACCATGATAAGGTATGGTCACTCCGCCCTCCCAGTTGTTTATGGAGAAAAGGTCAAGGGCATCATTACCAGGAAAGACCTTGACAAGGCCCAGCTTCACGGTTTTGGCCTGGCTCTCGTGAGGGAATTTATGACGGAGGGCGTTATTTCAGTATCAAAAGAAGCTTCCATAGCAGAGGCCCATCGGATTCTTGTTTTTCACAATATAGGCCGTCTTCCTGTGCTTGACGGCCATGTTTTGGTCGGGATAGTGACCCGTACAGATCTCATCCGGGCTCTCTATCCAGAATCCCTCCCCCCTGAAGAAAGAAAGATAGCTCCAGAGATGCCGTGGACAGATAACCTGGAACATCTTTTAAAAGAAACTCTTACTCCGCGCCAGTATGAAATTCTTATTTATCTGGGAAAGGAAGCTCAGTCTCTCGGCATGAAAGCCTATATCGTTGGAGGTATTGTGAGGGATATTATGCTTGGCAGAGAGAGCCTTGACCTTGATGTGGTTGTAGAAGGAAACGCAGTGGATTTCTTGAAAAGCATAAATCAGGAAGGGTGTCACATATCGTTGCACGAGCGTTATAAGACAGGTTCCCTCATTTTTTCTGATGGCATGAAAGTTGATGTGGCCACAGCCCGTCGCGAGTTCTACGAGTACCCATTGGCCCAGCCCAGGGTATCCAGCGATTCCCTAAAGCATGATTTGTATCGTAGAGACTTTACCATTAACGCTATGGCTGTTTCCATAACCCCTGATTCCTGGGGAACTCTTATCGATTACTTCGGCGGACGAAGGGACTTGAATAAAAAAACACTGAAAGTACTCCATAACCTGAGTTTTGTTGAAGATCCCACAAGGGTCATCCGGGGCATACGTCTTGAGCAGCGTCTTAATTTTCACTTGGAAGATAATACTCTTCGCCTTTTGCATAGTTGTTTAAAAGGCGGTCTTCTGGCCCGGCTTTCAGGTTATCGTCTTCGCAGCGAACTTGAATTGACCATGCAGGAAAAGGCTCCTTTCCCTGCGTTAAAGCGGATGGCCGAACTCGGTGTATGGGATATTCTCTTTCCCGGATTACGTATTGGAAAGACAGCTGTGCGGACTATTCGCCGTCTTTCTGCTTTTCTTGCCCGTATATCAAGAGATTTTCCTGACTTCAGAGGATATGAATGGCTGGCGTTTCTCGCTGCCCTAGCCATAGAATCTCATGAAACAGTTCAGTTTGCTATTCTTGACCGTTTGAGTCTGGCACCAAGAGAACGGGATATCATGGTACAATCCCTTGACGGCCTTCGTGCGGCAGAGCAGGATCTGGGAGGTCGAACCCTTGTAAAGAACTCTGAAATTTATGGTTATCTCCGTGAGATATCGCCTGTAACGGCCTTGTTCTGGAGCGCTGCTACGGAACGCTGGCGGGTGAGGCGTCGGATTCTTTCTTACTTGACTCGCCTTTATAGAACTAAGAGCCACCTGACAGGTCGCGATCTGATAGAGATGGGGTACAGGGGGGGGCCTCAGATCGGAGAGATTTTATCTCAGCTGAGAGATCGTTGTTTAAACGAAGAACTGACTACCCTCGAAGAGGAAGTAGCCTGGATAAAAAACAACTTCCCCTTAGAGTTGCGACAAACAAAGCGCCATTGAATATATAAGGAGTGTGAGAGCTATGTTCCATTTTCCATCCCTTCCTGAATTATTATTAAGCCTCCCTGCCGTATTATGGGCCATAACATTCCATGAATTTTGCCATGGCTATATGGCCTATCTTTTAGGAGACCCTACGGCTGAAAGAGCAGGCCGTTTATCCCTCAACCCCCTGGCCCATCTCGACCCCGTAGGGGCGCTGATGCTTCTTGTTTTTCGTTTTGGATGGGCAAAACCGGTCCCCATAGATACGCGCTATTTTAAGAAGCCCAGGCGTGATCTTTTTCTTGTTTCCATTGCCGGTGTAACAGGGAATATTCTGACCGCTTTTGCAATAGGACTGCTTATACGTCTTTTCCCGAGTTTCTTTTTGGGAAATTCCGCCCTCCGTCTCTTTATGTTCCTCATGGTGGCTATCAATGTGGGGCTGGCGGTGTTTAATCTGATCCCAATTCCTCCCCTCGACGGTTCGAAGATTCTGTATGTTCTTCTACCGCCGCAGTGGCTTGAAAAATATTTTTGGCTCGAACAGTATGGGTTTATTATTCTCATGGTTCTTCTTGCCCTAGGAGTTATTCAGGCCTTTATGAACCCCATTGTCTTTTTGTTGATACGTTGGATTCTATAATCAGTGTAGAGTGAGAAGAGAGGATGAGAGATAGTGAAATTACTTTTAACGAATGACGATGGAGTATTTGCACCAGGACTTATGACCATGGCAGCTCACCTCGCTGATAAGGGATATTCATGGGCCGTAGTGGCTCCAGATCGTGAAAGAAGCAGTGTGGGACACGCTATAACCTTGACCCGCCCCCTTCGTCTGTGGAGTGTGAGCCAGGGACTTTATCCCGAGGGACAGAATGTGAACGCTTGCGACGGCACTCCATCGGATTGCGTTGTTTTGGGAATAGAGGAAGTGCAGCCTGAAACAGATATGGTTATTTCGGGAATCAACAGCGGCCCTAATGTGGGAGATGACCTGACCTATTCCGGCACTGTTTCGGCAGCTATGGAAGGGGTCATTATGGGATGCCCGTCAATAGCGGTGTCGTTGAATTGCAGCAGCCGTGATGATACCTGCCATTACAGAACAGCCGCCGTCGTAGTGGAAAAAATATTGAAAGTCATTGAGAAAGAACCGCTGGAAGAAGGAGTATTGCTCAATGTAAATGTTCCTAATCTCTCCTTAACCTTATTGAGAGGCGTCAAGGTTACCCGTAAAGGGGTGCGTCTTTACGAAGGGAAAGTTACGAAACTTCGAGATCCCCACGGACGGGCATATTATTGGGTTTCAGGCCGGCCGGAAGACCAGCTTGTGGAAGGCTGCGACGTCTGGGCTCTGGCCAATGGTTATGTCTCTATAACGCCAGTCCATATGGACATGACTCACTATCCGTCACTGGAGCGATACAGCGAGAACGGACTTCAAAAAATAAACTTTTAGTTACTTTAAAAAAAAATAGTTGACAAAGGTTCATTGACGTGTATAATCTTCTGCTATAAATAATAAGCAGTTGCGACACGGCAATGAAAGGGAAGAGTAATCCCTCCGCTATTCAACAGAGAGAAAAGGTCATCGGCTGAAAGCCTTTTCAGAATATGGGGGAAGAATAGAGCCCTTGAGCCGGCCTCGAAGAAAGACATTTTTGTCAAGTAGAGGCAAGAGAGCGGGCAAAGGGAAGGGAACATTACATCTTTTGCCAATAAGGGTGGCACCGCGGGTATCAGACCCGTCCCTGGTTGTACTGGGGACGGGTCTGTTTATTTTTTAGGGATGTTGGAAAGGGGAGTTCTTGAAAATGTTAGATAAGAAAAAGGTAGTTCTCGCGTATAGTGGGGGGCTTGACACATCGGTGGCCACTATGTGGCTCAAGGAACAGGGGTATGAGGTTATTACCATGACCGCCGACGTGGGTCAGCAGGTGGATCTTGAAGCTGCCAAACAGAAGGCACTTAAAAGCGGCGCTTCCAAGGCCTATGTTATGGATCTGAAACAGGAGTTCGTTAAAGAGTTTGTTTGGCCTGCCTTAAAGGCGAATGCCATGTATCAGGGGACCTACCCCTTGAATTCAGCTCTTTCCCGTCCGCTAATTGCCAAAGTTATGGCTATGGTGGCAAAAAAAGAGAACGCGGGAGCCGTGGCCCATGGTTGTACCGGAAAAGGGCAGGATCAGGTGCGAATCGAAGTGTGCACCAATGCGCTAAACCCCGAACTTGACGTTTTGGCCCCTGTGCGAGACTGGCATTTTAGCCGAGAGGCAGAGATGGAGTATGCCCAGGCCCACGACATCCCTGTGATGGCTACTACAGCTTCTCCATACAGTATAGATGAGAACATCTGGGGCCGCTCTATAGAATGCGGCATTTTGGAGGATCCGTGGAACGAACCCCCTGCAGACGCATATACCCTGACAGTGGACCCATGGAATGCCCCAGACCACCAGGAGTTTGTGGAGATAACTTTTGAAAAGGGAATTCCCGTTGCTTTAAATGGCGAAGCAATGGATGGCCCTTCATTGATTCAGACGCTGAACGAGCAGGCTGGTAAACATGGAGTAGGAAGGATCGACATGGTGGAAGACCGGCTTGTAGGCTTTAAGAGCCGGGAAGTCTATGAGTGTCCTGCGGCCATGACTCTTATTGCCGCCCATAAGGCTCTTGAAACTCTGACCCTTGATAAAAAAGTTTTAGCTTCTAAAAAAGAGCTGGAGGTGAAGTATGCGGAACTGACCTATGAAGGATATTGGTACTCTCCTTTGAAAGAGGCAATTGATTCTTTTGTAGATACAACTCAGGAATATGTAAACGGTGTTGTTAAGGTCAGGTTCTATAAAGGTCAGGCAGTGGTACGGGGGATGAAATCGCCCAACTCCATATACCAGCAAAATCTGGCCACCTACTCAGAGGGCGACGCATTCGATCACGCAGCGGCTGTCGGGTTTATCAAGATATGGGGACTTCCTGTAAAAACATGGAAACAGGTTCACAAAGACAAAATGCCAGTTGAAATCTTTTGCTAATGGTGCCAGGTCTTGAATTTTTGCATACCCCCCGGGGGGAGGAGAGATGGTAATGAAAAAGAGTGTAGTGCTAGTAATGTTTTTTGCGCTTCTGTTAGGGGTTGTCGGGGGTCCGGCATTTGGAGCAGGGTCCGTTATGGAGAAGGACACGGTGATTATTGGGACTTCCGGTTCCTACCCTCCCTTTGAGTTTCATGATAAAACGGGGGCTCTGGTCGGTTTTGACATAGATCTTGCCAATGAAGTGGTTGCTCGCCTTGGCAAAAAGGCGGAGTGGGTGGACATGGCCTTTGATGGGGTTATTCCTTCACTTCTGACCGGGAAGATCGATATGATCGCGGCGTGCCTGAGCATCACTGAAGAACGAAGCAAGAAGGTCGCTTTCTCTACTCCTTATATGGTGAGCCTCAGTGCCTTTGTGCTCAATAAGGATAGCGGTGAAATGGCAACCCTTGAAGACCTTAAAGGAAAGACTGTTGCCGTTCAGCTTGGAACGACGCAGGATGTATATATTTCAGAAGTGGAAGGAGTCACGGTAAAGCAGTTTCCAAAGCTGAACGATGCTGTTCGAGAGGTGACTCTTAAACGTGCCGACGCTTCTCTCATGGACGAAACCGTAGCTGAAACATATATAAACAGCGAAGAGTTCAAGGGGCAGCTTAAAAAATCCTTTACAGTGGAGTTGAAGGGTGCCAAGCAGGCTTTGGCCGTAAGCCAAAACGACCCTGCTTTTCTGGAGGCTGTAAATAAAATTGTGGTTCAGCTTCAGGAGGAAGGGTTTATCTCTGAACTCCACAAGAAATGGAACACTAAAAAGGAGTAGGTTTCTCTACTTTATGAGCATAAGAATGAGGGTGCCAGTAAATAGCTGGCACCCTTTTATTTTGCGGACATTTTTAAAAGCTGTACAATAGAGAAAATGTTTTTCTCATTATTCCCGAAAGGATGGGTCGATAAATGGCAGAAGAAAAAAGGTTGCCCCCCCGTGGGAAAATAATTATTGCATTAACCATTTTCGTTATGGTCATTTTTCTTTTAACTGCTTTCCTCGGCAGAGAAACAGTAGGAACTCTTTTTCAGGGAAAACTACGGTACTTCTGGATTATAGTACTTCTTGCCATAGGCTATTTTGCAGCCCATGACAACAGGCGTTGAATCTTGTCAAGTTAAGACAATGGACGGAACATCAAAAATGCCTCTGCAGGCGCGTTAGGTAAATCCACAATGGTTTCGCGGCCCTGCTGGATTTTTTGCGCTTCCTCTTCCCTAAAGAGAGTTAACTGCTTTCTTATCTCTTCATTCTTTCTGGCCAATATGCGGAGGGCTAGAAGAGAGGCGTTTTTTGAGCCGTCGATGCCAGTGGAAGCCACAGGAACCCCTGGGGGCATCTGGGCAATAGAGAGAAGGGCATCAAGACCGCCAAGGGTTCCTGCAGAGACGGGAACACCTATTACCGGCAGAAGGGTATGAGCCGCTAACACGCCAGGCAGCGCCGCCGACAAACCGGCTATGGCTATAATGACCTCAAGGCCTCTATCCTCGGCGAGAGCTGCATACTGGGCCGCATCTTCGGGGGTTCTGTGGGCTGACGCAATAGTCACTTCAAAAGGAACATTGAATTGGTTCAGAATCTCCGCAGCTTTATGGGCAGCTGGAAGATCAGATTTAGACCCCAACACAATTCCTATCTGTGGTGTTTTCTCCTCACTCATAGAATACCTCCTTATCGCGCTTTGGCCGCAATATCTTTACGATAATGAGCTCCCGTAAAGTGTATCTTCCTAACACTTTTGTACGATTGTTCGAGGGCTTCCTCCAGGGTTTTTCCAAGGCCCACTACATTGAGCACCCTTCCTCCCGCAGTGACGATCTCATCCTTTTCATTCAAGGCAGTTCCGGCATGAAACACTAGAACCTTGCCAGTGGCAGCGGCTTCATCAAGGCCGGTGATAGGATAACCTTTTGTGTAGGCACCGGGATAACCTTCAGAAGTCATCACCACATCCACAGCCCACTGGGTGGAATGAATTTTCGGCAGAGACCGCAGGTTCCCATCGCATGTTGCCATTATGAGCTGGGCGAAGTCAACATTTAATGTGGGTAAAACCACTTCTGCCTCTGGATCTCCGAAACGCACATTATATTCCACGACACGGGGACTTCCGTCCGGATCAATCATCAATCCGAAATAGAGAACGCCGCAGTAGGAAATATTTTCAGATCGCAGCCCCGAAAACGTAGGGGAAATTACAGTTTCCTCTACCCGGCGCAGCAGATCTTCATCTACCCAGGGGACAGGGCAGTAGGCCCCCATTCCGCCAGTATTGGGACCTTGATCATGGTCAAAGACCCTTTTGTGATCCTGGCTGCCCGGCAATATACGATAGTTTTTTCCATCGCTCACGCATAGGATGGTTAGTTCCAGGCCGGGCATAAAATCCTCAATAATGATTTTCTCTCCAGAGGTTCCCAGCTCTTTTTTGACAAGAAGATTGGAAATGACAGCCAGGGCTTCTTCTCTTGTCTGAAGAACGAATGCCCCTTTCCCCGCCGCAAGACCGTCTGCCTTTACAACGAAAGGCGCCTGACGCTTATTGAGAGCCGCCTCTCCTTCTTCTATGGAGAGGCAGACATCGAAGGGGGCCGTTGGAATAGAGTGACGTGCCATGAACTCTTTGGCGAAGATCTTGCTTCCTTCCAGAGACGCACCTTCCCTTCCAGGGCCGAAAACTTTAAAGCCGTTCTTGCGCAAAAGGTCGGAGGCCCCTACGACGAGGGGAGCCTCAGGGCCTACTATAATGTAATCCGGCTGAATTTTTTTGGCCAGGGCCAGTATCTCTTTCTTGTTTTCTACAGAGGCGCTGTGCAATGTAGCCAAATCTTTCATCCCTGGATTACCCGGGGCGGCATGCAATTCATTGACTTTTTCAGATTGAGAAAGAGCCCAGACGAGGGCGTGTTCCCGACCGCCGCTTCCAATCACAAGAAAATTCACAGGGCTCCCTCCTTAATGACGGAATGTGCGCCAGCCGCTAATGAACATGCTGAGTCCCAGCTCTTCCGCCCTTTTAAAGACTTCGTCATCTCGTACCGATCCGCCAGGTTGAATAATAGCCTTGATACCAGCTTTGGCTGCTGCTTCTACGCCATCTGGAAAGGGGAAAAAAGCATCGCTGCCCATCACGGCGCCTTTTGCTTTTTCCTTAGCCTGGTTTGTGGCAAAATCTACAGCGAATACACGACTGCAAAACCCCATGCCTATTCCCACGGCTTCACCATCTTTTATTATGGCTACAGCATTACTCTTTGAAAGACAGGCAACCTTCCATGCGAGGAGCATGTCTTTCCAGAGATCGTCCCTTCGTGGTCCAATCCATGTTCCCTTATCAGGGTTGGGAAGAGGGGGTAAAATGTCCTGCTGTACAAGGAAGCCGCTCCATGTGCTGGTAATTTGCCAGGGGAGCACTTTGCCGCCTTTCCATTTCAGAATGCGCAGTGAGGGTTTATCCTTTTTTAGGAACTCTAAGGCCTCATCTTCCCCATCTGGAACGAGAAGTACTTCTGTAAAATGCTGTGAAACAGCGAGAGCTGTTTCCATATCCAGAGGGCGGGAAAAGCCCACAACGCCACCAAAGGCGGAAAGTGGATCACACCTGAAGGCCTTTTCGTAGGCTTCTTTCAATGTTGATCCATAGGCCATTCCGCAGGGTGTCGTATGTTTAATGACAAGCGCCCCCGGCCCATCCTGAAGCAGGGCAGCTCCCCTCATGGCGCAATCGAGATCAAGTATGTTGTTATATGAAAGAGGTTTCCCCCCAAGCTGCACCCATGGCAGTTTCTTCATAGGAGGAAGATAGAGGGCCGCCTCCTGATGAGGGTTTTCTCCATAGCGGAGATCTTGTTCCTTTTTCAGGGGGATAGTGAGCTCTTTTTTCATTTCAGGCTCAACGCCGAGTTCAGAAGAAAGCCCTTCCACGATAGCGCCATCATAGGCGGCCGTATGAGCGAAGGCTTTCAAAGCAAGGCTCTGACGGGTGAGAAGGGTGACGTTGCCTTCCGCATCTAGCTCTTCCAGTATTTGTTCATAGTCTAAAGGGTCGGTCAGTATAATGACATGAGGGTAATTTTTAGCCCCGGCACGGATAAGAGTAACCCCGCCAATATCAATGTTTTCAAGGAGTTCGTCTATATTAGCCCCTCTTTGGGCCACTTCCTGGAAGGGGTAAAGATTGCAGACCACCATATCTATTAAAGGTATCTTAAAAGTTTCTATGTCCCTCAGATCTCCGTCCACATGGCGGCGGGCAAGAATTCCGCCTGAAATAAAGGGATGGAGGGTCTTGACCCTGCCTCCTAAAATGTGGGGGAATCCTGTGAGATCAGAAACTTCTATGACATTTATACCTGCTTCCTGCAGCTTTTTGGCAGTACCAGAGCTGGAAACGATCTCCCAGCCTCTTTCTATAAGTTTCTTTGCAAAATCTTCTACTCCCTGTTTGTCAAAAACAGAAATAAGAGCTCTTTTAGTTGCTGTCATCTATTGCTCTCCTCCCTTGAAAAGAATATGCGCCTTGGAATAGCTTTTTAAGTGTTTGCCAATAGAGATCATATTCTACCTCATGGATCTTTTTTACAAGATAATCAAGGGTGTCTTCTTTTTCAATAGTAACGGCTTTTTGAGAAAGAATAATACCAGTATCCACTCCGCTGTCCACTAAATGGACCGTCACCCCTGTTACTCTTACGCCATAGTCCCAGGCATCCCTGGCCCCATTTGTTCCTGGGAAGGAAGGAAGAAGGGCCGGATGTATATTAACGATTTTCCGTTCCCATTTCCTCACAAACCTGGGTGAAAGGATTTTCATAAAGCCTGCGAGGACGATCCATTCAACATCACGGGAACAACAGAGATCATGCAATACCTTTTCTGCTTTGTCTCTCCCCTCTGTTCCATAGGGAAGCAGCACTGTTTCGAGCCCCTCACTCTGGGCATATTGCAAGCCTAATGCGACAGGATTATCGCTTGCTACAAAAGAAATTTCACAGGAAAGGTCATGGCTCTTAACTCTCTTATTGATTTCAGCCATATTGGTTCCTGTTCCAGAGATGAGGATAGCGATACGGGGCATGACTAGTAAACTTCTCCGAATATCACAGGTTTTTCGCCTTCTCTGGTCAGAAAGCCAACAATGCCATCCGCATCAGAAGGAGAAACTATGAAGCTGTATCCAATACCAAGGTTAAATACATGACGCATTTCTTTTTCTTCTACGCCTGCCTCAGAGATCACCTGGAAAACTGCAGGACGTTCCCATGCTGAAAAATCCACATGGAGCGATAGCCCCGAAGGTAAAACCCTCTGTATGTTCTCTTCCAGCCCGCCGCCGGTAATATGGGCCATCCCGTGGATCTGGTGTCTTTCTATGGTTTTTAAAGCAATTCTTGGGTAGAGGCGAGTTGGACGAAGAAGGGCCTTTGACAACGATTCCCCCAGCTGGGGAAGAAAGGTGTCTATGGGCAGGGCCCTTTCCCCTTCCAGAAGTACTTTCCTCACAAGGCTATAGCCGTTGCTATGGATGCCAGAGCTTGGCAGACCGACGAGAACGTCTCCTTTTTCTATGGAACGCCCATCTATCAGCTTTGAAGCCGATACGATGCCGACAGAAAAACCTGCGAGATCAAAGCCGGTTTCAGGGTAGACTCCCGGCATTTCCGCTGTTTCTCCTCCGAGAAGGGCGCAGCCGCTTTCTATACAGGCTTCTGCCGCGCTTTTAACAATTGGTGCGAGCACGTCTTGGTCTAAGCGCCCACATGCAATATAGTCCAGAAAGAAGAGAGGTTTGGCGCCGCAGGTGATGAGGTCATTAACATTCATGGCCACCAGATCCTGGCCAAGGCCGCTGTAATCAGAGGCCAGTTTGGCAACTTCCAGTTTTGTTCCTACGCCGTCACAGCAGCCGGCAAGCATCAGATCATCGCTTATTTTGTAAAGGCCGCTAAATCCTCCAATTCCACCTACCACGTTAGGATCTCTTGGTAGGGTCGACATAATGCGGCCGATGGTACGAACCCACTCATTGCCGCCTTCAATGTCAACACCGGCTTCTTTATAGCTCAAGCTCATCCTGAGTTTCTCCTTCCATATATTCTCCCGTAAAACATGCGGTACAGAGTTCGTTACGGGGTAATCCGATGGCCTGGACAAGATCGTCAACAGTAATATATTCCAGGGAATCGGCTCCTATAATTTTCTCCAACTCCTTAATATTCATACGGGCAGCGGCCAATTCAACACGGCTTGGCGTATCGATCCCGTAGTAACAGGGGAAACAGACGGGAGGAGAAGAGATCCGTACATGGACTTCTTTTGCTCCCCCCGCTCGGATCATGGCTATGATGCGCTGACTTGTTGTTCCCCGTACGATAGAATCGTCGATAACTACGATCTTGCGATCTTTGATCAGATCATGTATAGGGTTCAATTTGATACGGACCCCAAGTTCTCTGACTCTCTGTGTAGGGTTAATAAAGGTTCGTCCCACATATCGGTTTCGTACGATGGCCTTTTCATAGGGGAGAGTGCTTCCTTCCGCAAATCCCATAGAAGCGATGGTTCCGCTATCCGGCATCCCTGTGACCATGTTTGCGGAAAGACATGGAGCTCTTTTAGCCAGGCAGTGCCCCAGTGCTTTGCGGACAGCGTAAACAGAACGACCTGCCAGGATGCTGTCGGGGCGGGCGAAATAAACATATTCGAAGGAGCACTGATAATGACACTTGGTCTGAACAGGAATTCTAATGCTTTTTATCTCATCCTTGTCAATAACCACCACTTCGCCAGGCGCGACTTCTCGAAGTGCTTTCGCCCCTACAAGGTCCAGTGCGCATGTTTCAGAAGAAACATATATGATACGATCGCGCTGTCCAATGACCAGGGGGCGGAACCCCCATGGGTCCCGCGCAGCTACCAATTTCCCGTCGAGAATCATAACCAGGGAATAGGCGCCCTTGAGCCGCCTCAGAGAGTCGACAAAAGCATCGATCATGGGTTTATGGGGCTGATGAGCCATGAGGTGTAGCAACACTTCAGTATCAGTAAGGGAGTGGAAAATAGCCCCCCTGTTTTCAAGGTATTGTTTCAGTGCTTCGGCGTTTGTAATGTTGCCGTTATGGGCGACAGCAACAGAACCTCTGGAATTGCTGGCGGTAAGGGGCTGAATGTTTCTTGGGTCGGAACCACCCGCAGTGGAATACCGTACATGCCCAATTGCACATCGAGTGTCTATTTTAGCCAAAGCTTCCTGATCAAGGGCGAGGTGGACCAGCCCATTTCCCTTTTGAGTTCTTATTGCGTTGTTGTCATCTACCCAGGCAACACCTGCTGATTCCTGCCCCCGATGCTGAAGGGCATAAAGACCGAGATACACATCTTCAAGGACAGGCCCTCCATTTTGGGTAAACGCACCGAAGACACCGCACATTTAACGCCCCTCCCAACGCTCAGTGAGAACCGGGACTGGAAGATCGAATATATTTTCGAGTGTTAGATAGTTTCCACCAATCTGACCGAGTTCCACAAAGGGAAATCCATTCCATACTAACCTGAACTGCACCACTTTGTCTGAAGGGACAGCGTAGAGGGCTCGCGGAGTGCCTTCTCCGAAGAGAAAAACATCCATGCGGGTTGGGAAGGGCATCCTCATCGCCGCTCCAAGACCGGTCATTACGGCTTCTTTTACCAGTGCCGCTGCCAGCCCGCCGCCAGCGATGGGTCGACCGCTATGGGCAAGCTGCTGCCGCGCTGTTTTAAGGGCGCGAAGGGAAAAATCCGTCTCTATTTCTGGGGTGAAGGGCAGTGGCCGCCCCATTGTCTTTCCAGTAGCCTGCAAGAGATACTGGCTGCCGTCCAGAGGAGCATTCATCGCACCAACGAGAAAAAGATGATCCCCTTCCTGCCAGGTGCCGCTTCTAAGATAATGGTCAGGTGAATCTATAACCCCTACGGTTCCCACAACAGGGGTTGGAAGAATGCGCTGAGTTGAACTTTCATTGTAAAGGCTCACATTACCGGAAACCACAGGGCACTCCAGGTTTTTACAGCAATCTGACATTCCGTGGACAACCTCTTCCAGCTCCCAATATTGCTCAGGCTTTTCCGGTGAAGGGAAGTTCAGACAGTCTGTGAGGCCAAGGGGAGTAGCTCCTGCCACGGCCAGCGCTCTGATGGAGCGGGCAACAGTTTCGGCTCCGCCGCGGTAGGGGTCGAGGTAGCATTTCCATGGGTCGGATTCCATTGTCATGGCTATGAGACGACCGGTTTCCTTTATTCTGATAACACTGACTGGCGCCCCCGGTCCCTGAACAGTATTGGCCTGGACCATCTGGTCGTATTGTTCATATATCCACCGTCTGCTTCGAAGAGATGGAGATGTTACAAGATCAAGTACGGCCTTATTGAAATCTTCTGGCATGGGCAGATCTTCCAGATCGAATTCCCATCTTTTTTCAAGGTCTCCCGGACGTTTTGAGGGCCAGTGTATGGATGGGCAACGGTCTCCAATAAGGGAGGCTGGCATTTGAGCCACAACTTCGGAGTTCCACAGGATGGTGTACTGATCTCCGGGGATGGTTTCTCCGATATCGGTACAGTCAAGCCCCCACTTAGAAGCAACAGCAGCTACCTCGTCATAATCTTCTGGCTCGACGATAAGGAGCATTCTCTCTTGGGATTCTGATAAGGCAATTTCCCAAGGGGTCATTCCTTCTTCTCGAAGAGGAACCTTATCGAAATGGAGGATCATGCCAACGCCGCTCTTAGCAGCTATTTCGCTGGAAGAAGACGTAATGCCGGCGGCTCCCATGTCCTGCATGCTGACAATAAGTTTTTTATCTCTGAGTTCAAGACAGGCTTCGATCAGCAGCTTTTCTGTAAAAGGGTCTCCGATCTGTATGGAAGGGCGGCTTGACTTCGTGTCGTCCGAAAGCTCGGCTGATGCAAAAGCTGCGCCAGCTATTCCATCCCTTCCCGTTTTAGAACCAAGGATCAGAACTCGAAGGCCGGGTCTGGCTGTTTTAGAACTTACAAGCTGGTCAAGGCGGACAAGGCCAAGATTAAAAGCGTTGACGAGGGGATTATCGGTATAGCAGGAATCATATACAGTTTTTCCTCCTACTGTGGGAACTCCAACAGGGTTGCCGTAACCGCCCACTCCTTCCACGATTCCCTGTGAAAGTGTCTGCGTTCTCCTGTTTTCAGGATCGCCAAAGAAAAGACCGTCCATAGATGCGGCAGGTCTGGCACCAAGAGCAAGGACATCACGGATGATGCCGCCTACGCCAGTGGCTGCTCCCTGGTAGGGCGCAACGGCAGAGGGATGGTTATGGCTCTCTACTTTAAAGGCTGCTCCCCATCCATTGCCAGCGTCGACTACGCCAGCATTTTCACCGGGGCCAAGGATGACTTTTTCTCCAGTGGTGGGAAAATTGCGCAGAAGATGTTTCGTCGATTTATAGCTGCAGTGTTCTGACCACATAACTCCCATGATACGAAGTTCGTTTTCGTTGGGTTCACGGCCAAGAACGCGTTTTATCTCTTCATATTCTTCCTGTCTCAATCCAGCCAGGCGATAGTCCATCATCTGACACCTTCCTTTTTGATCCATGCTTTGATCGATTGCCACATTACAGCTCCGTCGTCTCCGCCTAAAAGCAGTTCGCTGGCTCGTTCCGGGTGAGGCATAAGACCTAAGATATTTCCTTTTTCATTGGTAATCCCTGCAATATGGTGTAAAGCTCCGTTTGGGTTGTGCTGCTCAGCTATTTCTCCATCGCGGGAAGCATATCTGAACACCACCTGATTATTTTTTTCCAGTACTTTCAAATCTTCTTCCGGAAGATAAAAAAGCCCTTCATGATGGGCGATGGGGAACTGAACTATCTGTCCTTTAGAGTAGCGAAGGGTAAAGGGTGTGTCATTGCGTTCTACCTTCAAATAACAGGGGCTGCAGATAAAACGAAGAAATTTGTTCGCAAGAAGCACTCCAGGCAGAAGACCGGCCTCTGTAAGTATCTGAAAACCGTTACAAATACCAAGAAGGAGCCCCCCCTTTTCAGAATACTCACGAATGGCATCCATAATTGGAGAGCGTGCAGCCATAGCGCCAGTGCGAAGATAGTCACCGTAGGAGTAGCCTCCTGGCAGAACAACAAGATCCGTGTTTGCTGGCAGGTTCTTTTCTTTATGCCACACAGTTTCTACTGTGGCCTGAACTACATGGCGCAGGGCATAGACTACGTCCTGGTCGCAGTTGCTTCCAGGAAAGACCACTACACATGCTTTCACGGCTATGCCTCCACTGAAATAATGGTAAATTCCTCAATAAGGGAATTTACAAGAAGATCATCACACATCTTTTCCACTTGCTGACGTGCCTCTTCTGCCGTGTCGCTATTGATCAATAGCTGGATATAGCGTCCAATGCGCACGTTTTTTACAGAAGAATACCCTAAAGATAAAAGGGAGCCGGCAACGGCTTTTCCCGGAGAATCAAGCACCTCTTCTTTTGGATAGACTAAAAGTTTTACGTTAAAGGTCATTTAATTTGCCTCCTTTTCAGAAATACGACGCCAGATCTCTCTGTATGCGCCTAGAACATCGCCAAGATCTTTCCGGAATCTGTCTTTGTCAAGTTTTTTCATTGTGGTCTTATCCCAAAAACGGCAGGTGTCTGGTGACATTTCGTCGGCCAGAAGAATAGTGCCATTTGCATCCACCCCGAACTCAAGCTTGAAATCCACCAGAATGATATTCAGAGTGTCAAAATAGGCACTCATCAGTGTATTGACTTTCAAAGATGTTTCTTTCATAAAGGAAATTTGTTCTTTTGTAGCCCAGCCAAAGAGTTCGGCATGGTCTTCAAGGATAAGGGGATCGCCGAGCTGGTCATTTTTGTAATAGAATTCTATTAGGGGACGGGGGAGACGGATGTTTTCTTCGATGCCAAGGCGTTTGCAAAGGGTTCCGGTGGTAATGTTCCGAACCACGACTTCGACGGGAAGGATTCTTACTTTTTTTACAATCTGGTGAGTATCGTCAATTTTCTGGATAAAATGGTTCGGTATGCCATTTTCGTTCATATACTCGAAAAGAGAAGCACTAATAGCGTTGTTGAGGGAACCTTTCCCTTCAATAGAATCCTTTTTCAGGGCATTGAACGCCGTGAGGTCATTTTTGTACTCTACAATAATCATATTTGGATCATCTGTTTTGTACATTTTTTTGGCTTTTCCTTCATATAAAAGCTCTTTTTTTACCATGTAAGGCACCTCCAAAAAGGGTATATGCTTACATTATTATTCTTAGCCTGAAAAATGTCAACCTTTACCTCTTCTGTTTCGAGAGATTGCGAAAGGGCGTTTATGTATGGGAAAAAAGGCTTCCCAGCCTTTTTATTGTCTCTGTCTGATGGCAAGTCAGAGGCATTATCAAGAAATATGTTTGGAATGTCTTTTCGGGTATAATGTCATTTGTTTCTGTATAATATATGTTCATCTATAATTGTAGAATGGTGGTTTGTAATAATTATAGTGTATATGGTTCGGAATTTTGTTAAAAATGAAGAGACAACTGCCTTCGAAAGAGGAGAAGCGGAGGGAATAGTTTAAATATGAGTCTTTCTAGAATACGCAACTTTTGTATTATCGCCCATATTGACCATGGGAAGTCAACGCTGGCCGACCGTCTTATTGAATATACAGGGACGGTGGAAATTAGAAAAATGAAGGCTCAGCTTCTTGATTCCCTTGATCTGGAGCGAGAACGGGGAATAACCATCAAACTTGTGCCGGTGAGAATGAGTTATAAGAGTAAGGACGGCAACGAATACATACTGAATCTGATCGACACCCCAGGACACGTGGATTTTACCTACGAAGTGTCCAGGTCTATTGCGTCCTGTGAAGGGGCTCTGCTTGTGGTTGATGCATCCCAGGGCGTGGAAGCCCAGACGGTGGCCAATGCCTATATGGCGGTAGACCAGGGGCTTGAAATAATACCGGTCATCAACAAAATTGACCTTCCATCAGCCCACCCGGAATCGGTTCAAAAAGAAATAGAGGAAGTTGTCGGTATAGACGCTGATGGCGCTATTTTAGCAAGCGCCAAGGAAGGAATAGGCATACAGGATATTCTTGAACGGATTGTAGCCCAGGTTCCGGCACCAGAAGGAGATACGGAAGCCCCCCTTCAGGCGTTGATCTTCGACTCCGTTTATAACAATTATCGTGGTGTTATCTGTTATGTCAGGGTTGTAAATGGCACCATTACGGCTGGTCAGAATGTTCGTTTCATGGTGACGGGCTCGTCTTATCAAATAGAGGAAGTGGGAGTTTTCAGACCTCTTTTCGAACCTGTGGAAACCCTTTCAGCCGGGGAAGTGGGGTATGTCATAGCCAATATCAAAACAGTAGCTGAGGCCCATGTGGGAGATACTATTACTGATTATGAGAAACCAGCGGTCAAACAATTGCCAGGGTACAAGAAGGTAAAGCCAGTTGTTTTCTGCGGATTTTACCCTGTGGAGAGAGATGATTATCCTCAGCTTCGTGATGCCCTTGAAAAACTGACCCTAAACGACTCATCCATTACCTTCGAGCCAGAATCTTCCGAGGCCCTTGGATTTGGCTTCAGATGCGGCTTTCTGGGACTATTGCACATGGACGTGGCGAAAGAGCGTCTGCACAGAGAATTTGGCGTAGATCTTGTGGCTACCGCTCCTAACGTTCTATATGAAATAACTACAAAAGAGGGAGATATTATAGAGGCCCACCGACCTTCGGATTTTCCCGACATATCAGAAATTGAAGAGGTGCGCGAGCCCATTATTCGCCTTACAACCTTTTTGCCCTCAGAGTTTGTAGGGAAAGCTATGCAGCTTTGCCAGGATAAGCGTGGAAACTACGTATCCATGGATTATCTTTCCCCGGAGAGGGTTCGTTTAGTCTATGATTTGCCCTTAGCCGAATTTATACTTGATTTTCATGATAAACTAAAATCACAAACTCGGGGTTTTGCATCACTCGATTACGACTATCGCGGGTATAGTGCGGCAGACCTGGTGCGCGTAGACGTGCTTATCAGCGGAGAAGCAGCCGATGCCTTTTCATTTATTTGTCACAAAGATGCGGCATTTCATCGGGGACAGGCAGTGGTAAGAAAACTGAAAGAGCTTATTCCACGACAGCTTTTTGAGGTGCCGATCCAGGCGTCTGTAGGACGAAGAGTTATCGTTCGGCAGAATGTTAAAGCCCTTCGTAAAGATGTTTTGGCTAAATGTTATGGCGGAGATATTTCTCGAAAGAGAAAACTGCTTGAAAAACAGAAGGAAGGAAAAAAACGAATGAAGCAGTTGGGGAAGGTTTCAATTCCTCAGGAAGCGTTCCTTGCTTTTCTCAAGGTTGATGAGGAGGATGAACAATAGACCCCCTTTCTGTTTATCTTCATGTTCCTTTTTGTTCTGTAAAATGTCCCTATTGTGCTTTTTATAGCCAGAGAGGGACAGACGATGAAAAAGATGCTTATGTTCGATCTATAGAGAAGGAGTTGCGGTGGTGGGATCGCCAATATGGCGAAAAGCCCCTTATCCATACTTTATATGTAGGGGGGGGCACTCCCACGTGCCTTTCGGTATTGCAGTGGCAGAGACTTATAGAATCCCTTGTGACCCACCTTGAACGTTGTTTGGATACAGAAATTTCAATCGAGGCCAATCCTGAATCTCTCTCAGTGGAGCATATGGCTTTGTGGAAGGATTGGGGTGTAACAAGGGTTAGTCTAGGGATACAAAGTCTATGGGACGATGAACTTCTATGGCTAAAAAGGCATCATACCGCAACACGGGCTCTATGGGCTGTTGATCAGCTTTTGAAATATGGTTTTAATGTAAGCGGCGACCTCATGTTCGGACTTGCAGGCCAGTCTCTTAAAAAATGGCATCACTCCCTTTCTGGTCTGGTCCATTCAGGAGTATCGCACCTTTCGATCTACCAGCTTTCTATAGAAGAGGGCTCTGTCTGGGGGAAAATGCCTCCTTCCGGTCTGCAGAATGGATATGGTCATTATCGATGGTCTCAGTGGTATCTGGAAGAAAAAGGCTTTTCTCAATATGAGATTGCGAGCTTTGCCAAACCTGGCTGTGAGTGTCGTCACAATCAAGCGTACTGGTTCCAAAAGAACGTATTGCCCCTCGGCCCTTCGGCGTGGGGCTATAATGATGGGGTCCGTTTCTGGAATGTAAGAACCCTAGCTGAGTACGTGGACAGGATATCTCAAGATAAATCTGCAGTAGAGGGGAAAGAGTGCCTCGACTTAGAAAAAAGGGGTAGAGAATTTGCTGTACTAGCTTTGCGAACTTCTCAGGGTATTGATATCTCTCTTTTTACACAGCGGTTTGGGGATAAACTCTTTAATAGCATCCTCAGTGATCTGCAAAATGTGCCAGAAGATTGCCTTCTCATGAACGGGACGTCTCTGGCTCTCTCCAGAAAGGGTATGAGAGTGGCCAACGCTATATGGTCGCTCATTATCTAGCTCCAAAAATACAATAAGTTTAGGAAGGAAGGAAGAGGACAGTGTATTGGTTGCTGAAATTTTCTAACGCTAACGAAGACTTATTTCAACATCTCTTATTTGAGATCCCCCGGTTTTATGCAGAAAAAACCAGGCCGCCCAAAGGCTATGAGTTGGAAGTGGAGAAAGATCTCAGGAACTATCTCGATTACGTATCTGAGGTGTCATCATCCTATGTGTATTGCATAAAAAACATGTTGAGAGTTTATGCGGCGGATGATCAAAGTGGACTCCTCGTTCTATTGGTGGGGAATGAAGCGGAAAAACTAGGAGTATGGCTGGAGAACGACGAGCTTGTCCATAAATCATCCACAGTGTTGGGCCCATTGACAGAAGTTCCCGAAATGGATTGGGCGGTTATGGGCATAACCTTTCCCGGCTGGCTGGTTATTTTTGATGAAACAGCCCCTCATACGAGCAGAGACGAGACTGGTGAAGATTTCGAGATCGTTTATGTTCCGGAGGTCGAGAAGTACAAAGATTTATTTGAAGCTCTCACTCCAGAAAAAAATACGGAAGAGGCCGCGTCCCTTCTTTTAAACATGGTGTTCAGCTCTCTTCCGTTACGGCTCTAAAGCAATGCTGGATGATCAGGCAACTCTAAAAGGATATTACTTTTGCGGCTTTAAGCAGAGTGTCAGTGATTTCAAACATGTTTGAAATAGTGCCTACGCCAACGTTATCCGTTATTCCAAAATGATTGGTACATGTGCCGCACACGAGCACTGTCGTTCCCTTTGCTGCTATTTCTTGAAGGTGCTCGCATGTGGGTGTTCCTTTGTTGGCAAGCTTAACGCCTTCGTTCATAAGGGCTATGGATGCAGGTGGAACTTCGAGCTGGGCAAGAGTTCCTAAAAAGCCTTTGATGAGAACTTCTCCAAGCTCTGCGTCTTTTCCGCCCAGAATGATTCGGGTGATCAAAATCGCTGTTTTGTTGTCCTGGGCTTGTACTAGGGTAGGAACAGGAGAAAGGTTCCCCTGTGCCTTGGCTTCTATAATTATGTGGCCTTCTTCATCCCGGAGGGACATGGAAAATCCCTGTTTTGAAAGAAAACGCTGTACATTCGATGCGGCTACAGGGTTGTCAAGATAAATAACAAGGTCCCTTTCTCCTTTTTCTACGGCCTCCTTAGTCATCATGACCGGCTGGGGGCATGCTTTTCCTCGGGCATCAATTTTCTTTGTCATTGTTGTTTCCTCCATTCTTGTTATATGGGCTGCGGCAAGGGAAGCTTTATGAATTTATGTTTGCCTCCTTGCGCGGTTAATCTTCATTATCGGTTAGAATAGTGCCTATATAGAGAGCGATACAGTTTTTAGGAATAATAATTATAATGTATCCCATTCTCTTGTTTTTTTCTAGTTTATAGATGAAAGGCATAGACGATGCCATTAGGAAGGCAGGGAGCTGCGGTGGAATCAAATAAGAACAAAATTTTAAAAAATCTTCCCGCAATGGACGAGTTGCTGAGTGAGCCATGGGTTCTTTTTTACGAGGAGCAGCTGGGGCGAGAAATGGTTAAAAATGTGTTTTCTTCTATTTTGGCGGAAACGCGAAAAGCCGTTCTCCATGACGAAGCAGTAGAAACATCCATAGACGGAATTAATCAAAGAGCAATTGCTGTTTTGAAAGGGCGAGTTGCTCTCAGTTTACAGCCTATAGTGAACGCCACTGGGGTGGTTGTGCACACTAATCTGGGACGCTCCTGCCTGCCTATTGAGGCCGTGGAAGCAGTTTGTCAGGTTGCGGCGCGCTATAACACCCTTGAGTTTGATCTAAAAGAAGGCAAAAGAGGGCAGCGTAACGCCCATGTAGAATGGCTCCTTTGTCAGTTTACAGGCGCAGAAGCTGCTGTTGTTGTGAATAATAATGCGGGAGCTGTCCTTTTATGCCTGGCGGCTCTGGCAAGGGAAAAAGAAGTTATTGTTTCACGGGGAGAACTGGTGGAGATAGGTGGTTCCTTCAGAATCCCGGATATTATGGCCTTTTCAGGGGCTAGGTTAGTAGAAGTTGGCGCTACAAACCGTACCCATCTGAAAGACTATGGGCAGGCATTTACAGATGAAACATCCATGGTACTGAAGGTGCACCCTTCAAACTTCAGAATCGAGGGGTTCACTTCCTCTGTGCCTCGGGAAGAACTGAGCCATTTGGCCCAGGAAAAAAACGTAATCTTTATGGAGGATTTGGGAAGCGGGGTTCTTATAGACCTTTCTCCGTGGGGACTTTGCGGAGAACCCACTGTAAAGGATTGTATTATGGCGGGAGTGGATCTCGTCACCTTTTCAGGAGACAAGATGCTGGGAGGTCCCCAAATAGGAGCGGTTGTGGGCAAAAAAAGCCTCATTGACAGACTTCGCACCTATCCTCTTTTGCGTGCGTTGCGTGTAGACAAGATGACGCTGGCCGCCTTTGAAAAAGTTCTTCGAATGTATTTGCAGGGGCGATGGAATGAAATTCCCACATTGAGCATGCTTACATTAAAGGTGGAAGATCTCAGGAAAAAAGCCCAGGCTCTACGCCGTAAGATCAAAAAAACCTTTCCCCATCTGGAGCCAGCCGTGGTCGAAGTAAACGATGCTGTTGGCGGGGGGGCCTTCCCGGTAACCAGGCTTAAAGGATATGGGGTGGCATTGAAAATTCAACACATTGGAAGTGCCGGCACTCTTCAGACCCTGTTGCGTCAGGCAGAGATGCCTATAGTTGCGGGAGCCAGTGAAGACTCTCTGATCTTTCATGTGAGGACTCTGATGGACAAAGATGATGAGCGGATTCTTCAGGGGCTGGCGTGGCTGCTGGAGGTGAAGAAAGGTGAATGAGAAGGAAATATCTCTCGTTCTAGGGACAGCCGGCCATATCGATCACGGAAAGACTACTCTGGTAAAGGCGCTGACGGGGGTAAGTTGTGATAGGCTGAACGAAGAGAAAAAGAGAGGCATAACCATAGAATTGGGCTTTGCCCCTCTTAAGCTTCATGATGGCCGCGTTGTGAGCATAGTAGATGTGCCAGGACATGAGAAGTTTATTCGTCAAATGGTGGCCGGCGCGTCAGGCATTGATGCCGTTATGCTTGTTGTGGCTGCAGATGAGGGAGTTATGCCCCAGACACGAGAGCATTTGGCCATTCTCAATCTTCTTGGAGTGCATGACGGAGTCATTGTCATTTCTAAGGCTGATCTGGTTGATGAAGAGCTTTTGGAGCTTGCTATTGCCGACGTTACTGATTTTGTGCAAGGTACTTTTCTTGAGGGGAAGGTGGTAGTCCCCGTTTCATCAGTGACAAATAAAAATATTCCCCTTCTTATGGAGGAATTAGCTAAATTAATAGATAGGGTTCAGCCTCGTACAAGGCGGGGACCTTTTTTTATGCCCATAGACAGGGCCTTTCCCATTTCAGGCTTTGGAACGGTCGTTACCGGTACGGCCTATAAGGGGCAAGTAGGGCCCGGGATGGAAGTTTCAATTCTTCCCGCAGATCAGGATGTACGGGTTCGAAGTGTACAGGTGCACAGTCATACTGTGGATGTTGCCTGGGCTGGCCAGCGTGTAGCCATGAGTCTGTCGGGCGTTTCTTTAGATGAGCTGATTCGTGGAGATGTAGTTTGTGCCCGTGATGTTTACAGAGAGACCAGATGTTTCGATGTTGAACTTTCTCTTCTCACCTCCTTTTCGGAACCCTTAAAGCATTGGCAGCGGGTACGCCTTCATGTTGGGACGGCTGATGTGATTGCCCGGGTTTCACTTTTTGATAAAACGTCTCTTTTACCTGGGGAATCAGCTGTTGCTCAATTGGTTATGGAAGAAGGCGTTGTGGCCACCATAGATCAGCGATTTGTCATTCGTTTCTACAGTCCGCTGGTAACCATCGGCGGCGGAAGAATCCTCTTTGCTTACGGTAAAAAACCCAAGGGGAAAGGGGCTAAAGGTGCTTATAAACAGTGTCTTGAAGAGTTGCGTGACGCAAAGGGGCCAAAAGAAAGAATGGAAATTCTGGTGCGTTTCCATGGAAGCATTTCCAGAGAAAATATCCTTGTGGATTTGCAGGAACTTCCCGCTGATGTGGACGAAATGGCTCGTCAGCTGCAAAAGGATAACAAGATAGTTCTGCTGGCCTCGGGGGTGGATTGCTATATGTCTCAGGATACCTTCGCCCACTACCAGCATGATATTGCTGCCTTCTTGAAAGCATTTCACGAAGAACGCCCTCACCAGGCTGGCGCAATGATCGACGATATACTTACTGGCCCCCTTAAAAGTATAGAGAGAAAAACGGCTCGTTTGTTGATCGACTTCATGGCGCAGAAAAATATTTTTGTTATTGATAGCAACATGATGCGCTTGCCTGATTTTGTTCCTCAGGACGACAGCGCTTTCTTTAAAAAGCTTGACGAGTTCAAGATTTTTTGCGGGAACCTTGAATTTCAGCTGCCCCTTATAGATGAGCTGCAGCATGGTCTTTCCATGGGAGAAAAGGAATTCTCTCTTTTCTTGAAGGATTTACGGGAACGGGGGGAGGCCTTCGTTATTGGCGGAAAGTTTGTTTTGGCGAAAGATGTAGAGGAGAAGTTTATTACAATTGTTAAAGAGATCAAAGATGACATCACTATCGCTGCAGTTCGTGATATAACTGGAAGCAGCAGAAAATTCGTTCTTCCCCTTCTCGAGTATTTGGATGCCAGGGGGTATACTCGTCGAGTGGGGGAGAAACGAGTCTTGCTTCTTCATAAACTGGAACAAAAAAGTCAAAAATAAGGTAACAAAATTGCAAGACTCCAGCCATATTGTTTGTGTTTTTTGCATTTTTGTGTTATAATTCGTGAAACTTATTTATAATAGAGGTGACCCTGGATGGCTGGAAATCTTGCCTCAATTCGTGAGCAAGTAGCATTGTACAAGGGAATGCGCGTGAAGTACCGGACATCCAAAGGACGTCGCAAAATTGAAGAGAAACAGGGAGTTGTTCTTGAGGTTTATCCGAATCTATTTACCCTCTATGTGGAGTCTCAAGACAGTAAGGTTTCGTTCAGTTATGCGGAACTACTAACAAAAGAAGTAGAATTAGAGCCTATGTCCGGTAACAATACATAATAAACCTTGTAATGCAACAAAACCCTGGCGTTCAACACGCCGGGGTATTTTTTTGCCTGCTGTGGGATATGGAGGTCGATAATATGCAATATACCCTTTCTTCTGATGGGAAATTAAACCTCACCTTGAGAATTACAGAAAAAAGGGGAGATGGCTATCATAACCTGGTCTCCCTGTTTTTACGTTTACCGGCGATGGAGTCATTGACAATTTCTACATATAAAGATAATAATGTCAGGGAAATTGCCACAACTGGCCATATCGTCATAGATGGGAAAAATATTGTAGAAAAGACAATAGAGTGTCTTGAAAGTAAAGGATGGAGTCTTCCTGGTTTACATGTTGCCCTCGCTAAGCAGATCCCGCCTGGAACAGGGTTGGGGGCTGGAAGCGGCAATGCGGCTTCTTTCTTGCGATGGGCTCGGCTTTTCGAAGGAAGCGAAGTGACTTCCGATATTCTTGAAAAGATCGGTTCAGATGTTTCCTTCCTTTACAGCAGATCTTTCCTTTCCCTTGTTGTGGGAAAAGGAGAAAAATCAGCTTGCAGAGGGCCGTTGCCGCCCATGCAGATAGTTGTCGCCATCCCTGGGTGGGGGGTGTCTACGTCCCTTGCCTACGCAGGTGTAGATGCCTTTTACGGAGTGGATAAGGGGGGCAGTTTCCCCTGTAATGAGTGGACTGGCCTGGCAGAGGTGGAAAAAATCTACCAAAGTCTTCTGAGGGGAGAAAATGTAGGGTTTCTACCCAATGATTTTTATCCTTGGCTGGCGGAACAACATCCTGAATATGAAGCTTTTTTTAATGAATGTGAGAGTTCCAATGCATTGGGCTATGGGTTGTCTGGCAGCGGAAGCAGTGTTTTCGCCTTGTTCCCGGCAAATGGTAAACCGGTTAAGCTCTCACAATTTGAAAAGATGGAATGGATCCAACAAATCTTATTTTGGAGTGATGATCGTTGAAAGGACAGAGAACGGAACGTCTCATCAGGACTGTATGCCGTTTTTTGACAACGCCGTCTCGGCAAATTTCACTCACAGCTCTTTCGAACGATTTTGGCGTTTCAAAAACTGTTATAAGTGATGACGTGGTACTGATTGATTCGGCGCTGACCCAGGAAGGTCTTGGGGGCATACAGGTAGACAGAGGCCGTACAGGCGGAGCTTCATTTATCCCCTCTATGTCTGAAAATGTAAAAGGCCAGCTTTTTTTGGAGATCAAAGACCTGCTTTCCCAAGAGGATCGAATTTTACCCGGCGGGCTTATTTATTACAGCGATATTCTGTTTAATCCCTATTATGCGTCACGTCTTGGGCTTATTATGGCGACGTATTTCCAGGCAACGAAACCTGATATCGTTATGACAACTGAAGTTAAGGGAATTCCTCTGGGGCTCTTTACTGCCCATGCTCTCGGCGTTCCCCTTGCAGTTTGCCGGTTCCGCAACCGTCCCAGTGATGGTTCTGCCGTAGCCGTTCATTTCCCGACAAAAACAGGGGAAGTGAGAGCAATGTATATGGGAACAAAGCAACTGGAACGTGGCAGCAGAGTCTTGATAGTTGACGATTTTATGAGGGGCGGAAGCACAGCGGCGGGGATGCTGCTTGTTGCCAAAGAATTTGGCGCAGAAGTATGCGGCATAGGAGTTTTCCTTGCTTCTGCGGAACCAGAGATAAAGGCTGTGTCTGACTATACAGCTTTATTCAGCCTGAAAAGTATGGGTAAGTCTACTCCGGAAGTGGCTTTTTGAAAATAAGTTTGAGGACAAAGTTTGACTCATGCATCGACCTGATATAAAATCCTGCTTCAGGAGGAGGTGACCGGTCTTCATGCGTGTAAGTCTCGATCAAAATGAGTGCATCGGTTGCGGTGTGTGCGCTCAGATTTGCCCCGAGGTGTTTTCTTTAGATGAAGATGCCGGGGTTGCAAAGGTAATGAAGCCGGAAGGTGCAGAATGTGCTAAGGATGCAGCAGATAGCTGTCCAGTAGCCTGCATAACAGTAGAGGAATAGATTCTCTTTGGCTGGAATCCCCCTTTTTAATTGCTAAAGGGTAATTTTGACGAAGCAGGGGTTGCAATTAGAGGGGGAAGGGGCGTATAATGGTCAGCGTTCTTTTAGGGCCTATAGCTCAAGTGGCTAGAGCCACCGGCTCATAACCGGAAGGTTCCTGGTTCGAGTCCAGGTAGGCCCACCAAGACTATTAGTATCAAGTATTCATAGAGAAGAAGAACCCCGTAAAATACGGGGTTCTTCTTGTTTCTGGCACCTTCTCATAATACGATAAACCTATATCTATTCTTATCAATACCGTATAATGAACCGTATAAAACGTAGTTTTGTTATACGGTGAGGTGACCAAAATGGCATTAACAGAGCTTCAATGCAGGCAGGCAAAGCCGAGAGAGAAGATTTATACTATCTCTGATGGCAATGGGCTGATTCTTGAAATCCGCCCAAGCGGGAAAAAATATTGGATTTCTCGCATTTGGGAGAATGGAAAAGAGAGAAGAAGATCTCTTGGCAGTTTCCCTGATACTTCAGCACGTGAGGCCCGTCTAAGAAATATTGAGTTACGAACCTCCTTTACCCCCTCTTCAGAAGATTCTTTCAACACTGTAATAGATGAATGGCTCGAAAACAGGGTTGATGGGCGGCTTGCTCCCGGGTATGCCCGCGTTATACGGTTGCGATTGAATAAATTTATACGGCCTTCCTTGGGTAATCTCTCCATATCGGATATTTCCTCTGCAAAAATACTTTCCGTTTGCCGATCCATCGAAGAAACAGGAATAATTGAGACGGCCCACAGAGTACGTCAAATAATTGGGCAGGTCTTTCGTTACGCTATTGCAACAGGTCGAGCCGAAAATGATCTCACCTCAGCTCTTACTGGTGCGCTAAAACAGGCCCCAGTACGCCACCATGCAACGATAACTGACAAAGAAGGTATAAGAGCCCTAATTCAAGGTATGAAAGCGTACAGTGGCATTGTGGTGCGTCATGCGCTCTTCTTTTCAATTTACACCTTTTGTCGCCCTGGTGAGGTAAGATCAGCGGAATGGTCAGAAATAGACTGGGATAAAAGCGAATGGAGAATCCCTGGGGAAAAGATGAAAATGAAACGTCCGCACATTGTTCCTCTTTGCAGTCAGTGCATTGAAACTATAGAAAGCCTCAAGCAATTTACAGGCCACCAGAAGTGGTTATTCCCTTCCGCTCGCAACGATGGGCGTTGCATGAGTGAAAATACGGTAAGAATTGCCCTCAGAACAATGGGGTTTGAAAACGAAGATATAACGCCGCATGGATTCAGGGGAATGGCCAGTACGATTTTAAATGAAAATGGCTGGCCATCTGATGTAATTGAGCGCCAGTTAGCCCATATAGAACGGAATGCGGTGCGGGCAGCGTACAACCACGCCGAGTATTTGGATCAGCGTCGCGAGATGATGCAGTGGTGGGGGGACTGGTTGGAAGAGTTAAGTTGAGTGAGAGCCCAAGGGGGTACATTGGGGACTAATGCGGTCTAATAGGGTTTGACTTCTTCTTTAATATAGGGATAATATGTAACTATACACATAAACATCTTGCGAGTTTATATCAGTTGAGTTGTATTTTGAGTATTATTTGGGCTTATTTTGTCTTTCTTACAGAGGGAAGGGGGGATTCCTAATGGCTTCAGTTTTTGATGTTGCAAAGTATATTTTAGAAAAATACGGGGCGGTTTCTGCTATGAAGCTGCAGAAGCTCGTGTATTATTCTCAAGCATGGAGTCTTGTTTGGGACGATGACCCTCTTTTTGACGAAGAGATTGAAGCTTGGGCCAATGGTCCTGTTGTGCGGGAATTATATGAAAAACATAGAGGAATATTTAAGGTTCACGTTGACATGATGTCTGGTTGTTCTGGCAATCTTACAGACAATGAAAAAGATACTATTAATATCGTCTGTGACTTTTATAACAAGAAAAATGCTCAGGAACTTAGCGATATGACCCACCAAGAAGGACCCTGGAAGGACGCAAGGTTTGGGCTCGAAGAAAGAGAGCGTGGCTCTAGAATTATCTCAAAAGAGTCAATGGCAGAGTATTATAGTAGCCTGTAACATAAAATCATGGCAAAAGAAAAAAAGATTAAAACTCAAAGTGTATCGCGTTACCCCAAAGAAGTTCGCTCAAAAGCTTATAGTTACTCCTCTGAAAGAATATGCTGGCAGTTTTCTACAATGGATCTTGATGGACCTTTCAAATTCTGCGGTCTACGTCCTGAGACATGGGCGAAAATATTGTCAGTCATGAAGGAATGGGACAGAAAAACATGGGCAGAAATATTGGATGATCGGGACCACAGTATTTCAATAGATGCACTTAGCAATAGAGCAGTAAAAAGGTTAGAAGAACTCGAACGAGATGACATAGATGGTATTTGTTCTCTACATATTGGTGGGAAGTCGCGTTTAATAGGAGTAAGAGATAGATATGTTTTTCAAGTTCTTTGGTGGGATTCGAATCATGAAGTTTGCCCATCTCACAAAAAATAGATTTAAACTAGAGATCATTAATAAATGGCTACATTTAGTTTAGTAACGAATTGAAATTCTAAAAAAGTAGTGGAGGAATTGAAATAAAAACTAGTTGCAATGGTTTGCAGCTATAACATTTCTCATGCAGCCAAAGGAAGATTCTTTTTGACGAATGTCATTAGGTAGAGTAAGCCCATTAGAAAAAGCCATAAATTCATGGCCAACTTCTTTTATCTGCGCTGTATAGTTAAGGGAATATGTAATTGCCCGATAGTTGCTATAAAGCTTACGAACTTCAGGAACGTTGTCATAAGATATAATCCACGGGTATTTTAGTTTATGAATGTAATTAGACAACATAGCATGATCTTCTGGCTGATAAAAATTGTCGTAAAGTCCGGCACCTTTTTCATAATATGGGGGGTCTAAATAGAAAAAATAAGGTTCAGAATCCTTCTTATGTTTAAATGTTTTAAGGAGCTCTACCGCATCCATGCGGGAAAGGGTTATTTGATCTCTTCGATTTGCAATTCTTTGGATGCGATTAATGAGATTCTTTTTTTGGAAGCGTGCATTTAACTTCCATTCCCCAGATTGATTTTTCCCTCCAATAACACCGCCCTTAATGATACCTGAACGGTTTGTTCGATTAAGAAAGAACGTTGAGAAAGCAAGCTCTAGAGAACCAGAAAGATCTTCTGCATGAGATTGAATAGCCTTTTGTCTATGCCACTCTCCAATGGTAATAGGAGTGTCTTGTACTAAGCGGCAAAAGTTATCTGTATTATTCAAGACAGCATGCCAGAAACTGTATATTGAAGCGTTTAGGTCATTTATATGAATACAAGAAGCGTGCTCTTCAAAAAGTAATTGGAGAGCAAGTCCGGCACCCCCGGCATAGGGTTCGATATAGTGGCATCCTTTGAGATTGTTAACCTCTAAAAGATTTTTCATGAACTTAATAAGTTTGCGTTTCCCTCCAGGATAGCGAAGGGGTGTGTAAAAGGCCAAGTAACCACCTTCCTAAAAAATTAATCACGAACATCATATATGAAATGTAAAATTTTGGCCAGTACTTATTTCCTTTGAAAAGAGCGTGGACGTTTGGTCGTTTTGTGTCTACCTTGTTCTTGATAATGCATTAATTCTTTCTATTTTGTTTGGATTTAATCCGTGAAAAGGTGCGGTTTTCTTATACATAGAGATTAAATTATCATAAAATGTTAGTATTTGGGCTCTGTTATTATCATCATGTAGCCAGTGTCTAAAAATTAAATTAAAAAAGGTTTCATGTCTCGAAAATACTTTTTTGTTTAACGCTCTTTCTACCCCATGTATGCTTTTGCCTCCAGCTCTATGTTCATTTATCGTAGTTTGAATATTGCCAATATCATGGAGAATGTTCTCTCTAAAATAAAGTCTAGTGTAGCCTAAGTTTACAGGGGTTCCATTATCTGCAAAAAAGGAATCGTTATTTTCATAGAGTTGAATGGCATATGTCATTGCCATTTTTTCAGGTGATTTTTCCCCTGGCAAGCAGATTATATTTTGATTCATTCCAGCAGAACCGTTTTGATCTCCGTCTAATATGCAGATCGATTGCAATGTAGATTTAAGCAAATAGTTATCATTAAATATGTTCTTTAAATCCTTTGCTCCTAAGCAAGCTTCCACTAAATGAAAGTAATTTCTAATTGCTTCAAATGATTGAGTTTCTTCGTTTTCTGCTAAATACTCAAAAAGAATCTTTAGGAATGTTTTAGCTTCTTCGTCTTCTGTAAATACAGGGATTTTCTTCCCTAAGTATATTTCATTTTCAGAGATGTTGTGAAGGTACATCTTTATTTTGTATATATCAGGCGTTTCCATATTAAAAACGCTTTCAATATTATCTAATAAATAAATAACATTATATTTTCTTGCTAGGGCGAACTCAATTAAGGACAGACTATGAGAAGTACATATAATTTGTATCTTGTATCTATTTGAGTAGTCTTCGAAGAGCTTTAAAAGTTTATATAAAATAGAGGGGTGTAATGTTGCGTCGATCTCATCTACTAAAAGTATACTGGTTACCTCATGTGAAAGAGCTGTAGCTTCATAATAATATTTCAGTGAAATAATGGCAGTAAGCAATATAAAAAGATTGTCTTCTCCTGCCGAAATAGTATTAGAATCAATTCCTTCTACGTCGCTTATAAAATCCGCTCTTGTTTTGAAATCGCCCATTTGTTGAGGGGAGGATGATTCTATAGAAATTCCAGTAAAATCTTCATAAAAAGTCTTTATTTCATCTTGATAAGTAGAAGGAAGTTCTCCTTTAACTCCTCTAATTGCTTCATCATTCTGGAACTCCCCGAATGGGAATAAGCGTCCTAACCCTAAGTAGATGACAGGGCAAAAGGGAAGAGTATCACCTCGATTTTTCCCATAGTAGGGTTTTATTGCATACCTGTTATTTGCTTTAGAGTTGTGTTTTCTAAATTCTAAAGAGGGATGATCGTAATATTCTACAGTAAATAAAGTTCCTTTTACTTGGTTGGCAGGATCATTATACGTTTTATCACCTTTAGTTAATGTTTCTATTTTAGGATTAATTAATTTGTTAACTTTTTTTATCGCTGTTAGACAAGAAGCATCAGTAACCCAGGGGCATCCCTTGTTTACCTCTTGGAAAGAGTTGCTAACTATATGCAGTAAGGATGTTTTGCAAGTGCCATTTGTTCCTGAAAGAATATTGATACCTTGAGAGAAAACAAGAGACAGATCTTCCATTTTTCGATATTTTCTTATATCTATTTGTTTAACCATAGATATCACTCCTGCTCGTATGTTGATTCAACTGCTCTAGAAATTTAAACAGACTTATTTTTTAATAAATTATATATATTGTCCTAATAACATGTTTTCATAATATATGCGTTTACTCATTACCTTGGCGGGCGGCACCT
Organism: Aminobacterium colombiense DSM 12261; assembly: GCF_000025885.1. Lineage (NCBI taxonomy): Bacteria > Thermotogati > Synergistota > Synergistia > Synergistales > Aminobacteriaceae > Aminobacterium > Aminobacterium colombiense. The sequence goes on along the minus strand of NC_014011.1, from coordinate 1,164,852 downwards.
TGAACATGGTGTATAGCCTTTCGCTTTCGCCTCAGCCAAGGTAATCGGAATTTTACTCTTTCTAAGACTTGAACATCCTGATGTATGGTATTTTTTGCCTGTTTTCGTGATGTAAACGATAGTGTTGCCTGACAGAGGAGAGGCTTCAGCGATAGAGTAGCTTCCAGCAGAGTCTGAGGCGAGTACTTTCTGTCGTTTTACCACTTGGGGTGCGATAATTCCCCCTACAGCTACAGAAGGCATTTGCCCATCAAGGGAAAGCACGACTATATCGTGGTCAGGGTGCTGGGTGCTTTTTGTCGAGCGTGAAGCAATAGCAGTTTCTACTTTATATAAGGTCCACGATGCAGTTTTTCCCACATTAGTGAATCCGATGTAATCAAGGTTGCTATTCATATTGTCGTAGCTGTAATGACCTTCGCCAAGGCCTGATAAGGGGAAAGATGTTCCGGAAGGGGTGTTGGTATTGTAGTCTCCAAGGATGAATACGGGGCCTTTTAGAGTTGTAACAAGTTTGTTGATTCCAGCTATCTGGGCTTGACGCTTCGCTTTGTTGTATCGTTCTGCCCGCTCTTTATCATCTTTGCCCCTGATGCTCTGGCTTTTGAGATGAACGTTTACCAGGGTGAACCGACGGTTTCCCTCTTTATCTAAAAATGTGCCCACAAGGTGGGGCCGGTCATTTAACCTGTAGCTTTTCCCTTCGAAACGGAAAGAGGCATTTGCTCCATAGGCTGATGGCCCATCTAATAGCTTTATGGTTGCGGTGTCCCAAAGAAAATAGAGGTTTTGTCTTCCTCCGGTGTCGTTTCCTGCATATTTCCATCCAGGCAGAAATTTGGTTACAAAAAACCGCATAGTAGCATCCCCTTCAATCTCTTGAAGGGCTAAGACATTCGCTTGAGATGTAGTTATGGTTTTGGCGAGAGAGGAGCAGTGGGAGGGCGAGTAGGCATTTTTACCCGAAACGTTGAAATACTCGATATTGAAGGTCCCTATTGAAAGTGCCATTGCTTGACTGGCGATACTTAAAAAAACTACTGCAAGAACACTGGTCACGATAGAACGAATACGAATTCGAATTCGAATTATGATCAGGCCCCTTTGTAATATTTTTGTGTTGTAAGTTTCTAAATTATTTCCTTATCTCCCATTTAATAGAATCAGTAAGTCTATCGTAATGTGCTTTCCCAAAGATACGAACAAGGTTTTTGCCTGTTACGCCTTTTTCTTTTTTAGCTACTACTGTTCGTATAAAAACAGATGGATCACAAGGATCGATTTCATTTTCCATTAAAATATCTATTGCCGTTTTTACTATTCTTTTCCCCGTTATCTCAATAACATTGGTAGATGTTGGCATTTCGTCAAAATAAAACCACATGCGAATAACATCATTTTTTATTTCTTCGATTTCGATTGTTCCTTTAGGGAAGTATGGCAACTTATGTGCTCTTTCTGTAAGCATAGAGTTAAAAAGGTCTGGGTCGATAGTTATTATAGGTTCCCTGGTAGGTGTAGGAGCTTTAGGTAGCTCTGAAGCAACTTCTAGTGGTACAGTTTGCTCTTGTTTAGATCTTTCTTGGTTCTTTTCTTCTGGCAACATTGCAGTAGTGAAAATAGCAAGGAATACTAAGCCTAGAAAAATGAATAACCATTTTTTCTTTTTAGACATTAATAAAAACTCCTTTCGCTAAAAATCTATTAGATCCCCTTTCTTGGTTCTGCTGTTAAACGTGTCACCTTCCCTACTATGCAAAAGAGCCCGAGCTCTATATCTTCTTTTGTAAAAACCATAGGCTTATACTGAGGGGCTGCTGAACGGATTTCAACAGAACCGTCAGCCTTATTAAAATACACCCACTTTATTGCCCATTCGTTTTGGCGGCCAAAACACACTAATGCCGTATCACCGTCATAAACTTCTTCTGCAGGATTCACGACGACTGTACTTCTGTCGGGAATTCCTGCGCCTTCCATAGAGTCCCCCTCTACAAAGACGGCAAAAGGATGTTTATCGGCATCTACAGAAATTGCTCCTTAATCTAGCCACCCGGCTTGAACCATCAGCAATGCCGCCGTTTCCGAAACACTGAGTTTTTCTTCGCTGGAACGGAACACTTCATCTATGGCCACCGCCATTTCTTCAGCGTATTTTTTTACCTCATGGAGCAAAGATGGCATATTCTTCTTGGGAGGAAGGCTAATATTCAACGTGTCGTCTTCGTAAAGCTTTAAAAGATAGTCGGCGCAAGTTGCTATCCTGTTCTGGTGAGAAGCTTCCAGCCATTCATCGGAAGATGAAGAGTGAAGTGTGCCGCACTGATACCATTCCTTGCCGACCTCTTCCTTGGGGATATAATAGCCGTCCTTGGCGTATTTCTCCTCATTGGGGCCTCTCCAGCCCATGATGTTTGCCTCAAAGAGTATATCCGCCTCTTCTTTTTCTGAAATACCATATTCTTTTCGTAGGCTTTCAATGGCTTTATCTTCCTTGCCGGGTGTGTCCTCTAGAAACATACGTTCTATCAGAACTTTGTTGGAATAATATTCTTTTCGCTTGTTCTCCGGCAACTTATTAACGGTGTACTTTTCCGGATCAGAAAAATAAAAAGGAGCAAACTCAACTTCACCGCTTCCATTTCCTTTATCGTCAATGTCAATAGTTGCGGCGGTTACAACGCTATAATCTTCAGTTTTGTCATGATATGCGTGCACCCACACTCTATCAACTTTTTCATCCTTCTTTACCTTCTTGGCAACATCCGTCATAACTTCCGTTAGCTGCTCTTTCGTAAGCCCAAGCGGAACGGTAATTTTTACTGCACGTCTTGAGTAAGTAGGCATATCGGCATTACTAATTGCCAGCAACTCGTAATTTTCTTTAGGTGCATCAGGGATTAGTGAAACTAAAGCGGTGAATGCAAACAAAACAATGATGGCAACAACTAACCATTTCTTTTTCGATTTTTGGGGGGATTCCTTTTGGTTTTGCGAAGGTCGGGGTATATTTGGCTGTTCTGTATTTATGGATACTTCTATATCGGATTTAGGTTGTGGGGGAGTGTATTCTTCTTTCCTCATGGCATGCTCAATAGCGTCTTTAATATTAGTGGCATTCGTTATTATGTTAGTTATTTTTTGTTTCTTACCGCTTATATAAATATCTATAGAGCCCGTGAGCATCCCCTTCACGGGGCCTACAGAGTCTATTTTTTCTATCAAAATCTCATTTGTAATAATTTTGGAAGTTATAGTTTTGCGAAGGAAAATTATTCTACGTGGTGAGACGACCAAAGTACCTAAATTATTTTCATAAGCTGCTTTTGATATTGCCCAAAGGGGTTCATTTTCTGAAAGGATTTCTTCTAGTGCTTTAATTTCCTTTTTATTTTTAAAAGCATCCCAAGCTCCTATCTTACGTAGTTCGTTTTCAAGATACTCGCTATTAACCGACATAATATCCTCCTTGTTTTTTATAAAAATATTAAGTCATGATGCTTTAAATTCCTCTCCTTGGAGCTGCTGTTTTAAAACCTTCCATGTCCCGGCGTACTATGAATTGCGATAACCTTCCCTCTAATTTCAAAGAGTCCGCTATCAAACTCCTCTTTAGAAATTTCCCGATTGTCGTCTTCTGAATCAGAGAATATTTCAAAGTTCCCATTGGGTTTGAAAATAACTTTCTTGATAGCTAATCGGCCATAGTAACAAATCAGGCAAACATCAAAAGACTCAAGATGTTCCCGTGGATTAATAAAAACGACTGAACCGCTAGGAATTCCAAATCCTTCCATGGAAACACCATCCGTGTGAATTGCGTAGGGGGGACGATTAGGATCGTATTCGCCTATTTCCCGCCTAGATAAAACAAGTATTTTTTCAGGTTCGCAAGTAGTATCCATGTCGATCATGCCAGCTCCACAACAAGCTGTTTGCTCAGGAGAGATCAAAGCAACAGGGATTAGGTCGTAGTCTTTAAAAATGTTGTCTTTTCCTATTTGGATTGGATTATCTGTTTCACCCATAAGGTAGGCTATGGAAACCTCAAGGCTTCTGGAAAGTTTATGTACATTTTCTCCAGTAGGGAAATAGCGATCTTTCTCCCAATCTACAATTGTTGTCTTCGCAACTCCGACGTTATCTGCTAGTTGCTGTTGTGTCCATCCTTTTGCCTTACGTAGACGGCGTATTTCTTCTCCTGAGATCATCCGATCACCTCCTTTATGTCAAGTACAGGCTACTTATAAAATTAAATTAAGTCAAGACAAGTTATATTGAATATATTAGTTGCCTACACTTGACTTTTCACGATAATTAATATAATATTCAAGCAGACTAGAACAAAAGGAGGTGAGGATATGGGATTTGGTGAAATAATAAAGACATCTAGGTTGCGTATGGGGCTAACTCAAGAGGGTTTGAGTAGAAAAGTAGGGTGTACACGAACTACCGTGTGTGATTGGGAAAAAGAAAAGTATCCTCCTACAGATGCTAAAAATATAGCTGCACTTGAACAAACACTTGGTTTTGAGACCGGATATCTTTACTCCATTTTATACGGAAACCCTACACCCCTCCGCAGGAAAGAGAGCTCAGCGGCTTCAGCTTCCATCGAATAAATGATCTTGCGGAGGCAATCCAAGCAGTTCAGATACTTTATAAAACCTGTGACACCCCGGAAGAGGTAACAGTAATATTTCAAGACCTTTTAGCAAATGGAGAAGCAAACTCAGAGAAAGGTATTCAGTTTATAAACGCTATATGCGCTCTCGGGAAGTACATTGAGATTCTTTCAAGAATAAAAGTAAAGCGGGCAGAAAATATTTAACACTTTTTGTTTTTTGAGCGACATCAGCACACTGATATAGGTAGGCACCTTGACAATTCGGAGGCCGAACCGTTTCAGGCCTGCAATAGAGAGACGGCATACCGAGCGGAAGGGGAGTAGCGCGAGTTCGCCATGAGGCCCCTACGATCGCCAAGATGGTGTGCGATAAGAGAAGGGAGGGGGTTGTGGCGTGGGCATAGATGAGCACATAAAAAAGCTTGTACAGGTCGAAGTGCAGAAGGCTGTCAGCGCGGCTGTTTCAAAACTACAGCCGGAGCCTCCAACTGAAAAAATAGAACCAACCTGGCTTACTGCAAAAGACTTTTGTGCGTATTACGGGGTTGCGCGTTCCACCTTGCAACGTATGAAAGAACAAGATCGCGTTGATGTTTTGTATGGCGGAGGGCGCATGGTGCGTTACAGATGGAAAACAAAATTTGGGAGGGCAGAAGAAAATGTTTCTTAAACATTCAACAAGAAAGTTTTTTGAACTGCTCGCTAAGTCTGGAGTAGTCAGCGGTCCATATTATTTCAAGGGAATCTGGTTCGCGAAAAGGGAGGCATCCAGTCTTCTCAGCGCCATTTGCGGGGCTGATGAGCGGAAAAGGCTCAGCGCAAGATATCAAGATATATCAATCAGAGACGTTCAAAAACTTTCAGCTTTCGTGGAAGAGGCATAGCAATGGTTGAGGTGGTGTGGCTTTCGAAAGAAAGAAATTTGACAGATTTAAGCGATGCCATAGAGCTTCAACGAGCTCACGTTGACCATGCTTCCAGGAACCACAAGAGATTCAATGACCTTGAAAGCAAACGGAGAATCAGGAAGGAGATCCTCCACCTGATTTACCTCGAAGCCAAGGCGGTGAAGGTGTGTCAGGCATGAAGCTAGAAGTCAATGAAGCCGTCGTTAGATTGTTAAATTATCGAGGCCAAAAACTTAAGGGGGTAATTTTACAACGAACCGAAGAGAACGCCAGGGCAAGAGCAGCCATATCAGAAGCTTGCGCAATACTCCGTAAGGAGGTGAGTGGATGAAGGGGCTACAGATCTTTGAGTTCGAGAATCAAGATGTGCGGGTGCGCATTGATGAGGCGGGGAATCCGTGGTGGGTTGCCAGGGACGTATGTGATGTGTTGGGATACAGCAATGCAAGGGACGCTGTAAACAATCACGTCAGAATTAAACATAGAGATGCTGTCGCAATTCCCGACGCCATGGGACGAAATCAACTTACCTCGGTTATATCTGAGCCAGGTCTTTATTCCCTGGTATTACGTTCAAAGCTTCCTTCGGCCGTAAGGTTTCAAGACTGGGTTACAGAAGAAGTTCTTCCCGCCATACGCAAGCATAGCGCCTACCTAACTCCACAAAAAATAGAAGAAGTTTTATGCAACCCTGACACGATTATCCGGTTGGCGACTGACCTTAAAAAAGAACGTGAGCAACGGTTGCGACTTGCTTCGAAGGTGAGGGAAGATGCTCCAAAAGTGATCTTTGCTGAGAGTGTTTCGGCGTCACATACGTCAATTCTTGTAGGAGATCTAGCTAAATTATTACGTCAAAACGGCATTCAGATGGGGCAGAACAGGTTGTTTGATTGGCTGAGACGCAGAGGCTATCTCATAAAGTCCGGAAGCAGCAGAAACATGCCTACCCAACGGGCCATGGAGCTGGGGCTGTTTGAGATCAAAGAGCGAACCATTAATAATCCTGATGGGAGCGTGAGAATTACCAGAACGCCAAAGGTAACCGGGAAGGGGCAAATATACTTTGCAAATATATTTCTGAACGAGGTGTCGGCATGAGAAACTTGCAAATAAATAGACCCGACCTTTCGGTCGGGCATCGCGAAGCTCAAGGCTGGGAGCAGCAACTCCCGGCCTCATTTTAGCATAAGGAAGTGACGATATGAGGCCAGGCATAAAAAAGCTTGTTCTATTACTCGCTTTTATAGCAGGTGTTTTCACGTGCCTTGTAAGAGAAGGTGTGTTTGAGCAGAAAACAAAGCTTCCCCAGATAGGGGAAATAAAACAACAACAATGGTTAGGGTAAAGGTGATCACATGAAAAAAATTTATATAGCTCATCCACTGCGAGGTAAAAACGCTGATATAGAAACTGTTTTTGAGAACAACATCACTGTAGACACCATATGCCAGAACCTCTCTGCGATTGTAGAAAACAAAGATATTCTGATTCTTTCTCCAGTCCACGCCTTTAGTTTTGTTTCAGCCGTTGGAGATCAAAAATGGGTTTTAGGCCAGTGTCGCAAGATGCTGTCTTTGGCAGATGAGATTTGGGTATTCGGCGACTGGGAAAACTCCGAAGGCTGCAAAATTGAGATAGAACATGCTAAGAAGTTGAATATCCCCATTATCTTTCATGGCAGCGAAACAAAGGATTTGTACGAATGCCTAGCGTAGAATATGAAATTTTCGCTGCCGTAGGGAAATATAAAGACAAAACTGGCCAAACTTTTCTTGAGATGCGTAAAGCCTGAGGAGGTTTAACTATGGACAATCTTAGAATCGTTGTTGAGGACGAACTTTTTATACCAAAAAGAAAAAATACCGGCGACGCTGGTGCAGACATTAAAAGTGCTGTAGATGTTGTTATTCAACCCGGGGAAGCTTGCAACATTCCGGCAGGCTTTAAGATCGCCATTCCGTATCAATATGGAGGTTTTATTTTTCCCAGGAGCGGTTTGGCCTATAAGCACGGAATACGCCTCTGTAACGGAGTAGGCGTTATAGATCACCAGTATCGTGGGGAAGTAATGCTTCCTCTTCGGAACGATGGTATGAAACCCTTTGCCATACAGCGTGGAGATCGGCTAGCTCAGCTTGTTATTCTCAAAGTGAAACTGCCCGGCTTTGTAGTTGTAGATGCACTGGATGAAACCGAGCGTGGAGAGGGCGGTTTTGGCAGTACAGGGGTGAGGGGCGAGTAAGGAAACATGCAAAAGAAGAGGTGAAGAAAGTGGCAGATCAAACACTGCTGAATGATGGCCGTGATTTTTGGTGGGCTTGTGTAGATATTTGCGTTATTCAAGATAAAAACCTTTCCCCTGTTGACAAGACAGTTTACGCGGTTCTTTGCACCTTTGCCTCTGTAAATGGCAGGAAGTGCTTTCCGAAAGTGGCCACTATAGCAGAAAATGCGGGGTGCTCGATTCGTGCAGTACAAGAGAGCCTGAAAACTCTTGAGGCGAAAGGGTATTTAGAACGTAACGCTCGATATAAAGAGAAGCAGCAGTTGTCTTCGGAATATGTCATTATCGGTCATAGAAGGGGTGCACCACATGCAGGGGTGCAGGAGGTGCACCAGGGGGGTGCACCAAACGTAGTACCGGAACTAGAACCATATGAACTATATACTTCTCTTTCAGAGAAGGAAGAAAAGCCCTCTGACGAGGATCTTCCGTCACAGGAAAACAACGAAATAGCAGAGCAGGAAAATACAGAATTCGTTGATATTGACGATGTTCCACAGGTGATGCGCCCGTCCGTGGAATATTTCTTGCTCAAAACGGGCAGAAAGGGAATCACTTCAGGAGAGCTTTTCGCAGTCAAAACCCTCGAAAAAATCCATGTCCCCGCGCGGGTGAACCAAGAGATTGGGAAGGCTGTTGCCAGGTACGAGAAAAAGAAAAGGCTGCTGAGCACTCTCACTCTTGAATATATCTACGAGAGTTTGAAATACCAGACTTCGGGGAAAAGCAAATCAAAGGCACGAAAAACACAAGTCAAAGATCCCTACGAAGAGCAACGGGCAGCGGATCTCAAAGAGTGGGAAAAACAGCAACAGGCAGCTCTTATTGAAAAATATGGAGGTGAGCCTGAGCCATGACGGAAGCGGCAAGGAGTATCGATGTTCTTTTGTCAGCGTACCAGCCCCACGCCTTAGAGCAGTCGCGAGAAAGAGCCCTTGATTACGTTCGCCGCCTTCTCAATGACCCATTTTTAAAACAGTCAGATTTATACGGCTCAACAGTTGATTTTCTAGCTGCGATGGAGCAAGAGGGCTACTGCGCAAATTGTCCTGGCCTTGGCGCATGCAAATACCGCGGGCTGCGCTGGGCTGTTTCGGGGGAAAGTCTCTTCGGCCGGCAGGTTTTGGTGGCAGGGATTGGAAACTGCAGCGATCGTGAGAAACATGAGCTGCAGAAAAAGACAGAGCAGCTGATTAAGACGAGCAAGATTCCAGATGCCATGGAGCGCTGCAGTTTCGAGACATTCCAGACTGTTGGCGATCCTGTGATCAGAACGGCAAAGGGCCTAGCCATGGCGTGCGTGGAAGATGGAAGCTCTCTTATTTTAGGCGGGGGAACAGGAGTAGGGAAGACACACCTGGCCATTGCAATGATTCAAGAGCTTACCGCCAAGGGAAAAAGCGCTGTTTTTGTGCCAGTGGTTGAAATTCTAGACGAAATTCGAGCGGGGTTTGACGAAGGAACGGCGTACAAGATTCAGCAGGCCGTAAAAGATGCCGATTGTGTGGCCATCGATGATTTAGGGGCACAACGAAAAGATAAAAGCTGGGTAGACGAGCGACTTTTTTCCCTCATCGACGCTCGATACAGGTCTGGAAAGCAAACGATTATTACTACAAATGCATGTTCAATGTCGCAGCTGAAAGAAATGTTAGGAGAACACGGTACGAGAATCGTTTCCAGGCTTACAGAGATGGCGCAGCCCCTGTTTATCAAGGCACGGGATTTCAGAACGCGTAAAAACGTTCAGCAGAAGCTGCCTGTAGGAAGAAATCGCAATGCGTAGACGTGATCCCCTTTTTGAGCTCACACCACGCGAGAAAGAAATATTTTTTCTCATCACAAAACAAGGGCTGTTGTATGTAGACATAGCTACAATGTTGGGCATTTCGTATAAAACAGTGAAACATCATGCCTGTCAGATTCTAGTAAAACTTGAGATCACGTCTCGGTTTGAGCTGGCGGTCTGGGCGTGGCGAAATGGAATAGTGAGGTGAGAACGATGAGTGACCACAAACCCTGCCCGTTCTGCGGGGGGGAGGCAAAAATTTGCAAACAAAAAATATCTCTGAGCAAAGTGGAAGAGTACTGTGTTTTTAATGTCTACTGTATGGCTTGTAAGGCCAGAATTAAGGCTGCCAAAGAATACGATATAGCATGGAGTCTCTGGGATAGGAGGGCTGGAAATGGCTAAGGTTTTAATCATCATGCTAAAGTCATGGGCAAGTTTAAGTATTGCTTACACTGTCATTGGAACTATTTATGATCATAAGGCAACATTTTCCTAGGCATGAAGCTTGCAAGTGTTTTAACGCCTATCTTTGCCGCTTTGTGGGCTCTAGTCAGCTAAAAAATAAATCAAATACAAACCAGAGGAGGGCCAATATGAACGAAGTAGATAAACTCGCAGCTATAGTAGAGCTACTCGTCAGCTACCATCCGTCAGGTTTAATGATTCTCCTGGGCGAACGGCCCCCTCTGAGCGCCCAGCAATGGGCGAGCCTAGTCCAGTCAATCCAGGCTGTGCCAGATATAGAAAGAGTCGATGCGAGCGTTAACATCGATGGGTTCTTCAACCAGGTAGCGGTTGGAGATTCAATCATTTCGTTTATAGAAAAACTAGGGTCGTGGGATGTCGTTGTCGAGGCAGTTCAGTCTTTTCGAAGAATTTTCCCGTCAGATTGGAATCTATTTGTTGAGCATATCCGCTTTGTATCAAACCCTCTAGCTTCAAGGCTTCACGATAGCATGTTGTGTCGTATTGCAAGTAAATACGGAGTTGATGCAAAAACTGTGACGCGTCGTCGCAAATTGGTGCCTGTAACGATAGCCCGCGAAGCGATAGGAGGTTTCCAGATAGCGTTGTTTGGAGATTTTTAATACAAAGTACACCTTTCTCGTATTATGGGGGGTTGCAGGAATAGGATTAATAGATTTGATCAATATCCCATCGTTACACCTTTTGTTTGGGGTGTCTTTGTATGCCTCAGTAAGCTGTTCGGTGCGTACGTGCTGGAAAATAATTAACTATTCCCACAACCTACTCATAGCAAAATACAAAGTAAAGAAGATGATGGAGGAAAAGAAAAAACAAAAACTCTAATAATTCCTTGAACTCAAAGTCCCTGATAATCCGTTGATATTCCCTTGATGTTCCGCTGATAATCTTTTAAACACTGTTAAAATGGTAGTATGGAAATAAATACGGAAGGCCCTGGCAGAAACTGTCGGGGCCTTTTTTATTGAGAGGTGAGCCTGATGTTCGCCATATGGGGAATACCTGAACACAAACGCGTAAGGATTGGAGTTTCGAACGCGCGTATTTCCTCTATCCCCTTTGGTGCTGAGATTATTGCCCTTGTAGAGCCTTGCGATGTGCGATTGATGAGGCGGTGGTGTGAACGAAGGGCGAAACGAAGGTGGTCAATAGAAAAAATAAGGCAGGCGTGTGGTGGGCGATGAACACAGTTCAACCGCTTAAAGATCGAAAACAAATCAAAGCGATGCTCAAATATCTTCATAAGAAAAATTTTAGAGATTACGGTTGGGTTTTTATGGGAATACACGTTGGGTTGCGGATAACGGATCTTCTAAAACTAAAAGTGAAAGATGTTCTTGTTGAAAAGCCTGGGGGCAGAAGGCAGATTCGAACACACATAAACATAAAAGAAAACAAGACAAGAAAAACCCGTCTCATAAAGATAAATAATCCCGTCAGAGATTTTTTAAGAGAATATCTAACACCTTTTAAAGAAGCTGAGATGGAATATCCTCTTTTTATTTCACGCAAGAGAAACAAAGATGGAAGTCTTAGAAGCATCACCAGGCAAACAGCGTACGCAATTCTTAAAGAGGCAAAAGAGGCCTGCGGAATAGAAGAATCAGTAGGAACACACACTATACGTAAAACATGGGGATACTGGGCTTATAAAACTACAAAAGATATAGCTGCCATACAAGAGATATATGGCCACAACTCAGCAAAGGACACGCTTCGCTACATTTGCGTTGATCAAGTCCAGAAGGATTTTATCTATGAAAGTGTTACCTTCCAGGGAATTAAATAAGCGATATAAATAAGTTTTTTAATAAACGCAAAATTAAGGCATTTATAACTGGCAACAAAGCCTGTGTTCATGCGGCTCGAAGTTGTAGTTGGCGAATGTTACAGAACATAAGTTATGTCAGATTCATATAAGAGGACTTCTGAAACTTTAAGGCCTTCGTAAAGCCCGTTGTTGAGCAGGTTTAGGGGGTTTTGGGTCCTTCCTGGAGAAAAAGACTAAGGCGGGTAACCGACCGCGATGATTCCCTTGGTAAAATTATGAAAAAGGGGTTAAATGTAAAACAACGATAACTTAATCATTAAATATTTTTAGGGTCATTAAACTAAAGTTTACAGTTGGGTGGAGGTGTACAAATAAAATGCCAAAAGCCAACATTAAGGTTCTTAATGATGATGAAATCTTGCTTTCGACAAAACGCTGTTCGGCCTTTTTTGGCGTTTCACCAAAAACCCTGCTTGAATGGCGAAAGATGGGGTGTCCTCAAAGATCTAGGGGATGGTGGGATCCTGAAGCAGTGTTGCGTTGGAGGACGCAAGTAACGTCTAAAGATGGTGAAGTTGAAGAAGAGAATTGGGTCGCATTAAAAACAAAAGCAGATGCCTTATATAAACAGGCAAAGGCTTCACAAGAAGAAATTCGGCTGCAAGAGCTGAAGGGTCTTTACATGAAAAAAGAAGAAGTCTATTTGGAGTGGGCTAATAGATTAGCTGTTTGCAAGGCAAATATGTTTACATGGTCACGTACACTTGCTCCTATAGTGATTGGTCGTAGTTTGCGCGAAATAGAGAAAATAATCTACGACGAAACATATTTACTATGGGAACAATACTACCGAGAGGGGCCGTTCACACCTCGAAACGCAGAGGGTGAGAGCGTTGCCTAATTGGTCATATCAAGAATTATCAGTAGCTCGGCCCCCTGAACGAATGACGGTTTCGGAATGGGCAGACCGTTTTAGGGTTTTAGATCGCCGAATATCTGCTAAGCCAGGACCGTGGCGCACTAGCTTTACTCCATATTTGAAAGATGTTATGGATTACTGGACCAATCCAGAAATAGAAGAAATAGTGATCTGTAAAGCAGCCCAAAGCGGCGGTACTGAAGCCGCTCTAAATTGCTTAGGATATTCAATAGACCAAGATCCAAGCTCCGCACTAATCGTTTACCCTTCTCTTGAAATTGCGGAGTGGACGAGTGAAAATCGTATTCAGCCGATGGTTGAAGCCTCAGCTCGGCTGCGTGAGAAGTATTTGCATCATGAATCAGATCGCTTGGAGCTGCAGTTCCCAGGAATGTACCTCGTGTTGGCCGGCGCAAATAGTGCTGCAAGTTTGGCTAGCCGGCCAGTTAGATATCTTATCTTCGATGAAATTGATAAATACCCGCCTTTTAGCGGAAAAGAAGCAAGTCCCCTGAAGCTTGGCAAGGAGAGGACGAAATCTTTCAGTAGCAACAGAAAGATACTTTATATTTCTACTCCTACTTTGAGTAATAAGGGAATCTGGCTATACATGAGATCCAGCGATTTAATTTTGCGTTATTACGTGCCATGCCCTCATTGCGGGCACCTCCAAAAGCTTCGTTTTCCTCAAATAAAATGGCCTGAAGAACTAACGAAAACATATGACAAGCTTGGTGACAATCTTGAAGAGCGTCGGAGAATAGGTCAACAGATTAGAGACTCAGCCTGGTATGAATGTGAGCATTGCACGAAGCCTATATATGACAAAAATAAACCCGAAATGTTATTGAAAGGAAAGTGGCGCCCAGATGAAAAAGCGACTGGTCCGGTGCGAAGAGTCGCTTTTCATTGGAATTCCCTATATGCACCAATGCTTACATTTGGAGATGTCGCCGCCGAGTTCATGAGTAGTAAAAATTTATCTGAAACCCTTATGAACTTTGTCAACTCATGGCTGGCAGAACCATGGGAAGAAAAAGCAGCAGCCCTTAAAAGCGATGTTGTGTTGAAAGCTGCATGGACTCACTCCAGAGGGATTGTTCCGAAGGGGACCCTTGTTCTTACAGCTGGTGTAGACATTCAAAAAGGGCATATGTTTTACGTTGTTCGAGCATGGGGAGAACGCCTTACTTCATGGCTCGTTGATTATGGTCGGTGCGAAAATTGGCGCGAGGTAGAAGACGTTGTGGTAAACAGGCAATATAGAGCTGAAGACAGAGGAGACCCGTTTCAGGTAAAACTTGCCATGATAGATAGTGGCTACAGAACGGATGAAGTTTATGACTTTTGTGCGATATTTTCCGATGTGTGCAAGCCGGTAAAGGGATCTTCCAAGCCACTTCGAGCTCCTTATTCTGTTTCAACCATAGATAAAGATGAATTCGGTGGCTTAAAGCTTTGGATAGCAGATGGAGATTACTACAAGAGTCTGATTCATGGGAGGTTGCGAAAAGAGCCTGGTAGCTATGGATCTTGGATGATCTTTAAAAACTGTCCTCGCGAATATGCTGATCAGATTTGTGCTGAGCGTAAAATTACGCTCTATGACCAGAGAACGAAACGAACCCGGGAGGTGTGGGAGCCTATTTCTCAACACGCACAAAACCACTTTTTAGATGCTGAAGTTTATGCTGCCGTTGCAGCAGATGTGTTGGGTGTTCGTTATTTATCAGCAGAGGAAAGGGAGGGTTTTCTCGAGTTCTCGCACTACGAGCAAGAAAGCAATAGACAACCCGACGAATGGATCCCGCGAACCGAGGGGGGATGGTTACGAGTTTAAGTAGAAAGGAGGGCGTCCATGACGTATGAAGAGGAGCTTGCTCTTTATGAAGCCGCTTTGCGCGCGATACTGGCAGGGCAAGAGTACCAAATAGGAACTATGCGGCTTAAAAGGGCAAATATTGATTATGTGCAGAATAGAATTGACTACTTACGCCAGCAAGTTGCGATGCAGTCTACAGGGTCAAGGACATACGTGTCATGGTAAGAAAGGCTGAAGAAATAAAACCTAATTTAGTAGATCGCGTTATATCGTGGTTTAGCCCTGAAAAGGCATATTATCGTATGGCCTATAGACATGCTGAACAAGAGATGCGCAACTACAATGCAGCAAGGCGAGATCGTTTCGGCAGTGGCTGGGAACCAGTAAACCAAAAGCCAGAAGAAACAGATGCAGCTTTTCGAGACCGAATAAAGGCAAGGGCAAGAGATCTTGAACGCAATAGCGAAATTGGGAATAGTGTGTTGCTTGCTCTTGAGCGGAACGTGATAGGACAGGGGATACGCCCCCAAGCCCGAATAAAAAACGAAGATGGTTCAGACAATGAAGATCTGAATAAGCGCCTTGAAGATCTTTGGGAAGAATGGGCTTATAAATGTGAGGTTACAGGACAAAACACATTTTACGAATTACAAAACATGGCACTTAGGCGCATGATCGTAGACGGCGACACGTTGGCCTTAAATGTTTATGATACGAGCGATTTCCCGTTTAAATTGCAGATGCTTGAATCTGATGCTCTCGACACCTTCCACTCTTATGCAAAAAACAAACGTGTCTTTTCTGGGGTAGAAGTTAACGCTCAGTACAAGCCCTTAGCCTATTGGATCTATGAAGACGAGCTTTCCCTGCCTTTAAGAGGACGAAACTTTACTTCTAAGCGTATTCCGGCTGATCGTATTTTACACTTGTTCATTAAGAAACGCCCTCAGCAGGTCAGAGGCATGTCGTATTTTGCGCCGATTATGGGACGTGTACGCGATATGGATGAATATCTCGATGCTGAGCTTATGGCTAGTCGAATAGCGGCATGTTTCGCAGCTTTTATTAAAACAAAAGCTCCTGGGGATCGGATAGGCAGACAGTCAAAAACAGTTGATGGAAAGCGCAGAGAAACTTTAGAGCCTGGAATTATGGAATATCTGCTTCCCGGCGAAGACGTTTCTTTTTCTGATCCGCCACGACCAAACACAAAAGCAAATGAATTTATTCAGATGCAACTGCGCCTTTCCGGTGCGGGGGTCGGTCAGTCATACGAGATGATCTCGCGCGATGTATCGCAGGTGAATTATTCCAGTGCCCGGCAAGCGCACCTTGAAGATAGACAAGGCTTTAGGGTCTTACAGCAATTTATAAAAGATCATTTCTGTAGGCCGATATGGCCAGAATTTGTAACCGCTTGTGTATTAGCTGGCAAGGTACGTATTCCTGATTATTTTTCGAACATGAGCCGATACACAAAGTCTGTATGGATTACCCCAGGCTGGCAGTGGGTAGACCCTCTAAAAGAGGCCGCAGGAACTCAGAAAGAGCTTGATATGGGTATCACATCGTTATCTGAAATATGTGCAGCCAGAGGTAAGGATTGGCAAGAAATACTTGACCAGATATGCCGTGAGCAGGAATACGTAGAAAAAATAGGGTTAAAAAAGGAGGGTGGCTCGGTTGCCAAAATTAGCAAATAGACAAGAAAAAGAACGGTTAAAAGAAACTTCGTTGTATAGAGAATGTTTAATCGAAGAAAGCAACATTGATGAGAGCTCTCGGACGGTAGAACTCTCATTTTCGTCTGAGGCAATAGTGATTAGAAAGGGATGGTTTTCTTCATGGCGTGAAGTGTTGGGACATGATGAAGACAATGTTGACTTAACACGCATAAACGAAATGGGGGTGTTGTTGTGGAATCATAGGAGCGACGTTCCTATAGGTGCAATAGAGTCTGCGTGGCATGATAAAAATGACCGCAAGTGCAGAGCCAAGGTTTGCTTTGATGATGACGAGGAAAGTGAAAAAATTTTTAGGAAGGTCGTAAACAATACCCTTAAAGGTGTTTCTGTCGGTTACCGTGTAACAAATTGGGAAATAGTTGATGAAGGTGGAACAAGCACATGTGGCCGATTCACAGGGCCTTGCGAGATAGCGAGAAAGTGGGAACCGCTCGAAATCAGCATAGTGTCTGTTCCAGCAGATGCAACTGTTGGTGTAGGTAGAAGTTTAGATGAGGAGGGGGATAACGCAATGCCAAAGCCTAACGAGAGAGCGGATGTAGTAGAGAGAGTCTCACCAGAAGATATAGACCGCGTAACAAGAGATGAGCGTGTTCGCACTGCGGAAATATTGGCGATGGGGCAAAGATTTGAAATGGATCTCAGCGAGCATATCCGATCTGGCGATTCGGTGGAAATGGTTCGGAAGATAGTCATGGATAAGCTCGCAGAAGAAAGAAAAGCAGTAACGCCTGCCGTTGTTACCTTAGATGAAAAAGAAAAGTTCAGAGCTGCAGCACAAGATGCACTGTGCATTCGCGGTGGTGTCAAATTTGAAAGCGACCTTGCGCCAGGCGCGAAAGAGCTCAGGAGTTTTTCTTTGCGAGAGCTTGCGCGTGAGGCTCTGGCTAGGGCTGGGGAGAGCACTAAGGGCGACATGATGGAGATGATAGGCAGGGCTCTCACCACTTCTGATTTACCTGTTATTTTGGGCAATACGGCCAATTTAAGTCTTATGGAGGGCTGGGAGAACGAAGAAGAAACTTGGCCTGTCTGGGTTGATGATACTGGTGTCGTCAGCGACTTTAAGATACACACAGCGGCCCGAGTTGGTGAATTATCTGAGCTGGATGAAATTCCTGAAGGCGGGGAATACAGGTATGGCGAACGAGCTGAGACCTTCGAACAGTATCAGGTAGCAAAGTTTGGGAAGTTGTTCGCCGTTACGCGAGAAGCTATTGTAAATGACGATATCGCAGCCCTTACAGATATTCCTCGACAGATGGGGGAATCAGCACGTCGTAAACTGGGTGATATTGCATATACAGCGCTGACCAGTAATCCAAAGATGGGTGATGGAAAAACCCTCTTCCATTTAGACCATGGCAACCTTATGACAGCGGCAACTATTAGCTTTACGAATTTCGAAACCACAATTGAGGCACTTGGCCTAGCTATTGCAGCCATGAAGGGGCAAAAAGACGTTGGCGGCAAGCAGAGTCTCAACATCAGGCCGACATTTTTCATAGCACCTGTGGCTCTAGAGGCAACTGCACGGAGGTTCTTTGCCCAGGAACAATCCCCAATGACGATTACGTTAGATACTGGGGCAAGTGTAGCGATGGGGAATGGCGCAAATCCGTATGCCAAAGATTACTTTACCTTGGTGTTTGATCCGAGGCTTGATGATGCAAGCGCAAACGCATGGTATTTGGCGGCCCGTAAAGGGAAATCCGTTCGCATGTACTTTTTGAACGGTGTGAAGGCCCCATACCTAGAGCAAAGATACGGTTGGTCGGTTGATGGTACAGAGTACAAGGTACGCATAGAAGCTGGCGCGAAAGCTGTTGATTGGCGTGGCCTTGTTAAAAATCCTGGCGCGTAGATAGGGGGTGTTCTCATGAGTAAAGAGGCTACGTTTTTGCAAGCGGGAAAGGTGATAAATTGGACTAATAGTACCGAAGCTAATGTCGCGGTAGGTGAAGTTATACCTCTTACAAGTATTGTTGGGGTTGCTGTGACCAACATTCCGATTGGAGCTATCGGAGCGGTATCTTTGGAAGGCATTTACCAAATGCCAGCAGATAAAACAACAACGTTTGCTGTAGGAGACAAACTATATTGGGATGCCACTGCCGGAAATCTCACAAAAACTGATACTGCAAATGTGTATGCTGGTATATGTGTCGAGCCTAAGAACGATTCTACAGAAACTGCACTAGTAAAGCTGGGATAAACGGTGTCTGGATTTAAAGATTTTGTCCAGAGTGATTTATCTACTTTCTTCAATTCCTCAGAGTTCGCAACGTCCCATGCAATAAATGGCAAAGAAATACTTTGCGTGATTGATGAAAGCCTCATACACGAGCGCCGCCTACAGTCAAGAGCAGAAGCTGTAGACGGCGTTTTTTCTAAAGAGATAATTCTTTATGTTAAAACTGTTGACATTGAATGTGAACCCTTACGAGGAGAAGAGTTCAGGCTGGACGGATCTCTTTTTTTTGTAGAGGAAGTCGGGCATATTGGCGGTGTTTTAGAGATTACATTGGTGGCGAATGAATCATGATCGATTTAAACGCAGAAAATGTAGAGCATGCAAAAAAAGCATTAGCGGGAATTAAGGGAGGGGCCGAAAAGGCCCTTTCCCGCTCTTTGAATAAGGCAGTAAAAGGAATTAGAACGGACGCTGTTCGGTCGGCGCGAGAAGAATATGTTGCTAAGGCAAAAGATATACGGAGTACGATTCGTCTTTCAAGCTCAAAACCTAATACGTTAAGAGTTAGCGCAGTCTCAAGAGGCCAGCGGATTGACCTTTACAAGTTCAAGATCCGTAAACAGAACGCAAAACAAAAACGGCCGGTGATGGTGCAAGTTAAAAACGATGGAACCATGAAGCCTTTGTTCCGAGCTTTTGTTGCGACTATGAAAAGTGGCCATACCAGCATTTTCGAGCGTGTCGGGAAAAAGCAACTTCCAATAGTCGCCCTAACAGGTCCGGCTGCTCCGACAATGATTGGCTCAGAAGCAGTTCGTACGTCTATAGAAGAAAATGCCTTGCGACGTTTTGAAAAAGAGCTCGACCATCAAATCATCTACTTAATGGAAGGAGGCCGTTAAATGAACGATCTTGTAGATTCAATTTGTGCGTTTCTAGGTGCTGTCATTAAAAATTATTCACTTGAAACAAACCAAAAAACCACAAAGGCTCCGCAAGTCGTCGCTGGTTGGCTTCCTTCCAAAAGATCGAGCGACATCCCCGATTTCCCTTATGTCATTGTACGAGCTTCAGAAGGCAAAGACTCTGAAGAAATGGCCACTGTTACGGTAAAAATACTGGTTGGCACATATGCGGAAGATCCGAACGGATTCCGGGATGTTCTGAACATCATGGAACGAATTCGCATTGCATTTGGAGAGCAGCGTGTTTTAGAGAAAAAATATAGGATGGAATACCCTTTTTCGTGGCGGTTGTTTGATGACCAGCCATATCCTGAATGGGCTGGTGAAATTACAACAACGTGGGTTGTGCCACTTCCACAGGAAATAACCGAGGTGATGTAAATGTCAAAAAAACGAGACAAGAAAACTCTACCTGAAATTGATTCAGTTGTTTATTGCGGGCCGAACTTACCAGGAGGTAGCCTAGCTCAATTTACAGTGTTTCAAGGTGGAATACCTCCCCATGTAAAAAAAATGGTAGAAAAAACTCCAGCGATTGGAGCTCTTATTGTTCCAATCAAAGATTTGAGCAACACTCGAAAAAAAATCAATGAACAAGGGACAAAAGAAAATCTTCTATACAGACAGGCAAAAGCTCATATGAGAGGTGATGAGGATGTCGTATAAACATGGCGTTTATGTTTCTGAGATTCCAACTGCCATTGTTCCACCAGTAAGAAGCGATGCGGCTCTGCCTGTCGTTATTGGCTCAGCTCCAGTGAATTTATCTTTAGATGGCAAGGGTAAGGTAAACGAGCCGGTTCTTTGCTACTCTTATCAAGAAGCTGTGCAAGCATTAGGCTATTCTGCAAACTGGAAAGATTACACGCTCTGTGAGTTTATATATTCGCAGTTTGCCTTATACGCCGTTGGGCCAGTTGTGCTTATAAACGTGCTAGACCCAGTGACCCATAAATCTTCAGTGCCAACAGAATCTGTAACATTAAATGCAGACGGCGAAGCCATTTTGAAAAATAAAGGCGTTCTCTTGTCTTCTGTTGTTATTAAAACCGATGCCACAACAAATAAGCTTAATACGGATTACGTTTTATCATTTAATAATGAAGAAGAGTGTGTTATTTCCCGTATACCTACAGGAACAATCACCGAAGGAGCTACTCTTACAGTTGAGTACGATTATCTTGACCCTTCTGCTGTTGCTTCGACGGATATTGTTGGAGGAGTAGACATAGCGACAGGTAAAAAGAAAGGCCTTGAGCTTATTAATGAGATATTCCCTCGATTTAGATTAATACCTGGTCAGATTGTCGCTCCTGGTTGGAGCGATGATCCCGTTGTTGCAGCAGTCATGACGGCAAAGGCAAGCAATATTAACGAACACTTCAAAGCCATTGCTATAACGGATATCCCGACAGATGAGGTAACTCTATATACAGATGTTGCTGCATGGAAGAACACGAACAATTATATGGACAAGCTTCAAGTTGTATGTTGGCCAAAGCTCAAATTAGGAGACAAGACTTTCCACATGAGCACTCATGTAGCTGGTGTTATTTGCAAAACAGACGCAGATAACGAAGACATTCCGTACATGAGCCCATCTAATAAGTCTTTCCAAGCAAATAGTGTTGTTTTGGACTCTGGGGAAGAAGTTTGGCTTGGGCCAGACCAGGCAGCCTATTTAAATGGGCAAGGTGTTGTGACAGGATTAAACTTTATTGGCGGTTGGAAGTGTTGGGGAAATAGAACTGGTGTTTACCCCTCTGTAACAGATCCCAAAGATGCATTTATACCACTACGACGCATGTTTAACTGGATAGGGAATACGTTAGTTCAAACCTTTTGGCAGAAGGTGGATTATCCCATCAACAAGCGGCTAATAGAAACAATAGTCGATTCAGCGAACATCTGGTTAAACGGATTGTCTGCGCGGCAATTTATTTTGGGTGGGCGAGTAGAGTTTTTGCAAGAAGAAAACCCTACTACGGACCTCATGGACGGTATAGTGAAATTCCACGTTTACATCACACCTCCTACTCCTGCCCGTGAAATAGATTTCCTTCTTGAATATGACCCGGCATATTTACAAACACTGTTTGCTTAGGAGGTCAGATAAATGAGTAACCCAGTACCTGAAAAACTAATAAATTTTAGAGTGTATCTAGAAGGTTCAATTGATTTACTTGGCGTTGCGGATGTTGAACTACCATCGCTAGAAGCCATGACAGAGACTGTTAAGGGCGCAGGCATTGCCGGAGAGGTAGATTCACCAGTGCTCGGGCACTTTGGCTCTATGGGCGTTACCTTAAACTGGAGGACTCTTACAGAGAAAGCAACTACCCTAGCAAAACAAAGAGCGCATGCGCTAGATTTACGTGGATCTGTTCAGGTTTATAATGCTGCCTCAGGAGAATACAAAACAACACCTATAAAGTTAGCCATCAGAGGTATTCCTAAAACTATCGGTTTGGGAAAGTTTGACGTTGGAACAACTTCTGATTCTAGTGTTGAATTTGAAGTCGTATACCTTAAGCTTTGGTATGACGGGGTTCCTCGAATAGAAATCGATAAGTTTAACTATATTTGTGTAATAGATGAAGAAGACTACCTAGCTTCTGTGAGAGAAGATTTAGGTCTGTAAGGAGTGGGTGAATATGAAACATGAATTGAATAAGCCTCTTACATTTGAGGGGAAAGAATATAAAGATATCAATGTTCCCCTAGAATCCCTAACCGGTGATGATATTGTTGTGGCGGAGAGGGAGTTTGTGGCCACGGGTAATGCTGCTGGAGTTGCAGAGACATCAAAGGCTTTTCAGGCTTATGTGGCAGCAAGGGCAGCGAAGGTTCCAGTTGAGCTCATCCTTTCTCTAGGAGCTAAGGATTTTACGGCTATAACATTGCAGGTGCAGAATTTTTTGCTAATGCAGGACTAGCCAAGAACGCCAGCAACCAGATCCGCGATATTGTAACTCAACTTGCCATATCATCTTCAACTTCTATAGCATTTTGGCTCAATGTCCCCCTTCGTGAACTACCAGCATGGGCTGAATCATTAAAAAAAGCACTGCCAAGGGTGTGATAGCATGGCAAAAATTTATGAGTTAGCTTTTCAGTTAGATGGGAAGCTAAAAAGCTCGTTTAATAAGTCTATGCTGACAGCAACTGGGGCTTTGCAAAATCTTAACAAAGAGGTTTCTGTTCTTAACAAGGTTCAAGCGGAAATAGGTAACTTTAAAAAGCTTGGATCTCAGGTGACAGAAACCTCTTTGCAATTTCGTAATGCGAAGGCAGATTTAGAGCGTCTCGCACGCGAAATAAAAAACACCCAAAACCCTAGCAAGGCACTCACGCAAGATTATGAACGGGCGAAAAAAAAGGTTTCTGAATTAAGTACAAAGCTTAAAGGGCAGAAAGAAGATTTTAAGTGCTCGGCTGAATCTATGAAAGCTGCTGGAATATCTACAAAGAACTTGAGCGCAGATACCGCTAAACTAGCGGCTCAAATAGAGAAGGCTACTCGGGCACAAAAAAACCTCCAAGCCACAAGGGGAGCAATAGAAGCAAACCGTGAAAGAACATCAAAACTTCGAGGTCAGCTTTTTGACGCTACGGCAATGGCAATTGCAGTAGGAGCACCTGTGCGTGTCGCGATGAATTTTGAGGCTACCATGTCTGAGGTGGGAGGCATTATGGATGCATCCGCCCAGGAAATGCAGGCTCTTAGTGTTGAGGCTAAACGGTTAGGGCGGGATACTGTTTTTTCTGCATCTCAAGCTGGCGAGGGCATGAAATTTTTAGGCATGGCAGGATTCAAGGTAAATGAAGTATTAGCAGCCATGCCTGGTATGCTGGATTTGGCTTCTGCAGGCCAACTCGATTTAGCGCAAACTGCTGATATCGCATCAAACATATTGTCAGGATTTAGTCTTAAGGCAAAAGAAATGGGTCGAGTGGGCGATGTTTTAGCGAAAACAGCCACAACATCAAACACTAACATTATCCAACTAGGCGATGCTATGAAATACATAGCTCCAGTTGCTTCTGCTATGGGAATCTCTATGGAAGAATCTTCGGCGATGGTAGGACTGCTCGGAAACGTTGGTATTCAGGGGTCGCAAGCCGGAACAACGCTAAGATCAGCTATTGTAAAGATCGCAAAACCATCAAAAGAAGCGTCTGATGCATTGGAATCACTTGGCCTATCGACAATGGATGCTCAGGGGAATTTGCGATCACTCCCGGCTATTTTGAAAGATATTGCACAAAAAACAGAAGGGATGGGGAGTGCTCAGAGAGCTGCTTTTATAGCTACTTTATTTGGTCAGGAAGCAGTCGCTGGCATGACAGAGCTTATTAAACAATCATCGACCGGAGCCGGAGCCTTGGATGAATATATCTTGCAAATTCAAAACGCAGAAGGCGCGGCGCAAAAGATGGCAAAAACATTTACTAGCAATGCCAAGGGGGCTATAACAAAATTTAGATCTGCTATGGAGTCTATTTCAATTTCTGTTGGAAATACTCTTTTACCGACAATAGCAGCTTTGGCATCTAGAGCTGCTACTGTTGTTTCGTTTGTTTCTATGGGGGCAGAAAAATTTCCTACCCTTACTAAAGTTGTTGTGGGCCTGGTTGCGGGGCTCATGGCATTACGAATTATTACTATAGGCACTTCTTATGCTTGGTCTCTTTTGTACGGAGGTTTCTTACAGGGGAAACTAGCATTGCAGACTCTTCAAGCTCTTTTAACCTCATCTCAGGTTAAGATGAAGCTAGTTACTATTGCTACTAAAGCTTGGTCAGGCGCCCAGTGGTTATTGAATGCGGCGATGAATGCAAATCCAATAGGCTTGTTGATTATGGGTGTTACTGCGTTAGTAGCTGCTGGGGTCATCTTATATAAAAACTGGGATGTCATAGCCGCTAAGTTTGGAGCTTTTGCAAATGGTATAAGAGAAAAATGTGCAGCTCTTGTAAGTTTCATAAAATCAATCCCAGCAAAAATCCTTAGTATTTTCAACTTTGACCTATCTGAGTCTGGAAGGGCCTTGATACAGACTTTTGTCGCAGGCGTAAAGAGCGCGGCCTCAGCGCCGGTCGAAGCTGTTAAAGGGGTGCTTTCTCGTGTCCGGAAGCTTCTGCCATTTTCCGACGCTAAGGAAGGACCTTTATCTCACCTAACGGAATCTGGGCAAGCGATAATGAAAACACTAGCCCAGGGTGCCAGGTCTGTTCCTCAAAGCACCTTGAGCACCCCATTAGAAGCAACACTTGGCCGTTCATTCAGCGATAGCATGAAAGGTTTTTTAGGGGATGCGGCATCAGCACCGACAATGCGCGATGGAGGATCTCATAACAACATAACGATAAACTATTCGCCTGTCATTCGTATCTCAACGAGTGAAACGCGAGACACCCGGCAAGATGTTGAAAGAGCTGTTGCCTCTGGTAACGACGATTTACTTGAAAAGATGCGAAAGATGTTTGATAACGAGAGGAGGCTAAGTTATGTCTAAATACAAGACGGTTCAGGGTGACACATGGGACCTCATTGCCTTAAAGACATGTGGGGACGAGCATTTTATGTCAGATATTATCGAAGCTAATCCCCAACATAGAGAAACAGTTTTTTTTAGTGAGGGGGTAGATATCAAAATACCTGACGTCAGTAAAAAATACAGGTTGCCAGACTCTATGCCTCCTTGGAAAAGGAAGAGACTTTTATGAAGAGTCGACGGACAGCGGTTTCCCTATTATACGAAGGTACTGATATTAGCGCAGACATTTCTGCCTTCCTTCTCTCAATTACATATACGGACAATGCGCATGGAAAAGCTGACGATATAACAATTATCCTACAAGATAAAAAGGAGCTTTGGAGAGGAGGGTGGATGCCTCAAAAAGGAGCAACTATTAATGTATCTTTTAAGACAAAAAATTGGAGAGCCGTTGGTGATGAAAAGATACTTCCTTGCGGCTCTTTTTCTATTGATGAGATTACATTATCTGGTCCACCTGGGGTTGTTGAAATAAAAGCTATTTCAATTCCTGGGAAAAGTTCATTGCAAAATGAGAAGAAAAATCGATCATGGGAAAACATTTCTCTTTCAGGCATTGCTGGAGATATCGCTAAAAATAATAGGGTTGAGCTTTTATACGATGCAGTTGATTCTTTATATGAGAGACGCGATCAGCGAGATGAATCTGACCTAGCTTTTCTTCAGAGACTTTGCGAAGAAGCCGGATGTTTATTAAAGGTAACAGATGAGAAAGTGGTTATTTTCGAAGAGCAGGCATATGAGCAAAAAGACGCGGCTCTAGTTATTAAAAGCGAACTTAGCTATGTAGAGCGTTACTCCTTTTCATCGAGTTTAGTCGATATTTTCGCTAAATGTACTGTGAAATACTATGACTCTGTAAAGAAAGAAGAACAAACTTATACATACACCGTTCCAGATGCTGAAGAAGGCCAGACGCTGGTGATAAATAAGCGTGTCGAATCTTTAGCCGAGGCTATGGATTTGGCACAAAAAGAGCTTAGGAAAAAAAATAAAAAGCAGGCAACGAGCAGTATTACGTTAGGTGGAGATCCGCGCATTGTCGCAGGTATCAATGTTGAATTTAGTGGCTGGGGGCATTTCGACGGTAAATATTTTATTGACAAAGCAGTGCATTCATATCAACAGGGAGGCTATTTAACTGCTTTGGAAGCTCACCGGGTGTTGGAGGGGTACTAATGTTCGACTATTATCAAGCCCTCATGGATATAGAGGAACGACTAAATAATATTTTGCGTGTAGGGACGATTTCATCAGCTAATGCCGAAGAAGGCACCGTTCGAGTGCTTTTCCGTGATAAAGACAGCATGGTAAGCTACGATTTACCTGTTCTAGTGAGGCAGACCTTGCGCAATAAAGACTATTTTATACCCGATGTTGGAGAGCAAGTGTTATGCGTTTTTTTGCCCAATGGTATGGAACAAGGTTTCTGTCTAGGGGCTATGTATAACGCAAAAGACAAGCCAACGATCGGTGACCCCAATAAACGCCGCATAGATTTTGAGGATGGTACATGGATTGAGCATGATCGTAGCAGTGGAGCTACGACGGTGCATTCCACAGGAGATATCGTAATTGAGAGCGAAAGTTATATAACGCTTCAGGCACCTCGAATTGATTTAAACCCTTAAGGAGGTGAAGATGTGCCTGCTGCAACTAGGTTAGGAGATGTTTGTACCGGCCATGGCTGATGGCCATCTCGGCCTTCGGTTGAAGGATCTCCTAATGTTTTTGTTAATGGCAAAGCATGGCATAGACAAGGCGATGCTTGGGCTGAGCATTGTTGCCCTGATATTCCAGAGTGCCATGCGTCTGTGTTGGCGTCTGGTAGTTCGTCTGTGTTTATAAATGGCAAAGAAGCCGGAAGAGTTGGAGATCCTATAGCGTGTGGATCTTCCGTTGCTATAGGATCAAATAACGTTTTTGCAGGGGGGTAACTCTAAATGATAGGCTACCTTGGAGATGTGGTTTTTGAAACGTCAGCCGATAAAGTGAGAACCCCTGAAAACTTTCAAAGGCAAGGTGATGCGCGATTTGGCACGCACGAAGTGGCAGGCCAAAAGCCTGTATTGGAGTTTATGGGGCCAGGTTTAGATTCAGTTACGATGACAATTTCTCTTAGGGCCTCTCTAGGTGTAAATCCACGGGGTGAAATAGGTAGGTTGCGCGACATGAGAGACGATGGCATTTATGCACCTCTCATTTTAGCTGGAAGACCGTTGGGGACATTTGTTATAGAGAGCATAAACGAAACATGGTCACAAATTGATAATCATGGACATTTACTTCGGGCTACTGTTGATTTGACTTTACGCGAATATGTGGAGGAATAAACAATGGAATATGAGGTGATCGGAGCACAAGGTGCAATTGATTTTGGGCCTAAAACGGAGGTTGCAGAAGTTTTACAAAACATTCGTACTATCCTCACTACGATGAAATATTCTGTTCCACTTGATCGCGAATTTGGACTCAGTGCAACCATGCTTGACGAGCCAATACCCAAGGCTCAGGCGGCGTTGTCAGCTGAAATTGTTAGCGCAATTCAAAAGTTTGAACCCAGAGCGAAAGTAACGTTTGTAGGTTTCGTTGAAAGCGACCATTATGACGGCATTCTAATTCCGAAAGTGAAGGTGAGAATTCGTGACACTACCTAACATAGATTTTACGGAAAAATCTACAGCCGAGGTAGAGGCTGAGGTTTTTGCGAAATATGAACAAACAGCAGGCCGGATTCTCGCAAAGGGGGATCCGGTCAGACTTTTCTTGGAGGCTGTGGCGGCTGTTATAGCGCAACAGCGTGTAATCATTGATTTTTCAGCGAAGCAAAATTTGCTGGCTTATTCTACAGGAGATTATCTCGATCATTTGGGTGACAGGCAGGGGGTGGTGAGGCTTCCTGAACAGCCGTCAATGGCCACAGTCCGTTTTTCGTTGCCCATAGCTCAAACATTCGCCGTTTCTATACCTCAGGGAACTCGCGTCACTTCGGGTGGCAGTGTCTTTTTCGCAACGCAGGAAGCCCTCGAAATAACCCCAGGAGCAACGTATGTTGACGCTGTCGTTACCTGTACCCAGAGCGGTTCAATCGGGAATGGTTTTGCAATAGGGCAGATCAGTAAACTGGTGGATCCTCTTCCGTATATCTCAAAAGTGGAAAATATAACTGCTTCCACGGGTGGTGTTGATGAAGAATCAGATGATAATTTTAGATTGCGTATAAGGCAAGCTATGGAAAGGTACTCTGTTGCAGGGCCTCGACTTGCCTATGATTTCTGGGCACGTACTGCACACCAGGGAATAATTGACGTGTCGGTAAGATCTCCTGCTGCGGGAGAAGTTGAAATAAGGCCGTTGATGGAGGGAGGGGAACTCCCCAGTTCCGAAATACTTGATGAGGTTTTGAGTATTTGCTCAGCTGACGATGTGCGACCGCTGACAGATCAGGTGACCGTTTTAGCCCCGGAGCAAATTACCTATTCCGTTGACTGCACATATTTCATAGATCGCGTAGAAGCTATCTCTATTTCTGCGATACAGGCTCAGGTGGCAACTGCCGTAGGGGAATATATTGCATGGCAGAAAGCGAAATTGGGCAGAGATATTAACCCCTCGGCGCTTATCAAGCGTGTGATGGATGCCGGGGCAAAGCGGGTCGAAGTGTCAAACCCTATATATACAGCGTTAGAAGCGTGGCAAGTAGCTAAAGAAAACAGCGTGACCATCAATTACGGAGGGCTCGAAGATGGTTAGTGCCGGGTTGAAAGATCTTATCCCTGGAAGCATTGCTGAAGATCCTCAGGTGGAAGCCGCGGTTTTAGCGTTAGATGGCCAACTTGCCGATATTAATTCCCATTTGATTCAAACCATCATCTTGCCGCGCATCGACGAGTTGTCTGAAGCGATTCTAGATTTATTACTGTGGGAGTTTCATATCACCCTTGATGAGGGTGCGGGGGTGGCCGTTTCGGTTGAAGAGAAAAGAGATCTTGTTCGAAGGGCTGTTGAGATACATCGTCTGAAAGGAACGAAAGCGGCGCTGCTTCGCATTTTCGAAATGCTCTCCATGTGTGGAGTTATTTCCGAATGGTATGAATACGGTGGGGAGCCGTACAAATTCAAGGTAGAGATTCTTGAGCTTAGCGAGCGTGGACTTGATGAGCAGACCTATGTGCTTTTAGAGCGACTAATAGATGAGTACAAGAACGTTCGTTCGTGGCTCGACGAGTTGAATGTATATCTTACTGTACGGGGTGTGGTTCCTAAAGTTGCAATGGCAAGCCTCTTTGGTGAAGAAATTACAGTTTATCCGTACAACGTGACGGAAGTTGAGAGTGCAGTATTTTGGCGATGGGGCATTGGAGCCCAAGTTGTTGAAACTGTTACGGTTTATCCGCTTTAGGAGGTGGTGATATGGCTGAAAACTTTTATACGATTTTAACAAATACGGGAAAAGCTAAACTGGCTAACGCCCAAGCACTTGGAACGACGGTGCAGTTTTCTTCCATAGCTGTTGGAGATGGATCTGGAAATTATTACGACCCTACTGAGTCACAAACGGCCCTTAAAAATGAGGTGTGGCGTGGGGCAATAAATCAGATAAAAACGGATAGTGAAAATCCCAACTGGATTGTTGTTGAAGTTGTGATTCCTACGACAACGGGAGGTTTTACAGTTCGGGAAGCTGGAATTATTGACTCGGAAGGCGATGTTATTGCCATAGGCAAATACCCGGCTACATACAAGCCAGCTTTGGCTGAGGGATCTGGAAAAGATCTTTATATTCGGATGATTTTAGAGGTGTCGAACGCGTCTGCAATTACGTTGAAGATTGACCCTGCTGTTGTGCTGTCAACGCGTGGGTATGTCGATGACAGTATTTCAACCCATAATATCGACTCCTCAGCTCACAATAACTTGCCCTACCTCAAAACCTCCGAGGTAGTGGTGTCTCCAGAACCGAACAAGGTTTTAAAGCTCGATGCGGCGGGGAAACTCCCAGGTGACATTACTGGCAATGCGGCCACATCAAGTCTTGCGGTAAATGCGACATACTGGAACGGCAGGCGCCTTCTAGACAAAGCTTCGACAACACAACCTATTGGCCTTGTCCTTGTTGAACCAGGCGGCGGAGCGGGTTTTTGGGATTGGGTGGATTTAGACGGTAACCCTGTAATGCCACCACCTGGGTATTTCTCAAGCCGGCCGGAATATCAGATCTCTGTATCTACGGTCGACGATCAGGCTATGGTGGAAATTTCCCAGTTTTATTTCCTGGTAAAAACGTTGCCATCTGGGCCATATGCAGGCAAGCAGGCTCGATTTGTCAACAAAACTGCTTTTTCTGGCGCAAAATTGCATCCAGCTTTTCTCAACGGTGGCGTAGAAATAAGTTCCTTTTATATAGGCGCTTATGAGGCTTTTGATGATGGCGGAACAAAAGCAGGCAGTAGCATAAAAAAACCGCCTCTCGTCATCATAGATTTTCCAACGATGGTATCACGGTGTAATGCACGAAATGCGAGTGGCGTAACGGGATTTTCACTCATAAACATCTATCAGATCGCTGCTATACAAATGCTAGCGCATGTAGAAATGGGAACAACAGACTCACAATCTGTTTTCGGCAGGGGAAATTGCGATTCGCTAGTGCCTTATGCCTCGGGCGGATGGGCGCTCAGCACCGGATATACAAATGCCATATGGCGAGGCATACACGAACTTTGGGGAAACACGTGGTGCATGGTGCAAGGGCTTGAAAATCGAGATGGAGCTATTTGGGTGTGGGATTCGGGAGGGGGCAAATCTTTTGTTAACACAGGGGAGGTTTTTCCCAATAGTGGGTATCCAACCGAGATGCATGTTGCTTCTGGGGCCAACTTTGATTTGAGCGCGTTATACCTTCCAAAGACTACTATTTCATCGCAAGACAATGGTACATACAGCGATTATTTCTGGATTACAAAAGATGGTACAAAGGTGTGCTACTACGGCGGCGGCTGGTACTATGGCTCGCAGGCTGGCCTGTTCTACCTGAATTTGGGCACCGCTGCGTCGAATTCGAGCAGCATCAGCGGTGGCCGTCTCGCAAAGGTTTAGAATTTTGAACACTGAACATTTGAACCCTGAATTCTCCGCGATAGCGGAGAATAAACGGTATAAATCTTTGCAACAGCATGAGAAGCGCCATGTCGGCGCTCAAATATCTTGACTATGAAGGGAGAAAGCGAAAATGAGGAGAATCATTATCCCAGCAGGCGCTATGCCTGCGGCGGAAATAGAAATCCCCTATAGCGAGCAGGGGGAGTACACGCTTTTTTATGCAGCGAATAGATATATTGTTGTGGATTCCGTAGGCAATTGCTCTACTGGAATACCCGATGAAATGAAGCTTCTAGAAGTGCTTCTCACAGGCAAAACTGGAAAACACGTTATTTTTGCGGCAGATGAAATTACAGGGTATGAAATAACAGATGCAACGGAAGAAGATGTATTGCTCTTTATGAGGCCTAAAAAGCTACTTGAGATAGCAAGTGCACGTTGGGCAGAGGAAACAGCCGGTATCTCGGTAAACGGGCTAAAAATAAAAACTGATAGAGAGAGCCAGGCAATGATCACTGGTGCAGCCCTGCAGGAAATCGACGACCCTACGTACTCGTGTCAATGGAAAACAGAAGGCGGTTTTGTGACGCTTGTCGCAGACGAGATCAAAGCTGTTGCAAAGGCTGTAAGGGCACATGTTCAGGCCTGTTTTGATAAAGAGGCCGTATTGATAGCCCAAGTAGAAGCAGTTACTACAGAAGAGGAACTGAATCTAATCAAGTGGTAAGAGAATAGCTAAATTAAACACTCAAGAGGTTGCCCACACGGCAGCCTCTTTTTTTATGGAGAGGAGGGAGACACATGCTTTCAGAGCACTTTAGCAGAACTGAACTTGCATGCCGTTGTGGGTGTGATAGGTGCGATATCAAACCGAAACTCTTGAGCCTTTTAGAAAAAATCCGCTCCTTGGTAGGAACGCCAATCTTCATCAATTCCGGCTACCGTTGCCCTACGCATAACAAACGCATTGGCGGGGTTCCAAATAGCTGGCACACGCAGGGCGTAGCCGCGGATATTCGCCAAGCAAAATATTCTAACAATGTTTTTCATTCAAAGGTTCTTCGGGCATACAAAGATGGGAAACTTTCTGAATTGGGAGGACTCGGGCTTTATAACGGTCGTATACACGTAGATGTACACAAACCTAAAGACGGGCATTTGCGGCAGTGGAGAGGGTGAGAAAATTTGTTGGGCGAAGGAAAACTTGCAGAGCAAATAACGCGGCTCTTAACGCCGGTAGCACTCGCTGTTTTTGGAGGAATAGCTCACGGGCTTAATTGCAAGCAAGAAGAATTTTCGTGGTGGTTCTTTTTTACAGGAATTATCACCTCTGCTTTCGTAGGCATCTGTGTGTTTTACGTGCTCGATGGAGTCTCTATCCCTCAAGGATTCAAAAGTGCCTCAATTGCTATTTCTGGATATTCCTCTCATGAAGTTTTGCAAGTTCTCAAGAAGCGGGTTTTGAAATCTTTGGCAGGAAGGGTTGAGAGAGAATGTTCGAGCGGAAAATAAACTTTGTTTTTTGGGGAATAATTTTAGTTGGCATTCTCTTGGCAGTTTGGATAATTACACCGCTCTTTAAAACTCCCAAGTTGCCTAAGACTCTAATAAATACAGATTTAAAGGCTGATCAACTACAAAAAGAAATCGAAGCTTTGGGAGAAAAAATAAACGAATTGGAAACAGCCACTCGAAAAGAGGTGAGGGTGATCCGTGAAAAAACTGCGCAAGAAGTTCGTTCTCTTCCTGGCAGTTCTATCGCTAACGAGCTTAATGATGAGCTCGCAAAGTTTCGGGGCATGGGAGTACGTTCCAGCAGGATGGACGACTCCTGAAGCGGGGTTTTGGGGGAATGAGGCCGACGGTCGGGATACTCTTACAGCAATTCGAGCATACAGGATAGAATCGCAAGCTTGGGAAAAAGCTTACGAAAATCTTAGGGGCGAGATCCTTAGTTATCAGGAAAGCACAAAAGAGCAACTAGAGGATCTCAAAAAGCAGCTAGATGCAGAAAGAAACGCCTGGAAGAAAGAGATGCAAAGCGATCAAGCGAAAAACAGACTCTATATTTTACTGGCCCTTGGCGTAGGGTATATGGCTGGTAATTAAGGAGGTTCCGAAATGACTAGCTTTTTGGCCTTTGTTGGCGGAATGGCATGCGGAGCAATAGTAACCGTGTTTATTTTATTTCTATTGGCATTTAAAGACGGTATGCCGGGATATCCATAAAGGAGGGGATTTTATGAGTTTGGGGTTGATTTTTACTTTGATAGTTATAGGTAGCTTTATATATAAGGATAAAAAAGGAAAGTGGCCCTGGGATAAAAAATCAAAATAAACGACCCGCCAGAATGCGTTTTAAGAATATATTTGTGGCTCATAGGTATAAATCATCGTCCAAGTCATACTAAGGCAACTACGGCTCTATTTGGTTGCAAATCTACAAAAAAGACTAAACAGTACACGCCCCCCTTAAATTGTGCTAAAATCTAGCAAATACTTAAAATGAATTCTATTACAATGATAGTCAAGACCGTATAACAAACCGTATAACGGCTAGCGAGAAAGTGGGCATTCATGGCATTTTATAGGAGATTTCGAGTCCAGGTAGGCCCACCATTGAAGGTTAATGCCGTTTCCCTGTAGGAAGCGGCATTTTTTATATAGTTTGATTGCCGTAAAGTAGGAACTTGGAGGTGAAAAGATGCTAGTAATTGATATTATAAATCATATCAATACCTTTGCTCCCCTGAGTCTTGCAGAACCATGGGATAATGTTGGTCTTATGGTAGGAAGCTCGCAGTGGAGGGCTTCAAAAATAGGAGTGGCCCTGGATCCAGACGTACATGTTTTAGAAGAGGCTAGAGGTGAAAAATGTGATTGTCTCGTGGTGCATCACCCTCTTATTTTCTCGCCGCTGAAAACTATCGATCTTGAAAGCCCTGTCTCTCTGGTTATTCAGAAGGCCCTTGAGTATGGTATAGCTGTCATCAGCGTGCACACTAACTGGGACAAGGCGCGTGAAGGCGTTAATGTACAGCTTGCAAGACCTTTGCTGAAAGAGAGCTTTCTCCCTTTGCTTCCAATGGAAAACTCTGAGGGGCTTGGGGCATGGGGATCTTTGCTAAAACCTTGTTCCCTGCAAAATTTGATGGTTAAGCTTCGCAATGACTGGAATCTGTCATGGGTGACCGGATATGGGGAACCAGATAGAATTGTGAAGACTGCTGCCCTCTGCGGCGGATCCGGTGGTGATCTCTGGACTGCCGCCCTTGATAAGGGCGCTGACGTCTATATTACCGCTGACATGAAGTATCATCAGATCTTGGATGCATGCTCTTTGGGCATGGCCCTTTGTGTTGTGGATCACGGCGAAATGGAGCGATATTCGTTGGCCGCCCTTTGCAGGCTGATGGCCCTCTCTAATCTTCCTGTAGTACAACTTAAAGATAAAGGCCCTAACAGACTTCAAATCGAGTAAAATAACAGTAGTCAAAGATTATTTTTTAATTTTATTTCAAATAAATGAGGTGGAGAAACATGGCAAAAAGAGTTTTCAGCGGCATGCGACCTACAGGAAAACTTCATTTGGGCCATTTGGCCGGGGCTCTAACAAATTGGGTGCGCCTTCAGAACGAATACGAATGTCTTTACTGTATTGTTGACTGGCATGCTTTGATGTCTGATTACGCAGATAGCAGCAGGATTCGAAAAAACTGCAAGGAGGTTCTTTTAGATTGGCTTGCGGCTGGTCTTGACCCTGAAAAGAGTACAATTTTTGTGCAGTCTCATGTTCCCCAGCATGCTGAGCTCCATTTGGCTTTATCCATGATAACCCCTCTTGGCTGGCTTCAGCGGAATCCAACCTACAAAGAGCAGATATTAAACATACAGAATAAAGACTTAGGTACCTATGCTTTTTTGGGTTATCCAGTTCTTATGGCATCAGATATTCTTCTTTACAAGGCAGAGATGGTTCCGGTAGGGGAGGATCAGAGCGCCCATCTTGAGATCAGTAGAGAGCTGGCCCGTCGTTTCAATAATTTTTATGGAGAAATACTCCCTGAGCCGCAAATGCTTTTGACACCGACTCCCAAGGTACCAGGTACAGACGGTCGAAAAATGAGCAAATCTTATGGAAACAGCATAGATATAGCTGACTCTCCAGAAGAAATGTGGAATAAGATTCGGACCATGATTACAGATCCCGCTAGAGAGCGCAGAACAGATCCTGGGGATCCGGAAAAATGCCCAGTCTGGGATCTGCACAAAGTTTTTAATGATGACAAGGAACAGCATAAAGAAATTATAAAAGGATGTACTACAGCGGGAATAGGGTGCGTTCAGTGTAAAAAAATGCTTATGGAGCATGTAAAGCGGGTGATGGAACCTATCCATGAGCGACGCCGATATTACGAATCCCATTCTGAGAACTTGAGGAATATCATACTGGCTGGCGCAGAAAGAGCACAGATTTTAGCTCAGCAAACCATCGACGAGATAGTAAATTCTATTGGTTTTGTCCCCAGGGGATAGGGGAGATAGAGTGTGGAAAAAGGGACCTTCCCCCTCCAGGTGGAGATAGAGGGATTTTCAGGGCCTTTAGATCTTCTTTGTTATCTCGTAGAGAGTCGCCAGTTTGAAGCCACTCAGATAAAGGTTTCAGACCTGGTTAATATTTACGGGGCCTATCTGTCCCATTCTAAAAAGGTGTCTATATATGTGGTGGCAGAGTTTCTTTCCCTTGCAGCAGGGCTGGTTCTTGAAAAGATTATGGCGCTATTGCCTGGTCAGCATAAGACTGATGGGGAAGAAAGCTCCCCTCCCGAAGATCCTATTTCTGAAGAAGAATTGTTGGGGCACCTTTTGCGGTACAGACCCTATCGTGAGGCAGCTTTTCGCCTTATAGAAAAAAAAGAGGAGCAGGACAATCTCTTTAAGAGAGCAGCTGCTGTTGAGGAAGTCCCATCTTACGACCTGGGAGATCTTTACAGTTTAAGCCATCTCTGGTGGCAGCTGATCGCTGCCCATAGCAGAAAAGAGCCAATGTCGAATATAGAAAAACAATCCATTGGAAACTGGCGGGGAATTCCTGCGGCAGTGCCTGAAGAAATACAAATCGACAGAAAAATAGAAGAGCTCAGGGCGTATTTAGAAGATCATTCCTCTTTATCCCTTTCTCACGTTCTCAAAGGGACTTCCACTCGTTCTGTTCTTGTGGTTACGATCCTGGCTCTTCTGGAAATGGCTAGGACTGGACTCATATCCATTACACAAAAGGAGTTGTTTGGAGATGTTATCATCTCTAGCCAAACACGTTGAGGTTCTCCTTTTTGTCGCTGTTACACCTGTGTCGGAGAAGGAACTGTCTATGCATTTGGATGAATCTCTGGAAGCTGTATGCTCAGCGTTAGGAGAGCTTTCAGACCATTATGCCCAGGATCATGGAATTACCCTGCGAAAAGTGGCAGAGGGTTGGGAACTATGCACAGACCCTGAGTTTGCCGAAACCGTGGCTATTTTCAGAGAAACGGCATTACGTCAAAAAGTGCGGTTAAGCCGCGCAGCTGTTGAAAGTCTTGCTGTAATAGCCTATAACCAGCCAGTTACGAGGGCGGAAATTGAAGAAATCAGAGGGGTCAGGTGTGAACGGGTACTTGAAACCCTTCTTTCCCATGGCCTTATACGTATTGCGGGGCGAAGGCGAGGGACAGGATCTCCCTTGCTTTACAGGACTACCGAAACTTTTCTTGAACATTTTGGTCTTGAGTCAATAGCGGAACTTCCCACTCTCGAAGAAGTGGAAGAATACAGTGTGGAGGAGAGCGAACACTAACCAATGGCAATTAGATTGAACAAGTATCTTGCTTCATGCGGCCTTGCATCCCGCAGAAAGGTAGAAGAGTTTGTCTTATCAGGCCGCGTAGCCTTGAATGGAAGGGTTGTCCGCGATCTCTCTACCACAGTAGAAGAAACGGACACAGTAACCCTTGACGGAAAAGAAGTATCTCCGGAGAGCAGGGTCTACATAGTAATGAATAAACCTCAGGGGGTCGTTTGTGCGGTGGAAGACCGCTTTGACATGACAGTGATCGATGTTCTCCCCCCCGCCTACTCAAAGTTTCGTCTTTTTCCGGTAGGGCGTCTTGATAAAGAAAGCGAAGGATTGCTCGTCTTAACGAACGACGGGGATTTCGCTCACTTTCTTATGCACCCTTCGTCAAATATAAAAAGAGATTACGAGGTACTGTTAAACGAAGAGTTGACGGTAGAAAAAATGAAGTTGTGGCTTAAGGGCTTTGAAATAGAAGGGGGATTTGTACGCCCCCTTTCCGTCCAACCACTTTGCAGACCACCTTATGGCCGATGGGTCACAGTATCGATCACTGAGGGTCAGAAAAGAGAGGTTCGTTTAATGGCTGAGCATCTAGGGTATAAGGTAATGGTGCTTATTCGGCGTAGAATTGGTAGAATGGAGTTGCGAAATCTTAATAAAGGACAAACTGTAAAGCTTTCTCAAGACGAACTTTTAAAGAAAATAGAGCGTGGCGGTATCGTCTAAATCTCGTAATGAAATGGGGAAAACTTTCCAACATGAAGGATTTCATGTCTGCGCACATATGCTGCAGCGTATGCTTCTTTGAAGAGATGGGAGAATTGCAATCAATGATAATGAAAAATCTTGTTGTTGCGATTGACGGACCAGCGGGGGCAGGCAAAAGCTCTGTTGCAAAAAAAGTAGCAGAACTTCTAGGGTTGGATTATCTTGACACAGGCGCGATCTACAGGGCATTGGCCTTTTATTTGAACGCTATGGGTTTCGAACCAGTAGAAAGCCCTTATCTGACGGAAATTCTTTCTAAGATCAAAGTTTCTCTGAGCGATGGCTGTGTTTATATTAACGGTGCAGACGTAACTGAACATATTCGTTCTCCAAGGGTTGATAGTATTGTTTCTAGCTATGCCGCTCTGCCGACAGTCAGGCGCTGTCTGCTTTCCATTCAGCGTGAGCAGGCAGAAGAAGGGGGGCTAGTAGCTGATGGAAGAGATATGGGTACTGTGGTCTTCCCTGACGCAACTATTAAAATATACCTTACCGCCAGTGACAGCGTCCGTGCGAAAAGACGGCACTTGCAGCTGTTAGAGCGGGGAGAAAAAGTATCATTTGATGAGGTGCTGCGACAGATCCAGAATCGTGACCAGTTTGATTCAAATCGCGAAATAGCGCCATTGTGCCAGGCTTCAGATGCAATTTTTGTTGATACGTCTTCTATGACAGAGGATGAAGTTGTTGATTATCTTGTTCGATTAGTAAAGGAAAATAGCAATCAGGTGGTTCTATGAGGCACTTATTTTATACACTGACAAAAATATTCTGCTTTATTGTTCTTAAGCTTTATAATCGTCTTTCTGTTCGCTGGCTCGCGAGTTTGCCCAAAGAAGATCCTGTAATTGTAGTGGCTAACCATTGCAGCAACCTTGACCCAATCATAATAGGGGCTTTATTTCCAAGACGCTTGCGATATCTGGCCAAATCAGAACTTTTTTCAACCTTGGGGATGAGTCTGCTAATACGGACACTGGGGGCCATTCCTGTAAAGAAACAGGATCTGCAAAGTGCAGGAGCAGCCCTGAAAGCCTTTTTGGACTTATTGGAAAAAGGAGAAAATGTGCTTCTTTTTCCAGAAGGAGCCAGATCCCTTAATGGCAAACTTCAGCCCTTGCAAGGAGGGGTAGCGTTAATCGCCATGAAGAGCGGTGCGCCAGTTATCCCTGCCTTTATTAAAGGGAGCTTCGAGTCCATGCCTCCCGGAGCGAGTTTTGTACGGCCGAACCGCATCCAAGTGACTTTCGGCGAGGCCATCTACCCCAGGGAATTGGAGACAGGCCTGTCTGCCAAAGATAGCCGGCAACAGTTTTTGGATAGAGTGTACGAGGCTTTAGAAAATCTTGAAAAGAGTGATTGACATAGACGGCGGGGCGCGTCATCAACGAGCAGTTGTTGCTGCTCTCGATATACCTGCCCAGGACTATACCCCGCGAATCCTTTTAGACGAGCTGAAGATGCTTCTTGTAAATCTGAACATAGATGTGGCAGGTGAGGTTATTCAAAGAAGAGACAAGCCTGACCCAGCCTATATGCTGGGCAAGGGAAAGGCAGAAGAGAGCGCCCTCTTTTGTAAAGAGGTAAAGGCGGATCTGTTCGTTTGCAACGAACAGCTTACTCCGGGACAACGGCTGAATTTGCAGCAAATATTAGGGATTGAGATCTGGGATCGTCCTTTTGTCATTATGAAAATATTTGAGAGAAGGGCGAGAACAACAGAGGCCCGTTTGCAGATAGAGCTGGCCATGTGCCAATACGAAATACCACATCTGAAAGGTTTAGGGCGCCAAATGTCCCGGCTTGGAGCAGGCATAGGTACCCGTGGCCCAGGCGAAACGGAATTTGAGCGCCATCGCCGCAAACTCGAACGACGGGTGCGGGATATTAACGAGAGGCTCGTAAAGGTTAGGAAGAGGAGGACATTCCAACGGTATAGACGTGAAAAAGCGGGAATACCGACTGTAGCACTGACCGGTTATACAAATAGTGGGAAATCTACTCTTTTACAGCAATTGAGTCATGGACGAAACTTGTATGTTGCGGACCAGCTCTTTTCAACTCTTGACACATACGTTCGCAAGGTTGAACTTTCAGATGGACATGATGTGCTTGTTTCTGACACTGTTGGGTTTATACGGGACCTTCCTCCTGCTCTCATTGCTGCTTTCCGAACAACCCTTGAGGAAATTTCAGTATCGTCACTCATTCTCCTCGTTCTTGATGGGAGTATGCCAGATGTAATGGAAACACTTGATGTGGTGGAGGAAACTTTGTCTGATATTGGGGCAGGAGCCATACCTCGCCTCATCGTTTTGAATAAAATAGACAAAATAGATCTTTCATTGATTCCTTTTCTTCAAACTCGCCTTCAAGGCAGAAGCAAAGCTAAAGTGCTTCCTATTTGCGCTCTGTCAGGAGTAGGCGTAACAGAACTATTGCAAGAAGTGGAGTATCAGCTGTTTAATAAGATGGCAAAGTAGCTCCAAAATAGATGGGAGGATTTATAGTGCTGTTGAGCATGACAGGTTTTAGCCGGGAAAGCCAGACATTTTCATGGGGAACGCTCTCAGTGGAAATGTCTACAATTAATCATAGGTATCAGGATATCTCCATACGGCTGCCAAGGGAGCTTTCATATTGCGAGCCGTCGCTGAACAATAGATTAAGACAATCTATAAGGCGGGGAAAGATAAGACTTAGTGTAGAAGTTACATGGTCTTCTGATCTTCGTGCGGTTTCTCTTGACGGGCAAATTCTTGAAAACTACTATCATCAGATAAAGGGATTGCAGGAAAAATTGGGAAATCAAGAAGCTATACGACTAGAGTCGTTGCTTAATTTGCCGGGGGTTACTGATTCAGCTTCTGGGCGGGAATCTCTAGAGGAAGATATAGAGAAATCCCTTGATTCTATGGTGGCAAAAGCAGTGGATTCCTTGCAGAAGATGCGTCAGACCGAAGGGAAAGATCTGGAACTGGATATCAAAACCAATTTAGAGAGTTTCTCGTCTTTGACAGGCCAGATTTTACAGCAATGGGAGAAGGCCCGAGATAGTGCCGTTGAAGAAACGCGAGAACGGATCAAAAAAATATTTGAAGACAATGGCCCTGCGGTTGAAGAAAGCAGGATAGCTCAGG
This sequence comes from Aminobacterium colombiense DSM 12261, assembly GCF_000025885.1. NCBI lineage: Bacteria > Thermotogati > Synergistota > Synergistia > Synergistales > Aminobacteriaceae > Aminobacterium > Aminobacterium colombiense. The sequence goes on along the minus strand of NC_014011.1, from coordinate 1,123,929 downwards.
AAATTGCTCTCATAGCTGATAAATGGGACATATCAGAAGAATTGGCTCGCGCACAGAGCCATATTGAAAAATTCCAGACAGTGTTGAACAGCCCATCTTCAGAAGGACGGAAAATGGATTTTTTGATTCAGGAAATGAACAGAGAAGTGAACACTGTTGCATCTAAAGTAACGAACGCAGAAATACGATGGCTTGCGGTGGAAGCTAAGACAGCTCTAGAGCGAATACGAGAACAAGTACAGAATGTGGAGTGATTGGGATGTCTTATCGTTTAGTTCACATAGGGTTTGGTAATATGATTGTGGCAGAAAGGATTGTAGCGATTATCCATCCAAACTCTGCTCCGATCAAACGCTTGAAAGAAGAAGCAAAAGACCAGGGCCGTCTGATCGACGCGACTCAGGGGAGAAAAACGCGTGCTATTCTTGTTACAGATAGCAATCATGTTGTGCTTTCTGCCATTCAGCCTGAAACCATTGTAAATCGATTTGAGGAAGAGCCAGATAATGAAGAAAACAAGTAAGAGGGGGAAGTTGTTTGTAATTTCCGGCCCAAGTGGCGCAGGAAAGGGGACAGTGAGAAAAGCTCTTTTCGAACAGATGCCAGATCTCGTATATTCTATTTCATGCACCACCCGCCAACCAAGGGACGGGGAGAGGGATGGTGTGGATTATCGTTTTTTGAGTGAAGAAGAATTTAAAAAATTGGTCGAAGAGAAAAAATTTCTTGAATGGGCAGTTGTTCATGAGCATTTGTACGGGACTCTAAAGTCTGACGTGGAAAAAGTTCTTGAGGCTGGAGTCGATGTTGTTTTGGAGATAGATGTGCAAGGGGCTCTTCAGGTAAAAAATGCTTTTGATGACTCAGTGCTTATATTTATCATGCCCCCATCTAAAGAGGAGCTGGAACGGAGGCTTCGCAACAGAGGGACTGAAGAAGAGGATACAGTGCAGCTTCGTCTGAGCAATGCCCTTAAAGAAATGGAAAAAATGCATATGTATGATTATGTTGTAGTAAATGATTCTGTTCTTCGCGCGGCCCTGGAAATAAAACGTATTATTGCAAGTTACAACCTTGAGTGCTGTTTATAGAATGGAGGTTTAAGTATGAAATTTTACGATATAGATTATTTAGAAAAAAGAGCTGGCATTACCAATAAATATCTATTGACGGTTATTGTGGCAAATTGGTCTCGCTATATTAGCGAACAGAAAAGCCGTGTTCTCGAAGAAGATCTTGAGCAATACCTGTCGGTTGCTATGGATGATATTGCGAAAGAACGGGTCAAGCTCAGAATCCCAGCATCACGGGCTAAAGGAGTGCTTCCCGGTGGCTACGATGTTGACGTGGAAAAATAAAAGACGAGTAGTTCTTGGAATTACAGGCGGTATTGCCGCATATAAGGGGCCAGAGATACTTCGAGCCCTTCAAAGGGCAGGTTGTGAAGTTGAAGTGGTATTGACAGAAGGAGCCGAGTCTTTTGTCAGCCCAATGGTGCTTTCCACGTTGGCCGGCAGACGGACTTGGACCCAAGACGATTTTCTTTCGCAGGAGAAGGGTTGGGAAATACCTCACATAAATTTGGCGGACTGGGCTGAGCTTGTCATTATAGCACCCTGTACTGCCGAAACCCTTGCCCGTCTTGTTCAGGGGCGGGGGGAAAGCCTTCTTGACGCTACGGTTCTCGCTACGAAGGCTCCAGTGCTTCTTTTTCCTGCTATGAACAGCCATATGCTTGAGCATCCAGCAACAGTGAGAAATATAAAAGAGGCAAGGGCCATGAGCTATACGGTTGTTGATCCTGATGAAGGAAGCCTTGCCTGTGGGTATGAAGGAAAGGGACGTCTGCCTGCCCCTTCTGTTATTGTTGAGGAAGCATGGCGTGCTCTTTCTCCCCGAAAGGATTTTGCTGGTGTTTCTGTTCTTGTTACGGCTGGCCCCACATGGGAATTTATTGACCCAGTCCGTTTTATAAGTAACCCAAGCAGTGGGAAAATGGGTTTTGCTCTTGCTAGAACGGCATGGTATCGAGGAGCCGATGTAACTCTTGTTTCAGGACCTGTTTCCCTCCCGACTCCCCATGGGATAACGTACTGTCCCGTAAAATCTGCCATGGACATGTATAAGGCTGTTATCGAAAAAATGGATTTCGCGAAAATTATCATAAAATCTGCCGCAGTGAGTGATTACAGGGCTGCTTCTATTGAAATGGAAAAGATGAAAAGAGAAGGGAAAGATACCTTGACCCTTAATCTGGTGCAAAATCCAGATATTGCCGCAGAAGTAGGAGCCCGCAAATCTCCCGACCAGATACTTGTGGGATTTGCCGCGGAGAGCAGCCATCTTGTAGAACATGCAAAGGAAAAAATGTTACGAAAGAATCTGGATCTTATAGTAGCAAACGATATTACGGCAACAGATGCCGGATTTGCCGTTGATACCAATAGGGTAAAGATCATAAAAAAGGCTGGAGATTGGCACGAACTTGTAGGCACCAAAGAAGAAGTTGCCTGGGGGGTCTTGAATACGGTTAGTGAAATGTGCCAAAAGGAAGAGAACAGGTGACACTGATCGATGTCATTGTGCCTGGGCCATGGTGGAATCCTCTAACTTATGAACATGAAGAAGCTGTACCTGCCGGAAATCGTGTACAGGTCCCAGTAGGACCTGCTAAAAGGGTTGGTTTTTCTCTGGGAGTTTCCTCTGTCACTTCCAATAAGAGTGGAGCATATCGTATTCGCACGATCAATAAAGTACTTGATACGGCGGCCCCCTTACCCCGCGACCTCTGGATTTTAAGCCGCTGGATAGGCGTCAATTTTTATTGCGGACAGGGCGAAGCTCTGCGCGTTATGTCCCCATCTCAGCTTATGAAGGGGGAAGAAGTGCCTCCTGCAGCTCCTTGGGAATGTCTTTGGGAGAGCAGAGCCTTTAAGGATAATTATTATTATTTCCCCGAAGACCAGGAAAGACATGCAAGATACCTTAAAATTTTACAGGAGCATCCCGGCCCGGCTATCCTGCTCTTTCCAGAAAGGGCTTTAGCCGAGTTTTTTTACTCTTTTCTGGAAACGGAGGGTGTCGAAAACATTTTTCTTTGGCCATCTGTTGGGGGTAAAAAATTATGGGAGGCGTGGAATAGAACCCGCAGTGGAGAGCATAAGATCATCATCGGCGGACCGGGTGCCATCTTTGCCCCCTTGCCGGATCCCCAGCTTATACTTGTTGATGAAGAGAGCAGCCCGGCCTATCGTATGCAGGCTGCGCCGTTGCTCCATATCCGCTCAATAGCCATGCAGCGGGCTCGCATAGCCAACAGTTCCCTATTTCTCTGTGGGCGGTTGCCATCTTCTAAGGTATCTCTTTATAAAATGCCGGAAGAGCACGGTACTTCCATGGGAAATCGTCTTATATTCGTAGATATGAACCGAGCTTCGAGACCCTCTTTTCCAGGCATAACTTCCTCGTTTCCCTTAAGTGATGCTTTAGTTCGAGAGTCGATGAGCTGTTTAAAAGAGAGAAAAGCTGCATTGTGGATTCTCGATCGGAAAGGGTACGCGGGTGAAATCACCTGCGAAGAGTGCGGTGGCACTCTCATCTGTCATTCTTGCGGGGTAGCTTTGCGGGCTGAGGAAGAAGCATCCCGGCTTGTTTGCCCTCTATGCGGCTATAGCACGGTTTTTCCTCGGGAATGCCCTAAATGCAGGGGGCTGCTGCTTAGTGGGAAGCGCCCAGGTCTGGAAATAGTTTATAAAGTAGCCCAGGCACTATGTGGAGAGGCTTTCCCAGTGGTAGAATGGCATGCAGAAAAAAATACGAGTAAGAAAGCCTTTCAAAAAGTCTGTACAGTTTTGGCAGGAGGGGGCATAGTCGTTGGATCACGGGCTGCCATCTCTCTTTGTGATGCTGTGAATGTCGGGATGGTAGGATGGATAGATGCAGATGCAGAAGCGCGCAAGATCTTATATCGCTCCAGGTTTGATGCTTATCGAATGGTGTTAGAGTCGGCCTGGCGCGGAACCAATCCTTCAGAGCGCAAGGTAGTGATTCAATCTCGCAGGCCAGGAAGCGGTTGGCAGAGAGGGCTAAAATATGGTTGGAAAGCATTTTGGCGCAGAGAGCTGAAGGAACGAGAAGAGTATGGTTTCCCGCCTTTTAATATGTTAGCTGAAATTACCCCACCATCGGGGAAGAAGGAAGCTTTGCTTCAATATTTAGTGGACGAGAACCTTACTATTATGGACCCTGGAGGTGAACAAAATTCACTGTGGGCTTTCATCCAGCGACCTCAGAAATTAAAGAAAGCTCTTGAACCATGGTTCAATATATCGAAGTCTAGGGAAGGTTTTCCAAGTGTCTCTCTTTGGATTGATTAAAATGATGGAGAAGAAATGCATTAAAGGAGGAAATCAAAGACGATGCCCATAATAGCTATAGTGGGAAGACCCAATGTGGGGAAGTCTTCGCTATTCAATAGAATCTTGGGACGACGGGAAGCAATCGTGGATGATATGCCAGGAGTTACCCGCGACCGTATCTATGGAGAAACTGAGTGGAAAGGAAGACAATTCTATATTGTAGACACAGGAGGCCTTCTCGTTCGAGATGAACATCCTCTTGTTGAAGGTATAAGAAAACAAGCCACTCTCGCTATTGAGGAAAGCCACGTCATATTGTTTGTTATTGATGGCTTCAATGGCCCCAACTGGATGGATGAAGACGTAGCTCATATTCTCAGGCGATCTGGCAAACCTGTTATTGTGGTTGCAAACAAGCTGGATGACGGCATTCATGAGGATAGGGTCTACGATGCCTATTCTCTTGGGTTTGAGCATGTGGTGGGGATTAGTGCGCTCCACAAGCGTTATATTGATGATCTTATGGACATGGCTGTGTCTCTTCTTCCTTCAGATGAAGAGGAGGAACGGGATCCTGAGGAAATAAGAGTTTCAATCGTAGGCCGTCCCAATGTGGGGAAATCAAGCCTGGTCAATGCATTAGCAGGGAGCGATCGTGTTTTAGTAAGCGATATCCCAGGAACTACGAGAGATGCCACAGACACTGTTATCGAGATGAAAGAGGGTAAATTCCGTTTTATAGATACGGCTGGACTTCGCAAGAAAAGCCGCATTGACAGCGACATTGAATATTATTCTTTTGTAAGAACATTGCAGGCGGTGGATCGGAGTGATGTCGCCCTGCTCGTCATGGATGCTTCCGAACCCACAACAGATCAGGATAAAAAAATGGCGGCTCAAGTTATCGAGAAGGGGAAGGGGTTAATCCTTCTTATTAACAAATGGGACACCTTAGAAGCAGCAGACAAGCTGGGGGATGAAATGAGAAAAAGAGTACGGGATGAAATGCCCTTTCTCTCCCATGCCCCCTTGCTGTTTGTTTCAGCTTTGACAAAAAGAGGGCTAAACAAACTAACACAAACAATTAAAAACGTTCAAGAAAATAGAAGTAGAAGAATAGGGACTACTGAACTGAACCGTCTTATAAGGGATGTGCTGGCCTTTCAGACTTTGCCCACAAGCCGCAAAGGGAGAGTCTTAAAAATTTATTACTGTACTCAGACGAGCATAGAGCCTCCTACGTTTGTGTTCTTTGTAAATGACCCAGAAATTGTCAGTCAGTCATTTAACAAGCATATTGAGAACAAAATAAGAGAAATGGATACTTTTGATGGAACCCCTTTGCGTCTCTACTGGCGTGTGAAGCAGTAATTCTATAAATATAGTGAAATTAGGGCTTGACCGCAGTGCCAGTTACTGGTAATAATAAAACGACGCGAAGCTTGTCAATTACATACCTTTATATTAAATTAAAAGAAAAGGAGGTAATTAAGGGTGACAAAGACAGATCTTGTTAACGCAGTAGCTAAAGCAACAGGGCTGAACAAGCGCGAGGCAGGTGCCGCAGTAGGTGCGGTGCTGCAGGCTATTGAGAATTCTCTGGCCAAGGGTGATAAAGTACAGCTTGTTGGTTTTGGTACCTTCGAGGTTCGCGAAAGAGCGGCTAGAGAAGGAAGAAACCCTCAGGATCCTAAAAAAGTCATTAAGATTCCAGCGAAGAAGGTTCCCGTCTTTAGGCCAGGCAAGGCTCTTAAGGAAAAAGTGGAATAGGAATTTTTGTTTTATTATTAAAGAAGAGGCCCCTAAAAGGGGCCTCTCTCTTTTTCAATGCTATTTAACATATGCCAGAGTTCAAGCCACTGTTTTCCTGTAAGATTCTCTGCCCGAAGGGAGGGATTGAAATGGAGGGCAGAAAAGGCATCAATAAGGTGGTTTTTGCTGACGCCATTTCGAGAGGCAGAGTTAATCAGTGTTTTCCTCCTCTGGGCAAAGGAAGCCCGAAGGAGGGTCCTCCAGTTTTTCTGCCGGGGCAGATCAAAGTTCCTTTGTACCTTTATCTCAATTACAGCGGAATCTACTGCAGGTTGAGGATAAAAAGCCTGAGGCGGAACCTTCCTTAATATTTTTCGTTCTCCCATAATCTCAAGGGTGATCCCAAGGGGATATCTATCCTTGGTATTAGGGGAAGCGTTTAAACGAAGAGCAGCTTCTCGCTGAACCATTAAGATCATCGAATGTAAACCTTTGCCAGCAAAGGCTTCTAGAAGCCTCCAGATAAGAGGTGTTGTTATATTGTAGGGGATATTGGCGACAACCTTAGTTGGGGCAGCTGGTAATTTGGTTTCGTAATCAAAAGTAACCGCGTCATCCCAGATAATAGAAAGCCTCGGTCTGAATTCTTCTTCTAGAGGGTCGAGATGAGTGTGAAGTGTCTTATCGATTTCGAGGGCAAATATACGGCTGCATGGAGAAAGAGCGAGCTCTCTTGTTAAAACCCCTTGACCGGCCCCTATTTCCAAAAGAATGTCAGACTCATCTATGGCAGCCCATTTAACTATCTGCCCTAGAATATTTCTATCCGTAAGAAAGTTTTGCCCTAAACTAGATTTGTGTTTAAATGTTTGATCCTTCATATAACTTTCGTTGCCCTTTCTAAACTAAAAACCATAATGTCTACAAAACAAAAAAGCGGGGTAAATACCCCGCTTACTTATCCATGGTCGGGACGAGAGGATTCGAACCTCCGACCACCTGCACCCCATGCAGGTGCGCTAGCCAGGCTGCGCTACGTCCCGATGACTTGGGTATTTTACCTAATATACCAGTGAAGGTCAAGCTTTCATGGCGTCTTTCTATTATACATTCTCTGTAAAGCAATAAAAAAGGCCGCCCGCTGAGGAACGGCCTTTTGCTTGATTATTTATGGGTTATGCTTCTGTTTTAACAGCTTCTTTTCCCATTTCAGCAAGCTGTTTGTAAGATTCATATCTATCCTTGGCGTCTTCCGCCGCCTTCTCGAAGAGAGACTCAGCGACATCCGGGAAGGATTTAGCCAGAGAAGCGTATCGAACCTCGCTCATAAGGAACTCTTTGAAGTCTGCCTTGGGTTCCTTGGAGTCAAGAACGAAGGGGTTCTTGCCAGCTTCTTTGAGGAGCGGGTTGAAACGATACAGGTGCCAGTATCCCGCCTCAACAGCCTTTTTCTCCTGAGCCTGGGATTTGCCCATGCCAACCTTAATGCCGTGATTGATGCATGGAGCGTAGCCGATGATGAGGGAAGGTCCGTTATAGGCTTCAGCTTCAGTAATAGCCTTCATAAGCTGGTTCTTATCTGCTCCCATAGCTACCTGGGCAACATAGACATAGCCATAGGTCATGGCGATATGGCCGAGGTCCTTTTTCTTGACCCTCTTGCCGGAAGCAGCGAATTTAGCTACAGCGGCGGTAGGAGTGGCTTTTGAGGACTGTCCGCCTGTATTCGAGTAAACTTCAGTGTCGAATACAAATACGTTTACGTCTTCGCCAGAGGCGAGAACGTGGTCAAGTCCGCCAAATCCGATGTCATATGCCCAGCCGTCGCCGCCGAAGATCCACACAGACTTTTTCACAAGATAGTCTTTGCTCTCGGCTATTTTGGCGAGCAGCGCATTTGCTTCGGCGTTTCCAAGGTCTTTGTCAAGAATGGCATAAACCTTTTCAGCTGTCACCTTGGACTTATCTCCGTCATTTTTATTTTCAAGCCACTCTTCAAAAACAGCTTTAACATCCGCGGGGATGTCAAGGGCGAGCAGTTTTCTGACACTTTCCGCAAGGGCCTTCACGCTGTTCTTGACGGAAAGATACATGCCGTATCCATATTCAGCGTTATCTTCGAAGAGGGAGTTGCCCCATGCTGGGCCCTGACCCTTTGCGTTCTTTGTGTAGGGCATGCTTGGAGCAGAGCCGCCCCAGATGGAGGAGCAACCTGTGGCGTTAGCGATGAGCATGCGATCACCGTAAAGCTGGGTGATCAGTTTGGCATAGGGTGTTTCTCCGCAGCCAGCACACGCGCCGGAAAACTCGAACAGCGGCTGAGAGAACTGACTCCCCTTCACAGTGCTCTTGTTGGTGAGATGTGACTTGTCTGTTACTGTGACAGAGTAATCCCAGTTGGGAACTTCCGCCTCTGTCTGAGAGGCGAGAGGTTTCATTTCAAGAGCGCTTACGGGGCAGATGTCTACGCAGTTTCCGCAGCCAAGGCAGTCAAGGGAAGAAACCTGCATGCGGAAGGAAAGTCCCGCAAATTCTTTGCCCTTGGCTTCAACTGTAGCGAAGGTCGCAGGTGCATTTTTCTTTTCTTCTTCATCAAGAAGAACCGGGCGGATGGCTGCGTGGGGGCAGACCATAGCGCACTGGTTGCACTGGATGCATTTGTCTTTGAGCCACTCAGGAATATTAACGGCTACGCCGCGTTTTTCGTATGCGGATGTCCCTGAGGGGAAGCTACCGTCTTCTCTGCCTAAGAATGCGCTGACAGGAAGTTTGTCGCCTTCCTGGCGGTTGATAACGTCACAGACGTTTTTAATGAAATCAGGTCTGTCGCTATCTTTGCTACAGCCACAGCAGCTCTCTTCTGCATTTTCCCAGCTTGCAGGAACGTCTATTTTAATAAGGGCGCCTATTCCTGCATCTACTGCTTTGTAGTTCATCTCAACGATCTTTTCACCCTTCAGACCATATGTTTCTAAAATGGCATCCTTCATATATTTCACGGCATCGTCAAGAGGAATGACTTTGGCCAGTTTGAAGAAGGCTGACTGCATGATCATATTGATTCTGTTGCCTAGGCCAATTTCCATTCCGAGGTCAATGCCGTTTAGTACGTATAGTTCTATTTCATTTTCGGCAAGATATTTCTTTACATTTCCAGGAAGGTTCTTTTCAAGTTCTTCTAAGGTTGTCCACTGGGTATTAAGAAGGAATGTCCCGCCTTTTTTAAGACCGGCAAGAACGTCGTAAAGGTAAACGTACTCCTGTTTGTGGCAAGCGATGAAGTCCGCTTCGTCAATGAGATAGGTAGAACGAATCGGTTTTTTCCCGAAACGAAGGTGGGAGATCGTTACGCCGCCAGATTTTTTAGAATCATAGGCGAAATATCCCTGAGCGTACATGTCAGTGTTATCGCCGATGATCTTAATGGAGTTTTTATTAGCGCCTACAGTACCGTCAGAGCCAAGTCCCCAGAACTTGCAGCGGATGGTTCCTTCAGGAGCTGCATTAATGTTTTCGTTCACTTCAAGGGAAGTGTGGGTTACATCATCAACGATACCAATGGTAAAGTGGTTTCTGGGCTCATCTGCCTTCAGATTATCAAATACTGCCTTGATCTGTGCTGGAGTAGTATCTTTAGAACCAAGGCCATAGCGGCCACCAACGATAACCGGTCTATCTGCTCTATCGTAGAAAAGCGTACAGACATCTTCGTAAAGAGGTTCGCCAAGTGCGCCCTGTTCTTTCGTTCTGTCGAGTACGGCAATTTTTTTGACTGAGTTGGGAAGAACGTTGAAGAAGTATTTTGCGGAGAAAGGTCGATACAGGTGTACAGCTATAACTCCCACTTTCTCTCCTCTTGCGTTAAGGTAATCCACTGTTTCTTCTGCAGCCATGCAGGCTGAACCCATAAGAACGATTATGCGGTCTGCGTCAGGTGCTCCGTAGTAGTTAAAGGGATGATATTCTCTTCCTGTTATTTTTTTTATTTCCTGCATGTAGCCTTCAACGATGTCAGGAAGGTCTGTGTAGAATCTGTTTGCCGCTTCTTTGGCCTGGAAGTAAATATCTGGGTTCTGTGCGGTACCTTTCTGATAAGGACGCTCCGGGTTTAACCCACGGGCTTTAAAGCGTTTTATCGCATCCCAGTCAACAATTTTAGCCAGATCGTCATAGTTCATAACTTCGACTTTTTGAATCTCATGAGAAGTCCTGAACCCGTCAAAAAAGTTAACGAAGGGAATGCTTGCCTTAATGGAAGCAAGGTGTGCAACTCCTGTCAGGTCCATAACTTCCTGTACACTACCAGAAGCGAGGAATCCGAAACCGGTAGCGCGGCATGCTGTCACGTCGCTGTGGTCACCAAAGATTGAAAGAGCGTGACCTGCTACAGCCCTGGCAGTAACATCAAAAACCCCCGGCAAAAGTTCGCCGGCAATTTTATACATGTTGGGAAGCATTAACAAGAGTCCCTGTGAAGCTGTGAAGGTTGTCGTTAAAGAACCTGCCGAAAGAGAACCGTGTACTGCACCTGCTGCGCCAGCTTCTGATTGAAGCTCAACCACATCAACTGTTCTGCCAAAAATATTTTTCAAACCATGTGCTGCCCACTCATCAATCTCTTCTGCCATAGGAGAAGAAGGAGTGATGGGATAGATAGCAGCAACCTCAGTGAACGCGTAGGAAACATGCGCTGCCGCGGTGTTTCCATCCATCGTCTTCCACTGCTTAGCCACCATTCATGTACCCCCTCTGTTTTTTTCAATAAAGAGCCCTTATACTTCTGGTATCCCAGAATAATTGTGTCTCTATTGAAATATAATAACAATTAATTGCTAAAAATAAGTTCAGGAGAAGGAAAAACATTTGTAAAAACCCATATTTAAAAACTTTATTTCCATTAAAACGATGGTAAAACCAGACCTTCTTTTGTGTTTGATATTATCATAATGAAAGGTGCTGTCAATGTTGTAGTAGCTACAAAATGTTATAGTAATAACAAATGGTAGATACATTTTCTTAGTATGTCAACGCTGCATTTAATGAAAAGACTGCTATAATTTATTTGCTTTTTTACGAGTGTGAATTAAGGTTGAGGAGGCGTTGATGCCTGTGGATTCAGTAGCGTTAGAGAATGTGATTGTTCGGCCAGAAGGTATAGATATTCCCTTTGACCTATCATCCTATGGTACAGGAAAACATGTGGTAGAAATAGGCTTTGGCAACGGGGAGTTTCCGGTATATATGGCCCGTTCCCATGGGGAAGATACTTTTTGGGGTATAGAGGTTTCTCAGACCTGCGTGTTAAAAGCGGCAAAAAGAATACGAAACCTTGGAATAAAAAATTTATTTCTCATGTGCGGCGATGCGCGTTTTCTGCTTCGAGAATGTTTTCAGGATGAAACTATTCATAAAGTATATATGAACTTCCCATGTCCATGGCCTAAATCCCGCCATGGAAAGCGGCGAGTAACATACTCGGGCTTTGCGGATATGCTTGCCGCCGTTCTTTGTCGTGGCGGTGTTTTTGAACTGGTAACCGACGAAGAGTGGTATGCAGATGAAGTCAAAGCCGTTCTCTCTGATCATCAGGCCCTTGCCCTTTATGCTTACGAGAAGAATCCCCACCGTTCAGTAACTACGAAGTACGAAAGAAAATGGCTTGCCCAGGGAAAAGATATCTTCCTCGTCCAGATAGAGAAGAAAGAAAAATTTACTGTAGATCGCCTCATCAAGGAGGAAAATGTTATGCACACAAAAATTGGAAACGTTACCTGGACTCCCTCTCAACTTCAAGTCCTTAATGGATTAGAGGGGAAAGCGGGGGATTGCCATTGGACCTATAAGAATTATTACATGTCTTCAGGGGAGTCCTTTTTGCTGGAAACAATAGCTTCTGATGGAGGCTTCGAGCAACGCTTCTTTTTAAAGTTAGTTAAAGGGGAAAAAGAGACCCTTATTAAACTTGACCCTAATTGTACTGCTTTTCGTACCCCTGCATTGAAACAATCTATATATTGTCTGGCAGAGCATCTTTCACAGGCAAAGGACCATTCATGAAAGGTTTTGCATTAAGCCCTGTGGGGGTTGTACGATCCTCAATGAAGAATCCTGTTTCTCCTGACATGTTCAAAGATCATGAGTCTCGTATCGTTCTTGATTCCTTCTATCTTCCAGCTTTCGAAGATTTAAAGGATCCACAGGATATTCTGGTTATTTTCCGCTTTCATAGGTCTTCATCCTTTCCTTTTGTGGTCCATCCAAGAGGAGATGCCAGCCGTCCCTTACGGGGGGTTTTTTCCACATGTTCCCCCCGTCGTCCAAATTTTCTTGGGGCTACTCGTTGCCGCCTGGTCAGAAGAGAAGGAGCGGTGCTTGTTGTTAAAGGGCTTGATGCTATTGACGGAACCCCGGTCCTTGACATTAAACCTTTTGTCATGGAGAGTTCCAAATGAAAGATGTTCGTCCCACTTCATCTAAGGTCCTTCAGGCTTTGTTTAATATTTTGGGGCCCCTTCATGGTTTGACCTTCCTTGATCTCTTCGCCGGAACAGGTAGGGTGGGGCTTGAGGCCTATGAGCGTGGAGCGTTTGCTGTGGTTGAAGTGGAATTACTGCAAAAAAGGGCTGCAGCTATCCGTAAAAACATAAGAATAGGCATGGAGAATAACTATATTGTACTTTCTATGGATATTCGAAGGGCCCTCCAGTGGCTAGAGAAGAAAAACTACTCTTTTGATATTATTTTCGCAGATCCTCCTTACGAAGAAGGATGGCCTAGAAAGATCCTTCAGTTGTTAAAAGAGAGAAATTCTATAATCAAAAATGAAGGAGATATTATTATAGAACATTCTATTCATGAACCTCTTGATATACTTGAAGGAGATTTTGTAGTGATTGATCGTCGCACTTACGGAGACACCATACTCACCTTTCTAAAAAAGAAGGAGGCCATTTCATGAGACGCCCCATGCGAGCTGTCTATCCAGGTTCTTTCGACCCCATTACCAATGGGCACATCTACATTGCAGAGCGAGCGGCAGCTCTTTTTGACGAACTCGTAGTAAGTGTGTTGCTTAACCCTCAAAAAAAGGCAACGTTTAGTGTGGAGGAGCGGCAGGCCATGGCGAGAGAGGCTCTAAGCCATTTACCTAATGTCAAAGTGAGTTTCTTTGAGGGGCTTCTTGTAGATTTTTCGCGGCAAGAGAGAAGCCGTGTCATTATACGCGGCCTCCGGGCTCTTTCTGATTTCGAGTATGAATTTCAGCTTGCGCTTATGAATAGGCAGCTTGCCCCAGATATAGAAACCCTTTTTATTGTGACTGACGCAAAGTATTCCTATCTTTCAAGCCATGCCGTTAAAGAGATCTTCCACTTTGGAGGACCCATTCAGGAAATGGTGCCTCCGGGAGTGTATAGGCGGCTTCGAGAACGTTTTCCGAGACCCTTCCATAGTTAATTAAGGTCAAGGAAGGAGCTCTCTGTCTGAAGAGGCTTTGCCTTTATTTCCTGGTTGAATAGAGGAGATGGGACAAGATGCTCCCACAATATGGAGGCAAAGTGTTCCAGTTGTAGGAGCCGGCTTCCAATCCCCTGGGAGGGCGGCATGTGCCCCCTTGTTATAATAGGTAGTGTAGACCTTTTTCTCATATCCCTCAGCATTTTCTGCCCCTTTTGTGAAAATCCGAGTACGCGAATATATTGAGGGCCTAATCGCTGCCATGCTCTGTTCTCCCAATGGGAGATACCTAATAGGTAATGGATTGCGAGGCGCTGGAGCGTCCCCATGGTATAGCGCTTAGAGGTGCCCTTTGAAATGAATTCTTTCCATGAAGAACTCGTGGCAGCTAGCTTGAGAAATAGATTTTCAAGCCCTTCTTTCATTTCCGCCGTACGAGAAATTTCTTCCTGTGAGCTCCGCAGAAGGCTTGTCTGAAGGAAGGGCCAGAGATTTTGGGCAGAAAAAACGATCCTTCCTTCCTCCAAGGTTCTTTCAAGGACCAGACGGGAGTAGAGGGGGAGGGCCATGTGTACATCAGAGATCCTTCCATCACTATATGCTTTTCTGATGGCAGATGCGCTGGCCCATTTGCCGCAGCTCTTTTCATCATGGAAATCCGCCCCCTTCCTCTCTATGGGAAGGGGCTGGAAGGGGTATCCCTTTTTTCTGGAGTGGAGAAGGTAGGCCAGAGCGAGAGAATTGTTGGGGAGAGAAAGAATGGAACCAGATAATGGGATCATTTCATCCATAGCCATTGCTCGCGCTTTTACATATGAGTACCCTTTATCCAGATAACGGCGGAGTTGTCTCTTGAAAGGATCAGGTTCGTGAATTAGAATGTCAAGGATTGCAGACAAATCACTGCAATGATTTTCCATGCCAAAAGATAGATGGGTAACAGTGTGGCATGCTGCCAGAATATCTACCGCTCCTGCGGCGAAAACTCCGGCATTATGGCACGAGAAAAAAACTGGCAGTTCTAAGACAATATCTGCTCCTGCCTGAAGGGCCAGGGCAGTGCGCTGCCATTTATCAATAAAAGAGGGTTCTCCTCTTTGGGTGAAGTGGGAAGAGAGAACAACAACTATTCCTGAAGCTTCTGCTCTTCGAGCAGCCTCTTCCAATTGGAATACATGCCCATTATGCAGTGGGTTATACTCTGCGATGATGCCAACAATGTTGTTGCTCATGGTTTATCACACTTTCTTAAAGTTATATGATCTATATATTTATAAAGATACCCTGTAGAATTCTATCAGGTCAAGAAGAGGGAGGAATCTAGAAACAATGAAAATACTAGTTCTTAATTGCGGAAGCTCGTCTTTAAAGTATCAGCTTTTTGATATGGAAACAGAGGCCGTTCTAGCCAAGGGGCTGGTAGAGCGTATTGGGATTGAAGGTTCTCGTATTAAGCATTCTAAGACTGGAATGGATCCTGTAATTAAAAACATTGAAATTAATAACCACAAAGTAGCTATCAAACATGTACTTGAGGCCTTGCTCAGCACAGAACACGGTGTGCTGAAAAGTCTAGACGAGCTCAATGCGGTCGGACATAGGGTAGTTCATGCGGGAGAGAAGTTCGCCTATTCTGTCATGATAAACAAAGAAGTTATCGATGCTCTTCAGGAATGTGTGCCTCTTGCCCCTCTTCATAATCCGGCAAATCTTATGGGCATCGAAGCTATGCAGGAAGCTCTTCCCAATGTTCCTCAGGTTGGTGTTTTTGATACAGCTTTCCATCAGACAATGCCGGGTCGGGCATTTATGTACGGAGTCCCATATCACTACTATGAAAAGTATAAAGTTCGCCGATATGGTTTTCATGGAACAAGCCATTTCTATGTTTCCTACAGAGCGGCTGAGTTTTTAGGGAGAGATGTTAAAGATCTGAAGATTGTAACATGCCATTTAGGGAATGGAAGTTCCATTACGGCTGTCGATGGCGGCAAATCCATCGACACAAGCATGGGTTTCAGCCCGCTTCCCGGCGTTATTATGGGAACTCGCGCCGGAGATGTCGACCCCCAGCTTCTTACGTTCCTTGCTGAGCAGGAAGATATTGACCCGAAAGCAATGAATCATATTCTGAACAAAGAAAGCGGCCTTCTTGGCATTTCAGGAATAAGCAGCGATCTTCGGGACATAGAAGAAGAAGCGGCGAAGGGAAATAAACGGGCAGAGCTTGCTGAATCCATGCTCTATTACGGCATTAAAAAGTATGTTGGCGCCTATGCCGCAGCTATGGGCGGTATAGATGCGCTTGTATTTACTGCTGGAATTGGAGAAAATAGTGCCAGGGCCAGAGAAATGGTTTGTAAGAATATGGAATTCCTTGGCATTAAGATCGATTCAGAGAAGAATAATGTCCGAGGGAAAGAAGCGGTAATCAGCACCGACGATTCCAGAGTCAAGGTGCTTGTCATCCCCACAAACGAAGAGCTTGTTATTGCCCGTGATACCAGGGATATAGTATCAAAGTAAGAGAAGACGGGAGGATGGTGCAGCATGGCGATAACTGATCTGCCTTCTGACTGGTCGTTCTGGATTCTTCTTCCAGATCGAGAGGAAGGTCCGGAAGTTGTAGATGCTTCCTGGAATGTGGAACTCAAGGAGCCGTTATTTTTTGCTCAGGAAGAATTTACTTTTATTTCTCCATTTCAGGTCAACGCTCATGCGCGCTGGGCTGATCAGTCAGTTATGGTTGAAATAGATCTAGAGGCAACGATTTCAGTTCCCTGTGTTCGCTGTCTTGAGCTAACAGATATTGCATTACGGACGCATTTCATGTATCTTTACTCTTTGCGGGATTTTGTATCGTCAGGTCGTGAACAGGAAGCTGACGAACATATAGTGCTTGTGGATTCTTTAGAAAACAGACTGGATATTACTCCCCAGGTGTGGGAGAGTCTTATTTTAAGCCTTCCGCTCCATCCCCTTTGCAGAGAGGAGTGCAAGGGGCTTTGTCCTATTTGCGGAGCATCTCTTAACGAAGGGGACTGCGGCTGTAACCGCCAGGCTATAGATCCCAGGCTCTCAGACCTGTTGAAAATGAAAGAAGACGATTTGGAAGCTTAAAGAAAAGGAGGGGAACTGATATGGCAACGCCGAAAAGCAGAGTTTCTCATGCACGTACCCATAAAAGAAAAGCAAATTGGCTTGGATCTGCCTCTATGCCAGGTCTTACTACGTGCCCTCATTGCGGTGAAATGATCATGACCTACAGAGCTTGTCCCGAGTGTGGTTATTATCGTAGCCGTAAGGTTATTAAGACAACAGCTGAAGAAACAGTGGAAGAGGCCTAAAAGGCATATATAAAACCCTTAGAAATTTCTAAGAAAGTTTATAACGGAGAGGAAATTGCTCTCCGTTATTTTTTTCTTGACCTCCCTTGAGAAACATATTATACTGACCAAGTCATCAGATCAGATGTTGGTACCTGGTCATAAGTAAGATTGGAGGTCGTTGGTAATTCGTTCAAAAAAGAAGAAACAACGGCAAGGGAAATTATTAAAACTCCTAGAGCAAAATCCGCTTTATACGGATAAAGAATTGGCTGATGCCTTGTCAGCTAGTGTTAGCACTATTCGCCTTGATCGAGCTCTCCTTGGTGTGCCAGAATTGAGAGAGCGCACCATAAATATGGCTCAGCGTGCTACGAGCAAGCTGCGCTCATTAAAACAAAGTGAAGTGGTAGGCGATCTTCTCGAACTTGAGCCCAATAAATGGGCTTTATCAGTTCTTCAGACAAAAAAAGAGATGGCTTTCCGCCATACAGATTATGTATGTGATCATTATATATACTCCCAGGCGAGTTCAATAGCGATTGCTGTCGTTGAAGCAGATATGGTTATAATCGATTCAATGAGAGGCGAGTATAAAAGCCACGCCAAAGTTGGGGACGTACTGATCGCACGCGCTAAAGTCGGTGTTCATAAAGACAACAAATATATAGTCAGTGTCAGGACTCGGGTAGGAGATCAAGAAATTTTTGTCGGCCGTTTTATCGCTGTGGTCATCGACTCCCTCGAGATGAAGAGTTAAGAGGGGAGGCAATTTGCCATGTTGTTGGCTCTTGATGCAATGGGGGGAGACAATGCTCCACATGAGCCCTGTAAAGGGGCTATTTTAGCCTGTAGGGAATTTAGCGATCTTGAAATCATTCTTGTGGGAAATCGTGCACAAATTGAACCTATTATAGATCAGGCGGCTGATGATGTACGCCGAAGACTTTCTGTGGTCCATACGGAAGAATATATTTCCATGGATGAACATCCGAGCAGAAGCATACGACAAAAACGACATTCCAGCCTCCGGCTGGCCATGGAAATGGCTAGAAGCGGTGAAGCCCAGGGGTGTGTTTCAGCTGGGAACACGGGGGCTATCGTTGCTGGTGGTGTTCTTGTCGTAGGTCGTATATCCGGAATTGACCGCCCCGCATTAGGAGTGGCCATGCCGACTCTGAATAAATATACTTTCCTTTTAGATGTGGGAGCTACTGTTCGAGCAAAGCCTATTAATCTTTATCAATTCGCTTTAATGGGTAATATCTACTCAAAATATATCTTAGGGGTGCCTTCCCCAGAAATAGCTCTGCTTTCTAATGGTTCTGAAGATATTAAGGGAGACGAAGTTATAGCAAGCGCAAAGGAAATGTTAAAAGTTAGCTCCTTAAATTTTACAGGATACGTGGAAGGTGACGAAGTTCCTTTCAGTAAGGCTGATGTTGTGGTTTGTGATGGATTTTCTGGAAACGTGGTCTTGAAATTTGCTGAGGGCGTTATTCAGGCTGTTTATTCAATTGCCAAAGAAGAGATGGGACGAAGAATATTGCCTAAAATAGGCATGGTTTTCATGGTCCCCATGCTTAAAAGTTTATGGGGCCGGTTCGATTACGAAAAGCATGGAGGAACACCTCTTCTCGGCGTAAAAGGAGTTGTAATTAAAGCTCATGGCCGTTCGAAAGCCCCAGCTGTTGCGAGTGCGATTAGAGTGGCGAGAAACTTTGTTCTGCAAAAGGGCGTCGAACATATAACGAATGAGCTTCACAAGGAGGTTTAATTATATTATGGGGCAGTTTCATGGTCGTGATGTCGCTATTCTTGGAACGGGAATGTATGTTCCAGAAAAAACATTGACAAACGACGATCTTTCAAAAATAGTCGATACGAGTGATGAGTGGATACAGGAGCGTTCAGGTATTCGGGAGAGACATATCGCATCAGAAGGAGAATTGACAAGCGATTTAGCGTATAAAGCTTCTTTAGCGGCTCTTGAAAAAAGCGGCGTATCACCATCTGAACTAGACATGGTCATTGTGGCGACAAACTCCCCGGATACGGTGTTTCCTGGAGTAGCACCTAAAGTGCAGGGAAAACTAAATGCTTCTCGTGCTGGAGCCTTTGACCTCCAGTCTGGATGCACAGGGTGTGTGTATGCTCTTACTGTGGCTGCAACCGGCATTTCCTGCGGGCTTTGGGACAAGGTTCTAGTTGTGGGAGCAGAAGTGCTTTCCAGAATTATAAATTGGCAGGATCGCAATACGTGTGTGCTTTTCGGAGATGGTGCCGGAGCGGTAGTTCTTGGTTCAGCCCATGCTGGGCAAGGTCGGTTTATCTCATCTGATCTTAGGTCAGACGGAACAAAGTCAGACCTCATTATTTTCCCTGGTGGGGTTGTTGAAAATCCAGCCTCAGAAAAGACCCTTAAAGAGGGTTTGCATTATGTCCATATGAAAGGGAACGAGGTCTTTAAGTTTGTGAACCAGGTTATTCCAACCTTTTTAAAGGAGTTTGTTCGAGCTGAAAATATTCAACCGGCAGAAATCGATTGGTGGCTGTTCCATCAGGCCAATCTTCGCATAGTAGACGGAGTGATGAAGCGCCTTGATGCTGAACCTGAAAAAACATGGATAAATCTTGATCGTTACGGAAACACATCTGCGGCTTCTATTTTTCTTGTCCTTGCCGAACTTTTTGAGAGCGGGCAAGTGAAAAAAGGACATAAAATGGTGTTGACAAGTTTTGGAGCGGGCATGACATACGGCTCTATACTGTATGAGATGTGAGGTGAAAATTTTGGTTTGGGAAAATAGAGTAACGCGAATTCTTGGGGTGAAATATCCACTCATACAGGGAGGCATGGCCTGGGTAGCAAATTCGGCCCTTGCCGCAGCTGTGAGCAATGGCGGAGGGATAGGACTTATCGGGGCAGCTAATATGCCTCCAGAAATTCTCGACCAGGAACTCGTGCGGATAAGGCAGCTTACAGATAAGCCTTTTGGGCTCAATATTATGCTTATGTCTCCTACCGCGGATGATGCACTGGAACTTGCAGAAAAACACCGTGTCCCCATAGTGACCACTGGTGCGGGAAGTCCGGGGAAAGTTATCGATAGATTAAAACCTCTCGGGACGGTAGTTATCCCTGTTGTCGCATCAGTAGCTCAGGCTAAACGGGTGGAAAAACAAGGTGCTGACGCTGTTGTGGCAGAAGGAACAGAAGCGGGGGGACACGTTGGAGATACGACTACGATGGTTCTCGTGCCTCAAGTAGTGGATGCACTTGGAATTCCAGTTATAGCGGCAGGTGGAATAGCGGATGGACGTGGAGTAGCCGCCGCTTTCTGTCTTGGCGCTGAGGGAGTTCAGGTGGGAACCAGGATGGTATGCTGTTCTGAGTGTTCAGTTCATCAGAATTACAAAGAGGCTATTATAAAGGCTCGTGACAGAAGCAATGTAGTAACGGGTAGGCCTACCGGGCACCCTGTACGTTGTCTAAAAAATAAACTAACATCACGTTTTGAAGAACTTGAATCAGCAGGAGCATCAATAGAGGAAATAGAAAAACTTGGCACTGGAAGGCTGAGGGCGGCGGTGGTTAATGGCGACGTTGAGTGGGGGTCTCTTATGGCCGGGCAAAGCTCTGCCATGATCAATGACATTAAACCAGCTGCGGAAATTATACATGCCATGTTTGACGAAGCTGCTGGCGTTATAGCTAAGCTCCCTCATTTTGTGTTTTAGGGAAACGAGGTGTCTACTGTGAGATATGCTCTGGTTTTTCCTGGCCAAGGGGCTCAGGAAGTCGGTATGGGGAAAAGTTTATATGATACTTTTGATGCCGCACGAGACGTTTTTCAAAAAGCTGACCATGCCCTCAATTTCAAATTAAGCCAGCTCATATTTGAAGGACCCGAAGAGAAATTGACCCTTACGGCTTTTACTCAACCTGCTATTTTAACTGCAAGCATTGCCGCATATAGGGTTTTGACAGAGAGCATGGGTGTATCGTTAAAGCCGGCATTTCTTGCGGGACACAGCCTTGGAGAATATACGGCCCTTGTTGCCGCAGGAGCCCTTTCCCTGGAAGATGGAGTTCGCCTAGTCCATTTGCGAGGATCCCTGATGCAGGAGGCTGTTCCTGAGGGTAAGGGGGCAATGGCTGCCCTCATAGGGCTAGAGCCTGATGTGGTCGAAGAGGTTTGCCGAAGGGTTGCTCCGAACAAAGAATGCCAGGCCGCGAATTTCAATTCTCCTGGGCAGGTAGTTATTTCCGGAGAAACATCTTTTGTAGAAAAGGCGGTTGAAGAGGCGAAGGTCCAGGGAGCGCGTAAAGCCGTTATGTTGAAGGTGAGTGCTCCCTTCCATAGCAATTTGATGGTGCCCGTAGCGGATCAGTTGCAAAAGGCTTTTGAAAAATGCCAGTGGAATCTTCCACACTGCCCCATAGTTGCTAATGTTTCGGCCCAGCCTGTTTTTACAGTGGAAGATATTCAAAAGGCACTTTTTCATCAGACCTATAGTCCTGTCCTATGGGCAGATTCGGTTTTATATATGGCTTCACAAGAAGTTGACACTTACCTGGAATTAGGTCCAGGAACAGTTCTGGCTGGACTTATTAAAAGATGCCAGAAGGGGCTGAAAACCTATTCGGCTATGAATGAAGAGGATTTGCGGATTATAGCCGCTCTGTTTAACGAGGGAGGTGCCGCGTAAAATGTCTGGAAGGGTTGCTCTTGTAACAGGAGGTGGACGGGGCATAGGGAGTGCTATTGCACTGGAACTTGCCTCTCGAGGGAATAATGTAGCCATTAGTTATAACAGAAGCGAAAACGAAGCGATGAAAATATGTGAAAAAATGTCAACCTTTGGCGTTAAGAGCCTGGCGGTAAAATGTAACGTTACATTTGCAGATCAGGTAGAGGCTCTGTTTTCAGAGATTGAAAAAGAGCTTGGGCCTGTGGAAATACTTGTTAACAACGCAGGTGTAACCCGGGACAATCTTCTTATGCGCATGAAGGATGATGATTGGGATAGCGTTATTTCAGCCAATCTGACATCCGTATATCGCTGTTCTAAACAGGCCCTTAAGAAAATGGTAAAAGCCAGGTGGGGGCGAATAATTAATATTTCATCAGTTGTAGGGCTCATTGGAAACCCCGGCCAGTCAAACTACTGTGCTTCAAAGGCAGGCATAATAGGCTTTTCAAAGGCTATTGCAAGAGAATACGGAGGGAGGGGCATTACAGTCAATGCCATAGCACCGGGATTTATTGAAACAGATATGACCGCTATCTTGAAAGAAGAGATAAAACAGATTATGCTGTCTCAGATCCCACTGAATAGAGTAGGAATACCCGAGGATATAGCGAAAGCTGCAGCTTTTTTTGCCAGTGATGATGCAGCATATATTACAGGACAGGTGTTAGCCGTCGATGGCGGCATGACCATGTGTTAAAGACATTTTATATTTGAATTAAGAGTTTGGAAGGGGGTGAAAGAGAATGAAGAAAGACGAAGTAATTGCCCATCTGAAAGAAATAATCATCGATAGACTAGACGTAGAAGAAAGCCAGATCGTCCCTGAGGCATCCTTTGTAGAAGATCTTGGGGCAGATTCTCTTGACATTGTTGAGCTCATTATGGGTATAGAGGAAGAGTTTGACATCGAGATTCCTGATGAGGATGCAGAAAAGCTCACTTCCGTAGGGGAAGCTATGAAGTATACCCTCGATAAGCTTGGAGTGGAAGAATAAACACAATAAATGCATCGTAAAGGCCGGAGGGGAAAGATTTTAACATCCTCCGGCCTTCCAAAACAATGAAACGCCCTATCCCTGAACGGTGAGGAGTGACATAATTTGAGAAGGGTAGTTATCACAGGGCTTGGTCTTGTCAGCCCAATCGCGAATGGTAGGGAAAACTTTTGGCAGGCTCTTAAAGAAGGGAAAAACGGAGTTTTACCTTTTTCCACATTTGATGCCAGTGATCTCCCGGTAACCTTTGGCGCCGAGATAAAAGATTTTGACCCAACACTTTGGCTTGACAAAAAAGAGGCAAAACGATCGGATCGGGTAATTCATTTTGCCGTTGCTGCTGCAGATCTTGCAGTTGAGGATGCCCATCTGGATGTAACGAGCCTGGATTCGAATAGATTCGGAGTTTATATTGGAACAGGTCAGGGGGGTATTGAAACCACATTTAACAACTTTCAGACCCTTATTGAAAAAGGACCAAGACGGGTAAGTCCCTTCTTTATCCCTATGATGATCAGTAATATGTCAACGGCCTATGTGGCTATCAGATATGGTGCCAAGGGCCCCAATATGTGTGTTGTTACAGCTTGTGCCACTGGAACGAATAGCATTGGCGAAGCATATTACTCCATATTGCGTGATGATGCTGACATTATTCTAGCTGGAGGGACAGAAGCAGCCCTTCGTTCCATAAGCATAGCTGGTTTTGCGGCAATGAAAGCTCTCTCTACTCGAAATGACGAACCAGAACGCGCATCTCGTCCTTTTGATAAGGATCGTGACGGGTTCGTTATGGGAGAAGGGGCAGGGGTTCTTGTTTTAGAAGAGCTCGAGCATGCCAAAAAAAGAGGAGCTACGATCTATGGCGAGATAGTGGGATATGGCTCTACATGCGATGCGAGCCACATAACGGCGCCAGACCCCCAGGGTGATGGAGCTGTAAGAGCTATGCGCCAGGCCATGCGTCAGGCAAAATGGCTTCCTGAAGATGTAGACTATATCAATGCCCATGGGACATCGACAGAGCTCAATGATAAAATGGAAGCCATGGCAATAAATACTGTTTTTGGCGACCATACGCCGAAAGTTCACGTTAACTCAACAAAATCTATGATAGGACACTGTTTGGGAGCAGCAGGAGCCCTTGAAACCATAGCCGCAATCCAGACAATTGCAGAGGGAGTTATTCATCCAACAAGAAACTATGAAACTCCAGATCCAGAGTGCGCTATTAATGTTGTGGGGACAGAGGCCGTTTCTAAAGATGTCGCCCGTCTTCTCGTTAATAGCTTTGGTTTTGGCGGGCATAACGCAGTTGTAGCAATCCAGAAATTCGAGGGGTAAAATTTTGAAAGGGAGCTTATCAGAGAGGGAGCAATGGTGGCAACGAGAGCTTGCCTCCTTCCAGGAACGGTTAGGGTACCTTTTTTCAAAAAAGGAAATTCTCCAGGAGGCCCTAACCCATGCTTCTTATGCACATGAAAAGGGCCTCCATTTTCATAACGAGCGTTTAGAGTTTTTGGGAGACGCTGTTCTTGAATTAATTGTTTCAGCTAATCTTTTTAACGGATATCCTGATGTTGACGAGGGTACCCTCACTCGATACCGTTCAAATCTTGTTTGCAAAAATGCATTATCAGTATGGGGAAAATCCATAGGGTTGCCACAGATCATCCGTTTGGGAAAGGGCCTAGAACAGCAAGGAGCGAGTGCGTCTATAATTGCTGATACGTCTGAAGCTGTATTAGGTGCAGTTTTTTCAGATGGCGGATTTGCGGCAGCCCAAAACGTTGTGCGGAGATATCTTTTTTTCCAATCGAACATTAACGCTTATGACAAGAATAGCGACCCAAAATCTCTCATACAGGAAGAAACACAAAAAAGAGGTTTAGGGCAGCCCTGTTATGTGGTTATTTCAACAGAAGGCCCCCCTCACATGCCGATTTTTACAGTTCAGCTTAAAATAGATGGGCAGCTTTACGGGAGCGGCCAGGGGCATTCTATTAAAGTAGCGGAAACTCTAGCGGCGCAGCGAGCGTTGAAACAGGTAGGTTTGGGGTGTAAAAAATAACCATTATGGAGGGCCTTGGAAATGCTCAGGGAAAAAGCAATAATTATGAACAGCGACGATATGGAAAGGGTTTTCAAACGAATCGTCAATGAAATTATTGAAAAAAACAGAGGAACAGAGAATATAGCTTTAGTAGGTATTCAAAGACGCGGCGTTTTTTTGGCCAAGCATCTCCAGAATTTGTTTAAAAAACAGGAAAAGGTAAAAATACCTGCTGGCGAACTTGACATAACGCTTTACAGGGATGACCTCACCCTCCTTCATGAACAGCCGGTTGTTCAAAGCACGTCTATTCCCTTCGATGTGAACGGAGCAAAAGTGGTTTTAGTGGATGATGTGATCTACACGGGACGAACAGTCCGCGCTGCCCTCGACGCCCTTATGGATTTAGGGCGCCCATCAGTTGTTCAGCTGGCTGTCCTTATTGATCGTGGGCATAGGGAGCTTCCAATCCAGCCTGATTATTGCGGCAAAAAGGTTCCCACATCTTCCAACGAAATAGTGGAAGTACGTGTAGAAGAAATAGATGGCAAGAATGACGTGGTTATCTGTGAAAAAGAAAGCTAACCCAGGAATTTCTCGGTTTCGAAAGGGTGCGGCAAGATTTTTGCTGTTGCTCTTCTGTCTGTTTTCCTTTTCTTCCGAAGTCTTTGCCATGGACGTATGGATAACTTCTCCATGGCTTTCTGTAGTTGCTAATTTTATGGGAGGTGTTTTCATCAATGTTAAGCCATTAGGCCAATGGGCAGAAGATGGTGGAATAAATAAGCTTTCTATAAAAAAAGTTCCCGCTGGCAGCCATTTTATTGCTTTAGATTATGATGAGGCACTGAAATATGGCATCCAGTCATCTCAGAAGAATCTTTTTGTTCTATATACACATCTGCCTTTTTCTTACGAAGAGGCGGACACATATTTTACAGACCCATCAGTCCTCCCTTTTATAGCACAAAGGATTATGAACATTTTTTCGAGTCTTGATCATGAACATTACTTTTTCTATCAACGTCGGCTGGCCGAGTTCCAAGGGCGTCTTGAGAGTACTGTCCTTCTTGGACGGCAGTTGCTAAAAGGGAAAAAGGTTTTCAACCTCTCCAAGGGCTTCGTTGAGTTTTTACGTGCAGCGCAATGCGAGATTCTTCATCCAGAGGATGAGCTTTGGAAGGAGTGGGCCAAAGGAGACTCTCTGGATGGCCTTAAACAAAAAATCGAGGAATGCCGAAAGAACAACGTCCCGGTGCTATTTGATATGAAAAGCCCGGTCTCTATTCATAAAGTGCTTTTAGAGAGTAAAAGCCTTGGTGTTGTCCTATTGGAATATCCTGATATTGGACAAGATATTATTCTTTCTCTGTACGATCAATACTTGGCGATTTGGAACGCGGCTTCCTCGGGTGGAAGTTAATCAACGTTTTCCACAGTAGATACTTCTTTCTTTTTTATAAGAAAGAGGAAGGGAATTGTGGCTGAAAAAATAAAAACAGCTAACACATGGAAGGGACTGAGAGAAAGAGTTGATTGAACTACAAAACCATTGAGAACTGGGCCGGTCATCAAGCCGAGACTAAAGAAAATGTTAAATACACCCATGGTCCTGCCGCTGCCAAACATGAAACTGTTTTCTGCAGCGATAGCTGCAAGGGATGGCGACGAAAGAGCATGTCCTACGCCGAAAATTACACTTGCCACTGTGAGTCCTATGAAAGTATTGAAAAAAGGAATGATCATAAAAACTATCCCCGAAATGATACCCCCTATGATGATCAGGTTATACCGGGATATCTTGTCTGCGAGTTTCCCGAAATATCTTTGCAGTACACCAGTTGTAAGAGAGTTCAGAGATAATATTATTCCTATTTGTGAGAAGGATAGGGACAAACCGGCCGCCATAAGGGGAATGGCCATGAGCATTGTGCCCCGACACATGGCAAAGCAGAATTGGTAATAAAAACATGTACGAAGGGCAGAGTTCCTTATCATTCCACCAATAGAAGAAAGCATTTGGCCGCTGGAAGAAGGTTTGGCAGTCAGCTCTACGGGGAGTTTTTTGATAACCATAACTAGAGCTAAAGCAGTGAGAGCTGTCATAAAGTAAAAAGGAACATGCCACCCGAAATGGTCTGTAAGGACACCACTGATAAGGGGACCAAAACCAATCCCCAGAAAATGCGCTCCCTGCAAGGTGCCGAAAAAGACTCCCTCTTTACCCTTTTCCGCAATATCCGCACCTATAGCCATAGCAATAGGAACGACAAAGGCGGAGCCAAGTCCGTGGAAAAAACGGATCGTAATAAGGGATTCAGTTGTTTCCGCATGAATATAAGCCAAAGATGCTAGTGAATAGACTAGCAAACCGGCACTTAGCAAACGTTTTCTATCAAAACGTTCTGCAAGTTCACTGCTTAGTATCATTCCCCCAGTTCTTGCAAAAGGGAAAGTTCCGAATATTAACCCCATGAGGATTCCGCTTGCACCAAGCTTTGATGCGTAAATCGGCAAAATAGGGCTGATAACTCCAACTCCGAGCATTGCACAGAAAAGCGCCAAGGAAAGAGTCAATAAAATGTAGCTATGATGAGATGATAAAGTTTTGCGCATAGAGTAGAGCCCCTTTGAAACTCCCTCATTTTAATGAGGGAGTTTAATTAAAAGTCATGCTATAGTCTTATATTACTAAACGTTATGGACAATTTCAATCTGTCCCTGCCCTTTCTTGAAATAACCGATACATTCAGTTTTTTCGAAACCAGCTTCTTTTAAAGCGGCTATCACCGCCGGCACATGATCTTTGTGAACGGAGAGAAGCAATCCGCCTGATGTCTGGGCATCATAAAGCATGTCGACCCTTTCTTCCTGCAAAGTTTCAATTTCGACAACACTATTCTCGTACTGGATTCTGTTGTTATACGTTCCTGCAGGTACGAGCCCGCTCTCTGCCAGCTCTATGACCCCGGGAAGAAGAGGAACATTATGAAGGCCGAGACATAGATTCAGTTCTTTGGTTGAAAGCATATCAAGGGCATGACCTATTAGGCCAAAACCTGTTACATCTGTACAGGCATGAACCTCATCAAGAAGGTGCTGCGGAAGAACAAGGGGAACATTGTTCAGTGTTGTCATCCAGCGTATGGCTTCCTCTGGTCCCATAGGATCTTCGATCATGTCCGCTTTGATTCCAGTAGCTATAACGCCTGTCCCTACCGGCTTTGTCAGTATTAGGGCGTCTTCTGGCATGGATCCTATAACTTGCCATGGATGATCTCTGGACACTTCTCCATACACCGCAAGGCCATATTTAGGTTCATCGTCTTCTACACTATGGCCTCCTACTAGAAAAGCCCCTGCTTCCCTGACTTTTGCGTAGCCGCCTTCCAGAACTTGCCGCAATACCTCTATATCAAGTTTTTTAACAGGGAAGCCCACGATATTTAGGGCCACTATCGGACGTCCACCCATGGCGAAAACATCGCTTATGGAGTTGCACGCAGCGATTTCCCCCCATTTTCTTGGGTTATCCACAATAGGTGTTATAAAATCCAGGGTCAATATGCCAAGACGCTTCTGATCAATGATCCAAAGAGCCGCATCTTCTCCTGATGCCCATGTCGAAATAATACGGTCATCTTTTACGGGAGGGAGATCCCGCAAAATCTTTTCCAGGTCCGCCGGACCTATTTTGGCTGCTCAGCCACTTGTTTTAGAGAGTTCTGTTAATCGCATAGCGCGAAGGCCTCCTTTGATGTTTAAACGCAATAATAATTATAACAAAAAGACATAGCTTTCTTAAAGAGGCACCTCTATTAAAAGGTGCACTTTATATGGTGGATATTTAGTATGTTTTATCTTTACAATTCTTTGGAATAAAAGCAATTACAGCTCAATCAGAATGTTATAATAAAATGCTTGAAGAAAATTATACAGCATTTTGTAAAGGGGGCATTTGGAATTATGGCAACAATTCCAAACTCTACAGTATTGGAGGAACTGCGTTCCTTAAAAGATGAACTGCAGGAAAGTCTTTGACCTGCCCATTTTGGAGATAAAAATACAAGAACTGGAAGAAAAGACTTTAAAACCGGATTTCTGGGGAAGTGATGAGGCAAGGAAAGTAACACAGGAATTGGCTCGCTATCAGGACAAACTTGATTCCTGGAAGAAGATAGCCGAAGACTATGAGGATCTTGAAATCATAGAAGAGATGCTTAAGGAAGAAGAAGACAGAGAGCTTCAAAAGGATTTTGAGCAGAAAGCATTTTCCCTTAAAAAAGAAATAGAACGCCAGCAGCTTATTGAGCTTCTGAGTGAAGATTATGACCAGGGCAATGCTATTGTGTCTGTCCATGCAGGATCAGGCGGTCTGGATTCCCAGGATTGGGCAGAAATGCTTTATAGGATGTATGCGCGATGGATGGAACAGAATGACTTTCGTGTAAAGGTACTCGACTTGATCAAAGATTCAGAAGGCGGAATTAGCAACGTTACATTACTTGTTGAAGGTAGCTATGCCTATGGGTATTTAAAGTCTGAAAAGGGTGTTCATCGTCTCGTCAGGATTTCGCCCTTTGATTCAGCGGGGAGACGTCATACGAGTTTTGCTTCTGTGGATATTGTTCCTGAACTTCCTGAAGATGAAGACATAGAGATACGGACTGAAGACTTGCGGATCGATACCTACCGATCAAGCGGAGCTGGCGGCCAGCATGTCAACATGACTGACTCAGCAGTTCGTATAACCCATTTCCCCTCCGGTATTGTGGTAAGCTGCCAGAATGAGCGTTCTCAGCATATGAATAAAGCTGTGGCAATGCAGGTTCTGAAGAGCAAGCTCTATGAGAGGGCCATTGAAGAGCGAAGAAACGAAATGGATACCATTATAGGAGAGAAAAAAGAAATAAGCTGGGGGAGTCAGATCCGTTCATATGTCCTTCACCCCTATACCCTCGTCAAAGATCACAGGACTGGAGAGGAAACGGGGAATGTGCAGGCCGTGCTAGATGGAGATATTGACGACTTCATAATGGCCTACTTGCGTTGGAAGAAACTTGGCAGCAAATAGCGAATAGAGTGGTTAGGAGGAGGATAGTCTTGATAGAACGTTATGTACGAAGCAAAGTTTCCGTTGGCATTGTTTCCATTTTAATTTTACTCACAATATTAATAGAAACAGGTTTTGCCTCTTCAGTTTCTTTTGCTTCATCTGTACCAATTCTTCCTCTCAGTGAGATCAAGCCGGGAATGAAAGGGGAAGCTTTGACCGTTATTCAAGGTGAAGATGTAGTATCCTTTCCCATAGAGATAATAAGCGTAGTCCCCCAGCTTGAAAGCAGGCCGCGCCATTTGATTATGGTACGTGCTGGCGGTGATATTATAAAAAAGACAGGGGGCATTGCGGCAGGGATGAGCGGAAGCCCTGTTTATATCAATAAAAAACTCATAGGAGCAATAGGATACGGTTTTAATTTTAGCGAGCATGATATTGGGTACGTAACCCCTATAGAAGATATGATGTCTATTTGGGAATGGCCAGATGAAAGACAGAAACTTCCACAACTATCGGTTTTTCCTCCGGAAGAACATGAACTTGAACTGGAACAAGAAAAAGAGGATGAAAAGGAAAATGAGATTACAGGGTTGATCAAAAAAGCAGCTCCCCTTCAAGTTGGTGGAGTCAGCCAGAGGACAGCAGATCGTCTTGGGACCTTTCTGGGAGGAAAGGCAGTCCTTGCCGGAGGATTAAATGGCGAGGGACAACTGGTAGACTACAGCAGTCAGTTGGTCCCAGGGGAGGCGGTAGGGGTTCTTCTGGCATGGGGTGACGTAACAGTTGGAACTATTGGTACTGTAACATCCATTGATGAAAAGGGGCGTTTTTTAGCTTTCGGGCATCCTTTTCTACAGAAAGGCGTTGTAGCCTTCCCTGCCACAAAAGTTCAGGTACATAATGTCATCCCGAGTTTGGAAAGTCCATTTAAAGTGGGCAGCTTCTCGCGAATTATAGGAACGGTGACTCAGGATCGAGCAGAGGCTGTTGGTGGCCAAGTAGGTTACTTTACTCCATCTGTGGATGCCTCCTTTCGTTTTAGGGATATTGATCGAAACCAGAGAGACTTAAAGCGGTTCCATATCGTATCAGATCCCTTTGTGAACTCTGATATGACATCAACCCTTTTTACGGGCTTGATTGACCGCCTATGGGGAAGAATTGGAGAAGGGACGGCAAGGATTTCTCTGCAGATAGAGGGGTTTGGCCTCCCAAAAGGGTGGACTCGAAGTAACATGTTCTTTTCAGACAAAGATATTGGCGATGAAGCTCTTAGCGAGATTAGAGAAATAATGAAAGCGATCTCCCTGAATCCTTATAAGGAGGTCTATCCGCTGGGCTTTCACCTCGCTGTGGAGATAACACAAAAACCCAACGTTATATATATTGAGGGCCTGGAAGTTGAAGGTGAAACCTTTCTCCCAGGTGAAAAGGTTCCTGTGGAAATAACATTGCGTCCCTACCGGGGAGAACAGACAAAAAAGAAATTTGAACTGATGGTGCCCCAAAATGCTGCCGGATCAGTTGAGGTCGCGGTGCGTGGCGGTGGAATCATGCCCCTTGAAGAAGAGGCTATTGTCCAGGGGTGGAAGTCTATTGATAATTTTGACCAGATGCTGAAAGAAATTAACGCTCTTGAAACTAACAATGAGGTTATATTAGAACTGAACTATGATAAAGTTCCTGATGATGGAGCGAAGCCGGGGCCAACAAAAGAAGATCGTGAGCTTTTGAGTCAGACCAAGGAAAGAAGGCTTGACGAGGGGACATTGCGCATCTTTAAAACAGATTATGTGGTGGAAGGCCTCCTTCGTGAAATAATACAGGTAGAACCACAAGAAAATGATGCCAAGGAAAGGAAATAACGATGTTTATAACCCTTGAGGGGATTGACGGTTGCGGCAAAAGCACCCAGGCAGCCTTTTTAAAAGAACAGTTGCAACAGAAGAAAAAGGAGCCTGTGCTCTGGACTCGTGAGCCGGGAGGATGGGTTCATGGAGATTTTGTGCGAACACTTCTTTTGGAGAAGGATCTACGCCACGAACTAAGCGAGCTGTTCCTTTTTGTAATTGATCGCTGTGAACATGTGAGTCAGGTTATATCTCCAGCCCTTTCGTGCGGCCAGATTGTTTTATGTGAGCGTTATACCGACTCCACTCGAGCCTACCAGATCTGGGGAAGAGGCTTGCCGGAAGAGAAAGTAGAAGACCTTTTCGCATGGTGTTCTTTCCCCGAACCTGATCTTACATTATGGATAGACACGCCCCTTCCCGTGGCAATAAACAGGATAAAAACCACAAGGGGGCATTTTGATCGCATAGAGTCCGAAACAGACGGGTTCCTTAACAGGGTTTGTGAAGGATATAAAGAGCTTTCAAAGCGTTTCCCCCATAGGATAGTGCGAATAGACGGTTCGCAGCCAACCGAGGAAGTATCGGCACAGATATGGAAAGTTGTGGAGGTCCATCTATCGAAATGAACGAAAAAGAAACATGTTTCGTGACATCAAGCCTAATGTGGTCTGAACTGAAAAAAGCTTTGGAGGGAAATCGGTTTCCACAGAGCTTGGCGCTGTCAGCGCCTAAGCAGTATCATGAAAAGATAGCAATTGATATTGCCCGGCTTCTCCTATGTGAAAAGAAGAATGCATGCGGACAGTGTCTCTCGTGCTGTTCCTGGCACGAGAAAACCCACCCTGATCTCGTCCTTTCGGGTTCCTTAGAAAAGGCGCCTACCATCAGCGAGTGCAGGGAGATAGCAGTAGAACTTTCTCTTTATCCGGTGGTTGCCTCTTGTCGGCTTGTAGTTATTCAGTCAGCGGACACTCTATTACTTCCAGCTGCCAATAGCATGTTGAAAATAGTTGAAGAACCGCCAGAACACGGAGTTATTCTTTTCCTTTTGGAAAATGACAAATTTTTACCAACACTAAAGAGCCGATGCTGGAATCTCGCTTTAGCTCATGAAGAACGCTTTGAGCCAGAAGAAATTCCATCAGCAGAGAGAAGCTGGAAAAAATGGCTTGAAAGTGGGGAAACTATGACTATAGAAGAGTTGGAGAAACAACTTCATTGTTGGGAAACATGGGCCATTGAAGAGGGACAAGCCTCTCTTGCTGCCCGGGTCGATAGGTTACGTCTCATATGTGAAAGCCGCAAACTTCCACAGGGGATGGTGCTTGATCTTATATTATTATCACTCAAGGAGGGTTTTGCGTTTGAACATGTATTTGACAATCTTTGGTAAACCAAGATACCTAGGTTTAGTAAACATAGAAGACACAGCCTTCACCCCGGAAAAAGGGGAAAAAATTGTTGCTGAAACAATGAGAGGGATAGAACTGGCTATTGTGGGCGGCCCAATTTCTGAAGAGCAGGAGGACCGCTATCGAAATACATGTTGCGAGGATCTCTGCGATGGACAGCCCAAGGGTGGGGAACCTATGTTGCAAAATATCTCTTTTGTACGCACTGCGACGGAAGAGGATGAAGAGATGGCACAAACTCAGCGGGAAGAAGAGGAAGCTATTCTTGTTAAGGCGAGAGAGCTTCTTTCCCAGCATGACCTATCTATGAAGTTGGTAGATGTTGAATATTTATTAGACCGCAAAAAACTTTTTTTCTATTTCACATCAGAACAGAGGGTGGATTTCAGGGCCTATGTTCGTGACCTTGCTCGGGAATTTAAAACGCGGATAGAACTTCGCCAAATTGGAGTTCGTGATGAAGCTAAAACTGTGCGCGGCCTGGGGCCATGCGGAAGAGAATGTTGTTGCGGATATTGGCTGCATAAATTTGATCCCATTTGTATAAAAATGGTAAAAGAGCAAAATCTTGCCCTTAACCCCACCAAAATATCTGGCGTTTGTGGGCGGCTCATGTGTTGTATGGCCTATGAACATCAGATGTACGGGTGTCTTTGGAAGGATCTTCCCAATCCTGGAGCGAAGATTAAAGCTCCTCAAGGTGTTTATATTATACTTGGCGTCGACCTGGCCCATAGCGCTTTTCGAGCAAGGACTCCCGAAGGGACTGAAGTACTAGTATCTGTAAAAGACTTTGAAAACTTCAAGGAAACGGTCATGAAGGGTGAAAACTGGGAATCGTCTATTCTCGAAACCCCTTCCCTTTTACCAGAAGAGGGAGTGCTCGTTGCATTCAATCATGATATAGAAGAAGAACGTTTGGCAGCGACAGTCCTTACAGATGCAGAAGCCTTTAAACCTGCAGATGTTCAGGAAGAGGACGAAAATATAAAAGAGAAAAAAGAAAGGCATAGAGGAAAAGAAGAAAATAATGCCAGAAATAAAAAGAAACGGAAACGCAAAAAGAAACCACAGTCTGGGAGTGGTGGGGCGGAGGGGAAAAAAGAAAAAAACCCCCGAAACAAAATAACCCGTTCGGGAGAAGAACGGAGCCGTCCCCGAAACAAACGGCCCTTGAGAAAAAAAAGGCCGGAAAAAACAGATACGTCTAAAGACGATTAGTGGTGTGAGGTGGAGCGAATGTTTCTTTGGAGTAAATTAAAAGATAGCCTGAAAGAGGTAAAAAATCGTTGGAGCGGCGGGTTGGTTTCACTTTTTTCAGGCTCCACAATAGATGAAGAATTTTGGGACAGCCTAGAAGAAATTCTTATATCTGGCGACGTAGGTATTGATCTTACAGAAGAATTGATCGAAGAGCTTCAAAAAACTGTGAAGCGGGAAGGCCTGAAAACGCCTGACCAGCTAATAGCGTATTTTATCGACTTAGTGACAGAACGCCTTGTAGCTGTTGATGGAATGGGCAAGGAAATTGTCCTTGACAAATCACCTAAAGTCATCGTGCTCGTGGGAGTGAATGGCAGTGGTAAGACTACTACTGCTGCAAAATTAGCGGAACAGTTCCATCGACAGGGTAAAAAGGTTATTTTAGGCGCAGCCGATACCTTTAGAGCTGCTGCTATCGATCAACTGAAAATATGGGGTGAGCGTACGGGAAGCCGCGTTATTGCCCAGCAGCAGGGAAGCGATTCTGCCGCAGTCGCTTATGATGCCCTTCAGGCAGCTCGGGCTTCTGGAGCGGATGTTTTGATTATCGATACAGCAGGAAGGCTTCATTCAAAACATAATCTGATGGAGGAACTTACAAAGATTGTCCGTGTTATTGAGCGCGAAGTGGGGCGGGATTCTATGGAAAACCTTCTAGTGCTTGATGCCGTTATGGGGCAGAATGGATTTGCCCAGGCCGAATCATTCCATAAGGCTCTCAGCCTGAATGGAGTGATTTTGTCGAAATATGACAACACTGCAAAAGGTGGCGTCATCCTTGCCATAGCCCACCGTCTTGCTTTGCCGATCAGATATATAGGTCTTGGCGAAAGTGTGGATGATCTGAGGCTGTTTGAACCCCAGGAATTTGTGCGGGCGTTGCTTGAAAATAACGGA
This sequence comes from Aminobacterium colombiense DSM 12261, assembly GCF_000025885.1. Taxonomy (NCBI): domain Bacteria; kingdom Thermotogati; phylum Synergistota; class Synergistia; order Synergistales; family Aminobacteriaceae; genus Aminobacterium; species Aminobacterium colombiense. Next base: position 1,088,748 of record NC_014011.1, on the reverse strand, counting down.
AATAACGTATAAAAGGAGTCCTCTGTATGTTTTATCCAGTGAAATTGATCACGGGAGTTCTGTACCCTGACGAGAGATGGCGAGAATGGGTAATAGAAAAAGTTACTGCGGTTTGGGGCGAGATTGACGCAGAGAGTGAACCTGTTCCTTTTGATCTTACAAATTATTACCATGACATAGCTCCAACTCTCTATCGGCAGTTTCTTTCTTTTAAGGGACTTCGCCACGGAGGAGATATTGTCCGATGGAAAAAAGAGAGCTGTTCTATTGAAGAAGAGAGCAGCAAGGCATTTGAAAACCGAACCATACGAACTGTGAATATTGATCCGGGGTATGTCAATGGAGCTAGGCTTGTGCTGGCTTCCACTAAGGACCATGCCCATCGTATTTATATTTCTGATGGGATTTTTGCAGAGGTCACAATGAGATACCGCTTTAAGCGGTGGGTTCCCTTTGATTATACGTTCCCTGATTTTGCCAGTGGGCGTTATGATGCTTTTCTGTTGAAAGCCAGGGATATCTGGTCTAAGGAAATGTCGGAGAGGAGATAACGTTCATGATTGATAGATATGAAACTCCATTGATGAAAAAAATTTGGTCTGATGATAACAAATATAAAACGTGGCTCCAGGTAGAACTGGCTGTATGTAAAGCCTGGACGGAAGATGGGCTCATTCCTCGGGAAGCCCTGGAAGAAATTGAAAAAAAAGCAGATTTCGATATAGAGAGGATTTACGAGATAGAAAATCAGGTTCATCATGACATGATCGCCTTTGTTTCAGCGGTGGCAGAAAAAGTTGGCCCCTGCGGCCGTTTCATTCATTTAGGCCTCACTAGCAGTGATGTGCTTGATACAGCTTCATCATTATTGCTTAAAGAATCACTTGACGTTGTCATAATAGAGGTAGACAGACTTCTTTCTTTCATATGGAAACGCGCGGTTGAACACAAATATACCCCCTGTGTTGGGCGAACCCACGGAATTCACGCTGAACCCATGACCTTTGGATTGAAACTTTTAAATTGGTATTATGAACTGCTTCGAGACAAACAACGTCTGGGACAAGCCAGGGAGCAGATCAGCTACGGTAAGATTTCTGGTGCCGTAGGTACTTATGCCCATTGCCCCACCCGCATAGAAAGGCGTGTCTGCGAAATTCTTGATCTTCAGCCTGCGGCGATATCAACCCAGATTCTTCAGCGGGATCGACATGCTCATGTCATGAATGCTCTGGCCCTTCTTGGCGCAGCTATTGAACGCATGGCCGTGGAGGTTCGTCACCTTCAACGGACAGAAGTTCTTGAAGCTCTCGAACCTTTTGGCAAAAAGCAAAAAGGTTCTTCAGCCATGCCCCATAAAAGAAACCCGATCCTTTGCGAAAGGCTTACGGGAATGGCCCGTTTGTTGAGGGGATACGCCGCAGCTGCCATGGAGAATGTGGCTCTCTGGCATGAAAGGGATATCAGTCATTCTTCCGTAGAGAGGATAATCTGGCCGGATGCCTTCCATCTCATTACTTATATGCTGCAGAAAATGTCCCAGATTGTGGAAGGCCTTGACGTAGAACCTGAAAATATGATGGCCAACCTTAAAAAGATGAAGGGGCTTGTTTTTAGTCAGAGGGTTTTGCTTGAACTTGTTGAAAAGTTTGGGCTGGCTCGGGAAGAAGCTTACGCAGTGGTACAGGAAAATGCTATGAAATGCTGGCGCGGAGAAGGAACCTTTGCAGACCTTCTATGGGCTGACAATAGAGTTAATCAATATATTTTAAGGGAAGAACTTGATAGCCTATTCCACATTGACTACTATTTGAGTGCTGTAGATGAGGTCTTTTCAAGATTTACTGAACCGTCTCAGATTCAAGAATAAGATTAGGAGGATAAATTATGGCGATTCCAGAACGAAATCTGGCTCTTGAACTGGTGCGAGGAACAGAGGCTGCTGCTATGGCTGCCGGCCGTTGGATGGGCAGGGGAGATAAGAACGAAGCTGATGGGGCTGCCGTTACAGCTATGCGCTATATGCTGAATACGATAGCTATGGATGGGACCGTAGTCATAGGAGAGGGAGAAAAAGACGAGGCTCCCATGCTTTTCAATGGCGAACGCCTGGGTTCCGGGGTTTCCCCCGAAGTGGATATTGCCGTTGATCCCATAGATGGCACCCGCCTAACGGCCATGGGGCTTCCTGGTGCAATTAGCGTAGTGGCCCTTTCTGAAAAAGGAACCATGTATGATCCCCGGAATATTTTTTACATGAACAAACTAGCTACCGGTCCCGATGCGGCCGGAGTCATAGATATAGAGGCTCCCATCGAAGAGAATATTAAGAGGGTAGCTAAAAAGAAAGCTAAATCTGTTGGAGACGTAACAGTTGTTGTTCTAGATCGACCCCGTCACGATGAGATAAAAAGCCGCATACGCCAAATAGGGGCACGTATAAAGCTGATTCCGGATGGAGATGTGGCAGGAGCTCTTTTGACTTGCAAGGAAGAGGGTGGCGCAGACCTTCTCGTAGGGATAGGAGGCTCTCCGGAGGCTGTTATTACTGCTTGTGCCATTAAATGTCTTGGGGGTAATATGCAGTGCAAACTTTGGGTAAGGGATGAGAAGGAAGCTGAAGAGAGCAGGGCCATGGGGCTTGATCTTGATGCTGTGCTTACCCTAGACGACCTCGTTAAAGGAGACAATGTCTTCTTTGCTGCCACTGGCGTTACAGACGGTGATTTCTTGAAGGGGGTTCGTTATGAAGGGCGTCGCATTCGTACCTTCTCTATGGTAATGCGCTCGAAAAGCGGTACTGTGCGATATGTAGAGGCCATTCATCACCCTAAAAAACTATGTACTATCAGTGGCATAGACTATGCACCTGAATATGAGGCTAACCATCAATAAGAAACATTTATTTTGAATGAAACTGTAAAGGGGCTGTTTCTGACGAAGCAGCTCCTTTTTATTGCCCACTCTGCACATATTCAAGACCTGGCACTGCCCAGTGGGCCATGCCTATGGCCGCTTGTCCCACAGAAACGTTCTCATCGTTTGGAGAAAGCAGATGATGGGTAAGTGGGAGAAGTCCCCTTCTGCGAAGATAGGAAAGAGTCAGAACCAGGAGCCTCCTGTTCTGCCACACTCCGCCTGATAGGGCTACGTGTTTTATCCCGGTTCGCTCAGAGATGCGCAAACACAGGTTAGCCGTGCCAAGAGCAAGCCCTCCATGGAATGCGGCTGCAAGGGATTCCTTTCTATGGTGTTGGCGGTTTTCTACCATCCATTTCAATGCGGGACGCCAGTCCAAAGACAAAAAATCGTCCTTTTCCAGAATTTCAAAGGGAGCAATAGATTCTCCTTTCGCATGTCCTTCGAGCTCCATTGCCGCCTGTCCATCGTAGGAAATGTCGGTGCAGAAACCCAATAGAGCGGATACACCGTCAAAGAAACGTCCGCAAGAAGTGGTTATAGGGGAAGCATTCATTATAGCGAGCAGACTCGGTAGCAGACTCTTCTTTTCAGGCCAAATTTGACCAGAAAGCGCTATTGCCTCTTCATTTCCCAGGGTTAATGTTAAAAGAGCCAGGCCGTATCTCCACGGTTCAAGCACAGCCTTTTCTCCCCCTGGAAGTGGGCAAGGCAGCAGTGAGCCCTTACGCTCATAGGATTTCATATCTGCCACTAAAAATTCTCCACCCCATATCGTTCCGTCATCTCCATACCCGGTGCCATCAAAGATTGCTCCTATAGTCGGTTCTTCCCTGCGATTTTCAAGAAGGCATGCTGCCATATGGGCATGGTGATGCTGTACTCCAAGAGTTGCATTAAAGGGTCTTTTTATCACCTTTCGGGCGAGTGGACCAGAAATATATTGGGGGTGAAGATCGTAGACAAGATATTCTGGGTGCAAATTATAAAGCTTAAGAAAATGCTCTAATGCCTTTTTATAATAGACTATTGTCCCTATCTGTTTGAGATCGCCTAGATATTGTCCTGGGAAGATGGTGTTATCCTGGGTCAGTGTAAATGTGGATTTCATCTCCGCCCCTGCAGCAATTATTACTGGTCCCTTATGAAGAGATGCAAGGGGGATAGGAACAAATCCTCTAGCCCGGCGCAGCACTATGTACTCTTGCCCCTGGGATGCAATGACAGAATCATCGATGGCCATGTGGATATCCCGATTGTGCATAAGGAAAAAGTCAGCGAGGTCAGAAAGGGACGCCTGGGCTTCGTTGTTATCAGAAATAATGGGGGCGTCACTCATGTTGGCGCTTGTCATAATAAGGGCATCGAAGTGCTCTAGCAACAAATGGTGAAGGGGTGTGTAGGGCAACATGATGCCAAGGGCATTCTGTCCAGGGGCCACCAATGGAGACAGACCGCTATTTCTCTTGGCGGGGCACAAAACAATTGGTCGTTTTGAGGATGTAAGAAGTTTTTCTGCTGTCCCTGTCAGATAGACAAGTTGTTTGGCCCGAGCAAGATCTGAAACCATTAAAGCGAAGGGTTTGTCTTTTCTGTTTTTACGTCGCCTCAGCTTTTGCGTAGCCTCACTATTGAAAGGGTCACAGGCGAGATGGAACCCTCCTAGCCCTTTAATGGCAGCTGTTTCCCCTTTTTTTAACCGTGAGCAGCAGATCTGAAGGGCCTCTTCACCCTCGGCCGCGACCCTGCCGTTTTTATCAATGAGGTAGAGAGAGGGGCCGCAATCGAAACAGGCGTTAGGTTGTGCGTGATATCTTCGATCAGATGACCGAGTATACTCAAAATGACATTGAGGGCACATAGCAAAAGATCTCATGGTGGTAGATGGTCTGTCATAAGGTAGATCTTCTATGATGGTGTATCGGGGCCCACAGTTAGTGCAATTGATAAAGGGATACCGATACCGCCTGTTTGATGGGTCTCTCATTTCTCTGAGACAATCATTGCAGGTAGCGATATCAGGAGGTATAAGCACCCGTTGATGTTCAAGACGCAGACTTTTTTCTATAACAAAGTTTCCCTTTTCTTCACAACTGTCCTCCTGAAAAAGCAGGTCTATAGATGATATGTGGGAGGCCTCAGGTTTTTCTTTTTGTAGTCTTTGAAGGTAAGCTTCGATTTGGGTTTGGGAACCTTGCAACTTTATGACAACCCCATCGGAGGTGTTCTTGACTGAGCCGCCAAGCCCCATGTCTTCGGCCAGTCGGGCACAAAATGGCCGAAAACCTACTCCCTGTACTATTCCTGTAACAAGAAAAGTCGAGATATTGTGCATTGACAAACCTCCGTTCTCAAGGCATTTTAAAACAGAGAAAGCTTTGGCTCAAGGGCCAAATATATGAAATAAAGGAGCTTTGCCATCAAAATGGGTAAAAATACAGTGGTCAGGCGTTTTGTTCAGGTCTATATGGGCGATGGGAAAGGGAAGACAACTGCTGCTCTAGGACTAGCAATAAGAGCTGCGGGATGGAACATGAAAGTCGGGATCATTCAATTTATGAAGGGCTGGCCCCAATATGGAGAACTTGCCAGTTTAGCCCGCTTCCCAGAGATTCAATTGGTTCAGACAGGACGCCCTGATTTTGTTAAAAAGGGCTCCCCTTTGCAATTTGATATAGAAGAAGCCCAACGAGGGCTCGAACTGGCAAAAAAATGGATTGAAAAAGGACTTTTTGATATTGTTATTTTAGATGAAATAAACGTTGCCCTTGACTACGAACTTGTCGAACTGGATCAAGTTATAGACATTCTTAAAAAGCGCCCTCCCTTCGTGGAAGTGGTGTTGACAGGGCGGAATCCGCCAGTAGCCTTGCTGGAATACGCTGATCTGATAACTGAAATGAAAGAAATTCGCCATCCTTTTCAGAAGGGGATAACGGGTCGACGGGGCATTGAATACTAAGGGGCTTGGGATGGAGAAAGGAAGACAGTTACATGAATAGGAATCCTCACGCTGCATCAGCAGAGCATCTTATGAACGAACTCGGGACACTTCCCGAGGGGGGGCTAAACGACAGGCAGGCCGCACTGGCCCTGGAAAAGTACGGTGCGAATGTACTGGAAGAAACGGAAACCGTTCCATGGTGGAAAATTTTATTACGGCAGTTTACCACATCTATGGTCTATCTTCTGACAGCGGCTGCCATTATCAGTTTTGTGATGAAAGAAACTCTCGATGGAAGTGCGATAGTTGTGGTAATCATTATTAATGGGGTTATTGGTTTTCTTACAGAATACAGGGCAGAACGGGCTTTGCAAGCTTTGAAAGCCATGACATCTCCCCATTGCCGTGTGTTGAGGAATGGCCGGCCCGCATTGATTCAATCGAAGGACGTGGTTCCTGGTGATATTTTAATTCTGGAAGCTGGGGATGTGATTCCGGCAGACGGACGGCTTTTTAAAATATCTAACTTTATGGTGAACGAAGCAGCCTTGACGGGAGAATCCATGCCCATCGAAAAAATAACAGAAACTTTGGCATATGAAACATTGCTTCCTGACCGAAAGAATTGCGTATATGCCGGGACGAGCGTTGTAAAAGGCACTGCTCGAGCTCTGGTCTTCAATACTGGTATGGATAGCGAAATAGGGCGAATCGGGAAAATGCTGCAGCATGTGGCCGCTCAGTCTACACCCTTAGAAGAACGTCTGGCAAGATTCAGTCAATTCCTTATCTGGGCAACCCTTGCCATAGCGACAATCATTGTAGGGATAGGCATCTTTCAGGGGCGAGGCTTTGTTTCTATGCTTGAAACCGGCATTGCTCTAGCAGTAGCGGCAGTTCCAGAAGGTCTTCCCTTTGTTGCCACCATGACCCTGGCCCTCGGCGTTCATAGAATGGCCAAAATCAATGCACTGGTACGGAATCTTGCATCGGTAGAGACCCTGGGTTCCACCACTGTAATCTGTACAGATAAAACGGGCACCCTCACTATGAATAACATGACAGTTCGAACGGCAGAGCTTGTCCATCCTTTGGCAAGTTCTCTTTTTCTTCGAACAGCGGTACTCTGTAACGATGCTGTTCTTTCAAAGGACGAAGGAATTGGCGACCCTATGGAAGTAGCTCTTTTGCGCTATGCGGGAGAGGACATCGTGTCTTTACGAAAAAGCTTTCCTCGGATAAAGGAAGAACCCTTCGATTCTCAAGCTATGAGAATGGTTACATGGCATGAGAATGGGGTCGCAGTGAAAGGGGCTCCAGAGCGGATACTGAATGATTCCAGCGCTATCTGGTCTGAAGAAGGTGCGATCCCCCTCACCGAAGAATCGCGGGAGGAATGGTATGCCAAGGTAAGGGAGCTTGCTTCAAAAGGAATGCGTACCATAGCGATGGCTTGGGGTTCCTCATTGGAAGACCTTGTTTTTTTAGGAGTGGCGGGAATAGATGATCCCCCTAGAGAAGAAGTGCCCGAAGCAGTATCTCTGTGCCATAAGGCCGGCATACACGTTATTATGATAACGGGAGACCATCGTGTTACCGCGGAAGCCATAGCTCAGGAGATTGGTATATTAAAAGATACCCACAAGACGTCTCTGACAGGTGCAGATCTCGAAAGGATGTCGGAAGATGAAATTGCTGCCCAGGCTGGTCAAGTGGCAGTTGTGGCAAGAGTTGCGCCGGAACATAAGTTAAAAATAGTGAAGGGACTTCAAAAAGCGGGAGAAGTCGTTGCCATGACAGGTGACGGAGTGAACGATGCCGTAGCGTTGAAGCAGGCGGATGTTGGGATTGCCATGGGCATTCAGGGAACGGAAGTGAGTAAGGAGGCATCTGACATTATTCTGCAGGACGATCGGTTCAATACTATAGTGGAAGCTGTAAAAGAAGGCCGCCGCATTTTTGATAATATTCGAAAAGCCATACTCTTTTTACTTTGCTGCAACATGAGCGAGGTCTTGACAGTCTTCATCAGCATTATAATGAAACTGCCGGCTATACTCATTCCCCTTCAGATTCTCTGGATCAATCTAGTAACAGATGTTTTGCCGGCCCTCGCTCTTTCTCTTGATTCTGCAGAGCCAGGCATTATGGACCGTAAGCCTAAAAGCAGAGATGAAGGTATAATTACAGGAACCCACAAGATATTGATTCTTTTCTACAGTGTGGTTATCACTTCCGGTGTTTTTGCGGCGTATTACTGGTCTCTCTGGTATCATAAAGGAGATTTTGTAAGGGCAACAGAGATCAGTTTCCATACTTTGGTTCTGGCTCAGCTCTTTTTTGTCGTAAGTGTGCGGAAGCAGAGCCTTTTCAGATACCCATCGCAATTATGGCAGAATCTGTGGCTCTTGTGTGGAATAGCTTTATCCATATCACTTCAAATTAGTATTACGTACATTCCTCTTTTTCAGGAGGTATTAAGAATTGTCCCCCTTCAACTGGAAGAGTGGGGGATAGTTTTCTGTGCGGCGCTTCTTCCAACTTTAATTGCCCAGTTGCGTAAGTTCATTACAGAATTCTAGGTGAAAAAATGAAGAAAAAAGTTCTCGTAGGGATGAGTGGCGGTCTTGATAGCGCAGTCACATCTCTTCTTTTAAAAAAACAGGGGTATGAGGTAGTGGGAGTTTTTTTCGCCCTTTCAGGAGCAGATGAAAGCGTTGCTGAAAGACAGGCCGCAGATCTGGCCCAGAAACTTGACATAAAATTCGAAGTTTACGATGGCCGGGAACTCTTTCAAAAAAACGTGTTAACGAAACTTCTTTCTGCTTATGAGAAGGGAATGACGCCCAATCCATGTATTCTTTGTAACCCTTCTGTCAAGTTTAAACTCTTGTTTTTTCTTGCAGAGCAAAAAGCTATTCCATACGTTGCTACAGGCCATTATGCCCGTATAGTGGAGGAAGAAAGCGGGCCTGCCATAGCACGCGGAGTTGACGAAAAAAAAGACCAAAGTTACATGTTGTATCGCCTTCCTCGGGAGTGGCTGAGTTCTATTGTTTTTCCCCTTGGCGATCTTCGCAAGGAGGAAGTTCGGGAGATAGCCAAGTCGTTTTTGCCAGAGTGGGTGGTTCAAAAAAAGGAGAGTCAGGATGTTTGTTTTGCGCCGGAAGGTCTTGACGATTTTTTAAATTTTCATTTGAGTGATAAGAAGACATGCCAGCCGGGCAGTATTATGGATGAAAGCGGCAAAGAAATCGGAACTCACAACGGGTTGTGGCGTTACACCATCGGGCAGCGGAAAGGTTTAGGTTTGCCTGGGGGTCCTTGGTTTGTAGTTTCTAAAAATATAGTTCATAATATTTTGCGTGTCTCACGTAAAAAGGAGCTTTCTTCTTTGCGTATTTGGTGTGAAGCACCCGTGATGTATCGCTATTTAACTGAAGGAGCTTTTTACATGGCTGAGCATAGATACAGAACTCGCCCCTTTTCAGTAATGATAGAGAGTGTGACGGAACAAGCCATGGTGGTTAGAGGAGTGGAAATTTGTCCAGTTGTAGCTCCAGGACAATCCCTCGTTCTGTATAATAAAGACGTTGTTTGTGGCGGAGGAATTATTATCTCATCGGAGGAGGTGTCCCCGTGTCAGTAATCAATAAAAACAAACTACCTTTAGAGAAACTGAGGAAAAGAACTGATATTAGCGCCCTTTCCTTTAAAACAACAGATGATATAGAATGTCTGGAAAAATTTATTGGACAAGAGAGGGCAGTGCAAGCTATTTCCTTTGGTTTGTCTGTGGAAAGTAAAGGTTATAACATCTTTGTTCTTGGAAATCCAGGGAGTGGCCGCACGAGCTACTCTCTTCAGCGACTTCATGAAAGTGCCAAAGAGAAACCAGCGCCAGATGACTGGATCTACGCATATAATTTTAGTGATCCCAGTCGACCGCTGGCCATAAATTTACCAGCGGGAAAAGGAAAGGAAATGGGATCTGCATTCGAAGAACTGCTGAGTGAGCTTAAAATAGCGATCAGTAAAGCCTTCGAGAAGAGCCAGTATGAAGATGCCAAAGCCCAGCTTGTAAAAAACTTTCAGGAGCAGGTCAATGGGCTTATGGAAGAGGTGCGGGCCTGGGCAGGTGAGAAAGGCTTCGCTCTTAAACGAACTCCTCAGGGCTTTGTCAATATTCCTATGATCGAAGAAACTACGGAATCAGGTGATGTGTCTAAAAGAGAATTGCAGCAGGAGGAATTTGAATCTCTCTCTGAAGAGAAACAGAAGGAATTGCAGGGAAAATCAGAAGAGATCTCTCAAAGGACTCTCGACACCCTGCGTAAAATCCGTGATCTTGAAAAAGCCTTAAAAGAAGAGATTGGCAAACTGGAAGCGGAAATTTGCCGTTCCGCTATTACCCCCTACCTGCAGGATGTTAAAGAAAAGTATGGAACCACTGAGATCCTCTGCAAGTGGATCGATGCCCTGGCCGAAGATATTATCAGCAACTTCAATATATTCGTTGCGGCAGCAAAAGACGAATCAACGGAAATAGACTTCAGCCGGTACACCATAAATGTCTTTGTAGCCAATGACCCTGAAAACGGCGTGCCTGTGATTTGGGAAACCAACCCCACTTATTATAATCTGACAGGTAAAGTGGAGTATGAAAGCCGTCAAGGCTACCTTTACACTGACTTCCATAAGATTGTATCTGGCGCCTTTCAGAAGGCAAATGGCGGATATCTCGTGCTTGATGCTGAAAAGGTACTTCTCAACTTCATGTCCTGGGAAGCGTTGAAGCGTGCTCTTAGAACAGGAGAAGCGACCATTGAAAACCTTGGGGAGCAGTATGGGGCAATTCCCATTTCCTCCCTTCGACCTCAGCCTATTCCAATTAACGTTAAGGTTGTTATGGTGGGAACGCCCTATCTCTACGCTTTGTTGCAATATTACGATCCCGAGTTCCTTAAGATGTTTAAGATCAAGGCCGAATTTGATAGGGATATGCCGCGTACTTTTGAATCAGAGCAGCAGATGGCCCAATTTATCTGTGGTTTCGTACGTAATGAGGGGAAAATACCATTCACTGTAAAAGCGGTTGCGGAGGTTATAGAATGGGCAGGTCGTCTGGCAGAGCATCAGAATCGTGTAACAACGGAATTCAATAAGATAATAGAGGTTATTGTAGAAGCCACGGCATGGGCTCTTTCTGAGAATGCGACTCTCGTTGAAGATCGTCACGTTTATAAGGCCATAGAAGAAAAAAGATTTCGAAGCAACCTTATTCAGGAGCGTATCCAGAGAGCCTATGAAGAGGGAGTTATCAATATTCAGACGGAAGGCTCCCTGGTAGGGCAGATCAACGGACTTTCTGTTATCGATCTGAGGGATTATGCTTTCGGACACCCCTCGCGGATCACGTCAAATGTCTACATGGGGCAGGAAGGCATTGTAAATATTGAGCGAGAAGTGAAATTAACGGGGCCTATCCATAATAAGGGGCTAATGATTCTTACCAGCTACCTTGGAAGGAAATATGCTCAGGACATGCCTCTTTCCCTCTCAGCTCGTATAGCTTTTGAGCAGACCTATGGAGAGATTGAGGGGGATAGCGCATCCTCTACCGAGTTATACTGCCTGCTTTCAGCTCTCTCCGGCCTCCCGCTGCGGCAGGATATAGCGGTGACGGGCTCTGTGGACCAGTTTGGGAATGTGCAGGCCATAGGGGGAGTAAATGAGAAAATAGAAGGATTCTACAGGTACTGTGAGCATCGTGGCCTGACGGGAACTCAGGGTGTCATGATCCCGGCGCCCAATACTATTCACTTAATGTTAAGCCAGAATGTGCTGGATGCCGTAGAAAAGGGTCAATTCCATATCTGGGCAGTGGAAACTATTGACCAGGGGGTAGAGATCCTTACAGGTAAACCGGCAGGAGTGCCTGACGAAAAGGGTGCGTATCCTGAGGATTCCGTGCATGGTCTTGTGAAAAAGCAGCTTGTTACGTGGATGGAAGAAGCCGCGAAGCTGAAGAAGAAATATGGTGCGTCATCAGAGAATGAGAAAGACACCTCAAAAGCTTGACCGGGGGAGCCCATTGAAGGAAAAAGCTTGCAAATCTCTCCCAAATTCGTTTCATGTCGCTAAAGTTTTAGATCGTCTTGAACTTTGCTGGAATATGGAGAAAAATCCTCCGGATCTTCGCCATGAAGAGCCTTTGGATGGGCTCATATTAACCCTTCTGTCCCAGAATACGAACGATAGGAACAGAGACAGGGCTTACGAGAGTTTAAGACAACTATACCCAACGTGGGAAGAAGTTGCACAGGCTGATACTGAACGAATAAAAGAAGCCATACGGGTCGCAGGTCTATCCGATATCAAATCGAAAAGAATAAAAGAAATTCTTGTAGCTGTACAAGACGCATTTGGCAGCTACTCCATAAAAGAGCTTCGAAAGCGTGGCCGCGAACAGGCAAGGGCTTTTCTTTTCAAATTGCCTGGAGTGGGGGCAAAAACTGTGGCATGTGTGCTGCTATTTGATCTCGGGTATCCTGCTTTCCCAGTAGACACCCATATCCACCGATTTTCTAAGAGGATTGGCTGGGCCCATGATCGTTGTAAACCAGAAGAAATAGAAGGAATGTTAGAGCAGGTAGTTCCAGAAGAGCGTTACCTGGGTGGCCACATTAATATCATTACCCACGGAAGAAATATCTGTCTCGCAAGGCAGCCCCGATGCGATAAATGTTCTGTAAACGACTTATGTGCTTTTGTAATAAATGGAGAAGTGCAATAGGCGGCCTTCTGGCCGCCTATTGCACTTCTTTTGTTTCCTCGGATTTTTTGAGGTTTCCCAAGACAGCGCGATATCCGTCTGCTCCGTACTCGAGAAACTTTTTTACTCGGCTTATGGTTGCAGTGCTCGCTCCGGTTTGTTGCGCAATTTGAGGATAGGTGTATCCTTCGTCGAGAAGTCTAGCCACTTCAAGGCGTTGTGCCAAGGCACGTATTTCCCCAATGGTAGCTACGTCTTCGAGAAACCCATACATTTCATCAACAGAGTTTAACGAGAGCAGCGCTTCGCAAAGTTGATCTGTTAACCGATCTTTCCACTTTTCTGACATATACTCCTTACCTCCTCGTTATTCAAAACGTTTTGATAGTCGAGAAAGGCAATCTAGCACCTTTTCCATCTCGCTGGAGAGGCCAATTGAAACTCGAATCCAACTATCATCTTCATGGGATATCTTGAAAAACTTGACTGCTACATTGTTTTCTTCAAAAAACCGCTGCAAAAACTTTTTCTCTTCAGGAATATGAAGCAACACGAAGTTAGCTTCACTCGGATAAATTTTAAGCCATGGGAATCGTGAACATTGATCAATAAAAGAGTCTCTGATTTTTATAAGTTCCATCTTTCGATTTTCAAATAATTGGGGATACTTCAGAACTATTTGAACTATAGCAGCAGTAAGCTGATTGACGTTAAAAGGGCTTTTTATAGTATTTAGAGCGTGGGCTACTGTGGGATCACAGATGCCGTAGCCAAAACGAATACCTGCCAACCCCCATGCTTTGGAGAGAGTTTTAAGAATTACAGTATTCGGAGGCATTTCTTTCGTCTGGAGGGATTGCAAAAAGGTTTTCTGAGCAAATTCCCCATAAGCTTCATCAATCACTGTAATTCCCTCGTTGTTTTCTATAACCTCTCTAAGGAACTGTTGCGGCAAATTTTTACCGGTGGGGTTATTGGGTGAATCTATAAGGACTAGGGCCGGTCTTTCACTTTTGACCTTCTCTAAGAAAAGGCCTGTGTCAAAAGAGCAATCCTTATCGCCCATATCGATGGGCACTGTTACATGACGGGCATGAAAGACCTTGCATAAGTGGGCATATTCTGAAAAAGAAGGAGAAAAAGAAAGAATGGTCGCGTTTGGCCCTGCGTACGCGGCAAACAGAAGCCAGAGAACCTCGTCTCCACCGTTTCCTAAAATATAGTTTTTAGGTGAAAAACCTGTTAATATTCGCAGCGACTCCTTAATTTCTCCATACGATGCGTCGGGGTATCTATTTATTTCTGTATGTACAAGAGCAGAAAAGATTTCCTTTTGAATAAAATCTGGAATGGAAAAGGGATTCTCGTTTTTATCGAGACGGATCATTTGTTTGAAAGATGACATCTTAAGACCCCACTTCTTTGCAGCTTTATCTAATTAAAGGATAAAACTCTTAATTTATAACGCAGTCTATCATGGTGATAAATACCTGTCAACAGATGGGCATAGGCGCGAAATGCATGCAATGCATAATAAGTTTCATGGATAAATTATTTAGGTGATGTGGCATAATATACATAAGAAGAGCTATCATAGCAAATACTTATAAAAAAGCGGCTTTAACAGAAAGTGTCACTTCTACACTTTGCATCTATAGCGTTTATGCTGTATCCTTACTGCATGTGTATAACAAGCTCTGATATTACTAGGAGGTAAGAAATGCATGAGTCAAGTTATTGACACCAGTGATTTTTATTCGGGCATAAAAGTGAAGTGGCAAGATGGAATATGGGAAATAATAGATTACCAGCATCATAAAATGGGCCGCGGTGGAGCTGTTATTCGCACAAAACTTAGAAATGTCGAAACAGGATCTTCTGTAGAGACGACATTCCGTTCCGGAGAAAAATTTGAAAGAGTCATTTATGACGAGAAAGCAGCGCAGTTTCTTTACCAGGAAGGGGACAGCTACGTTTTCATGGATATGGGAACCTATGATCAGCTCTATATCCATAAAGATGTGCTCGGGGATGCAATTAATTATTTGACTGACAACCTGGAAGTACAGATTGAGTATTTTGAAGAACGAGTAATGGGAATCGATCTCCCCAAAAGCGTGGAGTTGCAAGTTATAGACACTCCTCCTGGATACAAGGGGGATACTGTTTCCAGCGGAGGGAAACCGGCGACACTGGAAACAGGAATAACAATTACAGTGCCAATTTTTATAAACATTGGAGACACAGTGGTTGTTGATACCCGTTCTGGAGAATATCTCGAACGGGCTAAAAAATGAGAATCTGGGAGGGCAAACTATGAGCGCAAAAGAAAAGATAGCATATCTGAAGGGCTTGTTGGCTGGGCTTAACATGAAGGATGAAACTGCAGCTAAAGCGTTTAGCTCGGTTACTGAAGCTCTTGAAGCTCTTGCAGATGAAATTGAAGAGCATGCAGCGCTAATTGAAGAGCAGCAGGATCTTTATGAAGAGCTTGAAGACGATTTCTCTCTTCTTGACGAGGACCTTGATACTTTAGAACGATCCTTTGCAGAGTTCATGGGTGAAGATTTTGAAGAAACCGACGAAGAAGAGAATGAATTTGATGAAGCCTATGAGTCTGTAGCATGCCCGAAATGCGGACATGTTTTTTACTACCAGCCGGAAATGTATGAAGAAGGCGAAGCTCTTCAATGCCCTGACTGTGGAGAGACCTTTGCCCAACCAGCTGAGGAGTAAGCTAAAAAGGAGGGTTAGTGATGGATGAAGTTCATAACACCCTGGACCTGGAATCTCAGGAGCAAGAAAAAGAACCAGAAGGAGCAATAGAAGAACAGACAATGGCTGCTGAAGAGCGTTCTGTTCAGGGGAGTGTTCATATAGCAGAAGATGTCATCACTGAACTAGCCCGAAAAACGTTATCTCTTGTCCCTGGGGTGCAACCGGCAAATCCAGGGCTAGCCTCTAAATTAGGGTTAGTAGGACGCAAAGCTATTGACGGGATAAAGGTTTCTGTTGAAGAGAACGTAACTCCACCCCTTATAACTGTGGATGTGTTCGTACTGGTAAAATACGGGCTTCGTATTCCTGATGTGGCTTGGGATCTTCAGGAGGCAGTAAAAAACAATCTCGAACAGTATACTGGTTATGCAGTGAAAGCTGTCAATGTCAATGTGCAGGGAATATTTATTAATGATCGCCCGGCAGAGAATGTTGTTGCCGATACAGAAAAACTAGCTTCAGATAAGATTCCTACCAAAGAAGATTTTACTTCAGGAATTGATGTTGACGCTGAGCCTAAATAGAATTAGTTCTTACTATAAGATTGACAGGCCGGCCATTGTGGCCGGCCTGTCTTTAATCCCGGGGGTGGTTAAAAGTGTATCTTTTTTGGAAAAGTACAGCCCTTGGAAGTCTCAGTCTTTCTAGGGAAGGGATAACAGAATTTATAAATTCCTTGCTTTTGCCTTCCTATGCATGCAAAGAAGTAGCCCTTTCCAGAGCAGAGAATTCGTTGTATATTGTTTTATCGTTGCCTCATCCCCATAATACTCTCGAAGTTAAGATGCTAGAGGAGAAAATTTCAGCGTCTTGTAATGAAATGGGATTAGGTGCCCATATTTCGTGGACTGAAGAAAAGCAGCCCATAGAACCTAGGGTTTTTCCAGAAATCTTAAAAAACCCCTTGTCATGGACTGTGGGAGCAGCGGGGCTAACGGCCCTTATCCATATGCGCATAAGAGGTGTTCTGTGGACAATAGTAGTGGGTGCGCTGACTTTTGTGATAGCTCGATTCCTTCTTTCTGAAAATGGGCAGATTTTGTTGCACCGATTCATCAATCGTGTTAAACAGATCATTAGGAGGTAAATGTTGACTAAGAACATCCTTCCTCAAAAAAGACGCAGATCTCGTGAAATTGCGATACAGATTTTATATGCCCTCGATATTCGCAATAGTGAAAAGGTAAATGAAATGTTCTCACTCTATCCATTTGGAGATGAGGAGCCAGATGTTGTTTCTTATGCTTCTCTTCTTGTTAAAGGAGTGTGGGAAGCGCGCTTTGAAATTGATACCCTTATACGCAAACATGTAGTAGGGTGGAGGCCTGAGCGAATGGTGGCCGTTGATCGCGCCGCCCTCCGTCTCGCTATTTATGAAGGGATTATAAAACAGATGATCCCTGTACCTGTGGCCATCTCTGAAGCCGTGGAGCTGGCGAAAACCTTTGGAACAGACGAGTCAGGCCGATTTGTCAATGGAGTACTCGGCAAAATTGTACGTGCTCTTTCACCATCGGTAAAGGATGAGGAAAATGCAGGGGACAAACCTTCCAAAACTCTCAGTTGACGAGGTAACAAACCGCATTCAAGGACTATTTTTTTCTGATCCGGTACTACAGAACCTTATAGTTGTGGGCGAAATAGTTGAAATTAAAAAGCATACAAGCGGCCATGTTTATTTTACTTTATCAGGGGATGAAGGGCGGTTATCATGTGTTCTTTTCAAGAATGATGCTGCTCGTGTTCCTGAGTGGCCCCGAAAAGGGGATGAAGTGTGGGCGGAAGGCCGTGTTGGAGTGTATCCTCCCAGGGGGAGCTATCAGCTCTATGTACGCCGTCTTACCCCTCAAGGAATAGGGGCTGCGGCTCGTGCCAGGGAAGAATTACGCTTGCGGCTTGATAAAGAGGGGCTTTTTGACCCTCGCTTAAAAAGAAAACTTCCCGCTTATCCGCAGAAAGTGGCAGTAATCACTTCCTCGACAGGGGCTGCTATAAAAGATGTGCTGAAGGTGTCACGTAATCGTTTTCCCCAATGTTCTATTGTGATTGTCCCTTGTCTTGTTCAGGGTTACGACGCGCCGGAAGAAATATTTTCTGCCTTCGTGCAGATCAGGCCTCTCATAGATGTTGACGCAGTGATGCTTGTGAGGGGAGGGGGAAGTCGCGATGATCTCAACCCTTTCGATGACGAAAGGGTTATCCGCGCCATACGGTCATGTCCTGTCCCAGTGATAACTGGAGTAGGACATGAAACAGACACGACCTTAAGCGATTTGGCTGCTGATGTCGCTGCTTCTACACCTTCAGCAGCGGCAGAGCGTCTTTTCCCCGACCACATAGACCTCATTCGTCACGTAGATTTTTTCTCATCTTCTTTGTCTAGAACCATGCAGACGGATATTAGAAAGAAAAAAGATAACCTCGCTCATTTCCAACAGCTCATGTTTACTCACTCTTCCAGAATGGTGGAAAGAGGGGCTAAAATCCTCCAGGAAAATAAAAGACATATGGATCTTCTAATGAAAACCCTCCTGGAAGGGAGAAAACAGGCACTATCATCTGTAGCAGGCGCACTTAATGCCCTTTCTCCCTTATCCATCCTTGGAAGAGGATTTATAAGCTGTACAAAGGAAGAAGGAGAAGTGGTAACCTCTGTAGATCAGCTTGAGATTCGGGAAAAACTCATTCTTTCCTTTATAGATGGACGATCAAATGTGCGGGTAGAAAAGATAACAAAAACTGGAGAAAAGGACGAAGACCATGCTGCCTTGTCCGGTCTGCTGGAATAACCAAGAAAAAAACCTCTGCGTTTTAGACCAGAGGCTTCTTCCCTGGGAAGTGTCTTTTATATTTTGCAACACTTGTGAAGATGTGGCGCAAGCAATAGAAAGCCTGGCAGTTCGCGGCGCCCCGGCCATAGGAGTTGCGGCAGCCTATGGGGTGGCACTTGGGGCACGAAAGGGAAAGTTAGAAGTAGAAAGAGCCATAGAAAGGCTTTCCAGAACGAGACCAACTGCTGTAAATCTATTCTGGGCTCTGGATCGAATGTCACAAATTGCGGCGGGAACAGAAGAAGAGAAACTCTTTTCGTGTTTGCTTAATGAAGCCCACGCCATTCGGGAAGAAGATATTGCTATAAATCGTCAGATCGGCACTTTGGGTCAGAGCCTTCTTCCCAGGGATGGCATAGTTTTAACTCACTGCAATGCTGGTTCTCTTGCCACTGCAGGTTATGGTACAGCATTGGGAGTAATTCGTGCAGCACGGGAACATGGTAAAAATATAAAGGTCTATGCTGATGAAACCCGTCCGGTCTTTCAAGGGGCTCGCCTTACCGCATGGGAACTGCTTGAGGAGGGGTTTGATGTTACTGTAATATGTGACAATATGGCAGGTGCTCTTATGCAAAAACAGGCTGTTGCCGCTGTTTTGGTAGGAGCCGATAGAATTGCATTGAATGGTGATACAGCTAATAAAATTGGCACTTATTCCCTCGCTATTCTGGCCCGCTATCACTCAGTGCCCTTTTATGTGGTTGCGCCAACGTCGACCATAGATAAGGAGGCCTGCGAGGGGTCTTGCATTGAAATTGAAGAAAGGGACGGCAGCGAGGTGCGGGAGCCTGCCGGCCATCCTCTGATCCCAGAGTCATTTCCTGTTTGGAACCCGGCCTTCGATGTAACCCCACATACACTAATACAAGCAATCGTCACAGAAAAAGGGGTTCTGACTCCGCCCTTTCTTGAAAAGATCATTGATATATAAAATTTTTAGGGAGGAAATACCCCATGGAAAACCGCATTGCAGATGTGAACCTTGCACCAGCAGGGATGAAAAAGATTACATGGGCATGGCAATTTATGCCAGTGCTTCGAACTCTTTCCAAGGACTACGTTCCTAAGGCTCCTTTACATGGACTGAAACTGGCGGCATGCCTGCATCTCGAAGCAAAGACAGCATGTTTGCTTATAACTCTTCATAAACTCGGGGCAGAGGTCTGGGCTGCAGGGAGTAATCCCCTTTCAACCCAGGATGATGTCTGTGCTGCCCTCGTGGAAAAGGGGGTTCACGTTTTTAGCCATTATGGAATGTCAACAAAAGAATATTATGATAACCTACGTTCAGTTCTTAGAATTGCCCCTGATATTATTATCGATGACGGAGCTGATCTCGTAGCTACTCTTCATACAGAATTCCCTCAGCTCATTTCTTTGGTGCGGGGAGGTTCTGAAGAGACAACTACCGGCGTTAAGCGTCTCAAGGCCATGGAGGAAGACGGCACACTAAAATTTCCCATGATTGCCGTAAATGATGCCTACAGCAAGTATCTTTTCGACAATCGTTACGGGACAGGGCAATCGGTGATGGATGGCCTTATGCGTACCACCAATATGCTCATTGCCGGCAAAAGGGTTGTTGTGGCAGGGTATGGATGGTGCGGCAGGGGGGTAGCCATGCGGGCACAGAGCATGGGGGCCTCTGTTATTGTCGTGGAAGTAGATCCTCACCGTGCCTTTGAAGCTCTGATGGATGGCCATCAGGTTATGAACATGGAAGAAGCAGCCTCCCTTGGGGACATTTTCCTAACCCTTACAGGGAATACACAGGTTATCAGAAAAGAGCATTTTCAGCACATGAAAAGTGGTGCGATTCTTGCCAACGCAGGCCATTTCGATGTGGAGATAAGTAAGCGCGACCTCTCAGAAATGGCTCGTTCCATTGAATCTACCAGGCAGAATATTGAAACCTATGAACTGCGCGATGGGCGGTTTCTTCATCTTTTAGGAGAAGGACGTCTTGTGAATCTGGCTTGTGCAGACGGACATCCCATAGAAATCATGGACCTGAGCTTCGCCCTTCAACTTGAGTCCGCACTTCATATTTCTCGCATCTCCCTTCCTGCCGGAGTGCACCCAGTTCCTGAAGAAATAGACAGGAGTGTCATGGAAGTAAAGTTGGCGTCTCTTGGTATTTCGCTGGAAAAGTTAACTGAGGAGCAAGAGCTTTATATGAAAAGCTGGGAGGAATAATGAATGTCAACCTACCTCTTTCAAAACACATACATTTACGATGGACAAATGGAACGAGGCCTGCGCTGCGATGTGCTCGTAGAGAATGGGGTAATTTCTAAAATAGAAGCTCCTAACACCATCGACGATGGCCATGTCTCCCTTATTGACTGTAACGGGGAAAAACTACTTCTTCCCGGTTTTGTTAATGGTCACACCCATGCGGCCATGTCCCTTTTACGGGGACTTGGCGAAGAAACGCCTTTGATGTCGTGGTTGAAAGAACAGATTTGGCCAGTGGAAGCCCGCCTTACACCGGAATATATTTATTGGGGAACGGCATTGGCCCTTTTAGAAATGGCTTCCTGCGGGGTAACATGTTTTGGCGATATGTATTTTGAAATGGATCAGGTGGCTCAAGTTTCTTTGGCCATGGGAATGAAATGCGCTCTTTCCAGAGGCCTCATCGGTGAAGATCAGAAGAGGGTCGATGAGAACCTGAAACTTATCGATGATTGGCATGGAAAGAAAGGACTTCTCTCTGTGCAGCTAGGTCCCCATGCTCCCTATACTGTCCCCATGAATGCCATGAAAAAAATAAGTGAGCTGGCTTTAGAAAGGAACGTAGGAATCCACACCCATTTTCTTGAAACTGAATGGGAACGGCAGTACCTGAGAGACGAACTTCATTGTCAGCCAGTGGAATATCTGGAAAAGACAGGATTGCTTAATACTCCAAGAACCATACTTGCCCACGGAGTATGGTTCTTGCCAGAGGAACTTCCATTGTTAAAAGATTCCAATATAACCATAGTTCATAATCCTAATAGCAATTTAAAATTGGGAAGCGGCATTATGCCTCTTCCTGAAATGATCGATCAGGGTATTTCTGTTTCCCTCGGCACGGATGGCGCCGCCAGCAACAACCGGCTCGATATATGGGAAGAAATGCGTCATGGGGCCCTTATTCATAAAGGTGTTCGCCATGACCCTACAATAATAAAAGCGAAACAAATTTTGACCATGGCAACTTTGAATGGAGCCCGTGGACTGGGCTTTGAAAAAACGGGACTTATCCGCGAAACTTGGGATGCTGACCTCGTTCTCATCGATCTTGATCGCCCTCACTATCTCGGCTTTGACGTAGAGACCCTTCCCGTATATATTGTTTACGCAGGCTCTTCTACCGATGTTGAAGCGACAATGGTAAAAGGGCAGTGGGTTTATTTTAATGGGGAATTCCCCAGTGTGGATCGAGAAGAAATTTTGAAACAAGCGGCTCAGGCAAGAAAAGCTTTAATCTCTTGAGAGTTGAGAAAGAAGGGAAAAATATATGCGTTGGCGAACAGGAAAAGAAATACGTTCTCTTTTCATTGATTTTTGGGAATCGAAGGGAAGCAAGCATTATCCGAGTTTCTCCTTAATTCCTAATGATCCTTCTTTACTTTTTACCATTGCGGGGATGGTCCCTTTCAAACCATACTATCTTGGTATTCAACAGCCGGAATTTACACGAGCGGTGACATCTCAGAAGTGTGTACGGACAAATGATATCGAAAATGTAGGGCGAACCGCTCGTCATCATACTTTTTTCGAAATGCTTGGTAATTTCAGTTGGGGTGATTATTTTAAAAAAGAAGCTATAACGTGGGGCTGGGAGTTTCTGACGGAAGTGATAGGACTCGAACCTGAGCGGCTATACGCAACGATCTATAAAGATGACGAAGAAGCATATTCTGTGTGGAGGAACGAGGTTGGCCTCCCGGAAAATAAGATCTATCGTTTCGACAAGGATGAAAATTTCTGGTTTATGGGAAACACCGGTCCTTGCGGCCCCTGTTCCGAAATCATTTATGATCAGGGCCCGGAATTTTCCTGCGGCAAGCCTACTTGTGACGTTGGCTGTAATTGTGACCGCTATCTTGAGATTTGGAACCTTGTTTTTACCCAATTTGATCTTCAGGAAGACGGCACCCTGGTTCCACTCCCGAAAAAGAACATTGATACCGGTATGGGGCTAGAACGTTTAACATCCATAGTGCAGCGTGTACGAACCGATTTTGAAACTGATCTCTTTAAACCGCTCATAGATCATATTTGCGCCATGACAGGCGTGACCTACGGTTCTTCTCCATCTCATAACCTTGCGGTACGGGTCATAGCCGACCATATCCGCTCTGTTGCCTTCATGATTGCCGATGGCATTTTGCCAGCGAACGATGGACGAGGCTACGTGCTGCGCCGACTTATCAGGAGGGCAGCTCGTTATGGAAAGCTTATTGGTCTTGACCGGCCATTTCTTCTCGAACTCTTCCCCGATGTGTTAGATCTCATGGCCGATCCCTACAGGGAGCTTCTTGATAACCGCCCCATGATAGAACAGATTGTGAGCATGGAGGAAAAACGCTTTGGAAGGACTCTTCAACAGGGAACAGAACTTATAGAACAGGAAATTTCCAGACTGAGGCTACGTCATGTAGACGCTCTTTCGGGAACAATTGCCTTTGAACTATACGATACCTACGGATTTCCTCTTGAACTCACAACTGAAATTTGTGCTGAAAATGACATTAAAGTGGATGAAGCAGGATTTCACGTAGAAATGGAGAAACAGAGAGAGCGGGCTCGGGCTTCGAGCAAACAATTAAGCAGCGAAATGAAAGGTGATGTTTACTCTCAAATTGCTGCTGAAAAGGGACAAACTTCTTTTGAGGGCTATGTGCTTTCTGAACTGGACACAGAAGTTGTAGCTCTTATAAAAGATGGACAGCCTGTTGATTTTCTTTCTGAAGGTGAAAGTGGAGAGGCAGTATTAAAAGTATCTCCATTCTACGCTGAACGGGGCGGAGAGATTGGGGATCAGGGGCTTCTTTCCGCGGCGGGCGTTAAGGTTTGTGTAACTGACACCACATCTGAAACAGCTGATCTTATTGTTCATAGAGTAACAGTTCTTGAAGGCGTCCTTACAGAAGGTCTTGCCGTCCATGCTTCTGTTGATAAAGAGAAAAGGGAATCCATACGAAGAAACCACACAGCAACCCACCTTCTTCATGAAGCTTTGTCACAGGTTCTTGGAAGCCATGTTCGTCAGGCGGGCTCCCTTGTAAACGAAGCCTTGCTTCGCTTCGATTTTACCCATTTCGAATCCATGACAAGAGAACAGATTGCAGCTGTGGAAGATATGGTCAATAGGCAAATCCTCAAGAACATTCCTCTTGAAACAATAGAAAGCGACCTTGAACAGGCAAGAGAGATGGGAGCGAAAGCTCTCTTTGATGAGAAATACGGAGATATTGTACGGGTTGTACGTATAAAAGATTTCTCTACTGAATTATGCGGCGGCCTCCACGTGGATGCCACTGGCGATATTGGCGCCTTCAAGATCATAAAAGAAGAGGGCATTGGATCTGGAACCAGGAGGATTACCGCATTGACTGGACTTAATGCCTTCCGTGCCTTCCAAAACTCTTTTAGAGTAGTAGAAGACCTTTGCAATGTTCTGACATTAACCACAGATGAACTGGTTTCCCATGTCGAGAATATGCAGGCGGAAATAAAGGGATTAGGCAGAAAGATCGACGAGCTTAAACTGAACAATCTTGCAGCAGCCATAGATGAATCAGTGAAAAAAGAAATTCTGTCCAACGGAACGTCCATTTTTCAGGGGAGTTTTAAGGGTGTTTCAGCTGACATGCTGCGTGAACTTTGCGATCGTATCAAGGTAAAAAATAAGAACATAGTTATTGTCTTAGCAAGCCAGATCTCAGAAGAAAATGTTTTGATAGTTGCCATGGCTGATGACGAAGCCATGAAGGCGGGGGCCCATGCCGGGAAAATCGTAAAAGAAGTAGCGGTTATTCTAGGCGGTGGCGGCGGCGGTAAGCCTGCTATAGCTCAGGCCGGCGGCAAAAAACCTGAGAAAATAGACGAGGCCTTTCATGCGTTGCGAGGGATCGTTGAAAAACAGATGGGAGTGTGACATGGGCCGAATTCTTGCCCTTGATATTGGCGAAAAAAGGATAGGAATGGCTGTTTCCGATCCCCTGGGGTGTTTCGCCCAGGGGGTCGGTTTCATCCCCATGAATAAGGAATGGCTTTTAAAACTAGACGAAAGTCTCATCTCTCTAAATGTAGAAATGCTGTTAATCGGCAACCCCCTCCGCACTAATGGAACAGCTGGCCCTGAAACCGACAAGATAAAAAACATTGCGGCAGAACTGAAAATAAGATATCCTCACATTTCTATAGTATTATGGGACGAGAGGTTCACAACATCCATAGCTCAACAGGTGCTTCTCGAAGGGAATGTGTCGCGAAAAAAAAGAAAAGAAAAGGTGGATCAGCTTGCAGCGGCCCTTATTCTTCAGAATTATCTTGACCATACGAGAGGTGTTTAGCTTTTGATACTTCCTCCCAATGTAAAAATGACCCCCATGCTTTCTCAATATGTGGAATGGAAGAAGAAATACCCTGATTGTCTTCTATTCTTTCGGATGGGGGATTTTTATGAAATGTTTTTTGAAGACGCGCAGAAGGCGTCTGAAATACTCGATATAGCCTTGACGAGCAGAGACCCTTCCAAGAGTATTCCTATGGCTGGCGTTCCGTTCCATGCTGTGGACAATTACCTTGGAAAACTTGTTAAAGCAGGTTATAAAGTAGCTATTTGTGAGCAGGTAAGCGTCCCAGACGGAAAAAGCCTTGTAGACCGCAGGGTTATTCGCATTGTAACTCCCGGAACCTATGTCCCTGAAGAGGCAGGGGAAGAGGGACGTCTAGCCTCGATAAACCTCTTAAATGATGACACTATCGCTTTAGCCATGCTTTCTGTAAATACTGGATGTCTCGAGGCAGGAGTATTGAAGAAAGAAGAGGCTCTGTCACTTATTACCGGTTTTAATCCAGGAGAGGTTCTTATTCCAGATACGATCAAAAGAGAGGATCTTCCTGTGGAACTGCAAAACTTTTTTATCCTCCAAAGAACAAAAGAGCAGTTTACCCCTGACGGGGCTGCCCGCTGGCTGTGCAAGATCTTTAATGTTCCTGCTTTATCGGTTTTTGGCCTCGAAGAAGGGGCTTTTGATACAGGGTGTGCGGGAGCGGTTCTTCATTACCTTGAAGAAACCCAGTTTGGGGCTATACAGCATGTGACGCGAATATATCCCTTGCGCGAGAAACATTTTTTACATCTTGATGTCGCCTCTCAACAGAACCTGGAACTTGTCAGCGGCGATGGCCCTACTTTATATTCAGTGCTGAATAAATGTAAAAATCCAATGGGGCGGAGGCTTCTCAGGGAGTGGATACTTCGCCCTCTTCTTGATCAAGATGCAATCAACAAGAGACAGAACGGTGTTGAATTTCTTGTACAGGATCCTGTTGTGCGGCAAAAGCTTCAAAATTTGCTGGGGGAATGTCGAGACATAGAACGGGCATCTTCCAGGCTGAGCCTTGGCACAGGAAATCCCAGGGACCTGGCAGCCATTCGTGACACTTTGCTTCTTATTCCTCTTGTTTATGGGTATTGTAAATCTTCACCACTGGAAAAGTTCATATCATCCGATAACAGTTTGGAGACACTCTCCACCCTGCTGGCTTCTGCCCTGTGCGATGAAGTCCCTCGCCATTTGCATAATGGGGACGTAATTCGCACCGGTTTTAATAGCGAGCTCGATTCGTGGAGAGAATTGCGGGAGCATGGCGACCAGTGGCTTGATCAATATTTGGAAAAAGAGAAAGCCAAAACGGATATTCCCAAACTGAAAGTGGGAAGTAATAAGATTTTCGGCTACTATTTAGAAATCAGCAAAGGCAACCTTGACAAGGTGCCGGAAAATTACATTCGCAAACAGACCTTGGTTTCGGCTGAACGTTTTATTACTCCTGAACTTAAGGAGTTTGAAGAAAAAATGGCAGCATCTGAACAGGAAATAGCCAGCTTAGAATCGAAGATCTACGCAGATCTTGTTCAGCACACCTTGGAACACGTACAAAAAATACAAGATGGGGCTGCTATGCTCAGCTGTATTGATGTTCTTGCTTCACTTGCTCAGGTTGCCTGGGAGCGAAACTATATCCGCCCACAAATAAATAACGGTTTGAATCTGAAAATAGAAGGCGGCCGCCATCCAGTCATAGAAGCCACATTTCTAGATCTGCCATTTGTTCCCAACGATATCGTTCTTGATGGGGACGAAGAGAGGATAGCCTTGATTACCGGGCCAAACATGGCAGGCAAGTCTACCTATTTGCGAATGGCCGCATTGCTTGTCATCATGGCTCAGATGGGGGCATTTATCCCAGCTGCCGAGGCCTCCATGGGATTGATGGACAGGGTCTTTACCCGTATAGGGGCTCGTGACGAGCTCTCTCGCGGTAACAGCACATTTATGGTGGAAATGATAGAAACAGCTAATATACTCCACAATGTAACGGATAGAAGCATTGTGGTGCTGGATGAAATCGGGCGTGGCACTTCTACCTATGATGGGATGAGCATCGCATGGGCTGTGCTTGAATATCTTGATCATGGGTGCGGCTCCAAACCGAAAGTTCTTTTTGCCACCCATTACCATGAGCTTGTGGCGTTGGAAGATCATCTTAATGGTCTTAAAAATTTGAGTATGGCCGTTCATGAAGGAGAAAGGGGCATCTCATTCTTGTATAAAGTAGTTGATGGGCCAGCTGACCGTTCATATGGCATTGAGGTTGCCCGTTTGGCCGGCATTCCTCCAGCAGTGCTGAAAAGGGCCTTCCATTTGCTCGAAACCTTTGAGCGCGCCGATGAGGTAAAGCCATCGGGCGGAGTTATGGAAACATCCCAGCAAATACAGCTTTTCCCTGTTTCAAGTCAGGCTATAATAGAGGAGCTTGCGGCAATTGACCCCAACAAAATGACTCCCTTCAGGGCGTTAGAGATGATGTATAAAATCACTGATCAATGCAGAGAGGAGCTACAGTCTCATGGCAATACTTAAACTTCCCCGTGAAGTTGCTCTCAAAATAGCGGCTGGGGAAGTTGTGGAACGCCCAGTGTCGGTAGTGAAGGAAGCGCTGGAAAACTCTCTTGACGCCCATTCGTCTCGCATCCTGGTAACTTTAACTGAAGGGGGAAAGTCCTCCATCGTTGTTGAAGATAATGGTAACGGCATCCTATGGCAGGAAATGCCCCTGGTCATTACTCGGTATGCCACTAGCAAAATAGCAACTGTTAATGACCTGAGCAATATTAAGACATTAGGATATCGTGGTGAAGCTATTGCCAGTATTGCCGCTGTGAGCAGAATAGACCTTCGAAGCAAAGCTAAAGGAGCCGCCGAAGGAGGACTTCTAAAGGCGGAGGGGGGCAGTATTGTCTGTCATGAACAGCTGCCATGGAAAGAAGGGACCCGCCTGCAGGTGGATGACCTTTTTTTCAATTTCCCGGCACGTAAGAAATTTCTGCGAAGCAACCTTTCCGAATTGAGGAAAATATCTGCGTTAATGCGAGACTTTGGAGCAGCCTACCCTGCAGTGTTATTCAGTCTCTATCATAATGGCAATAAAATATTTGAAACTCAGGGCACTGGGGATCGTGCCGCCGTTCTTCGTTCATTATGGGGGGCCTCTCCTGAAACGCGGTCCACAACAGTCTCATGCGGATCAATAAAGCTTGAGTGCTGGTGGCAGTCCACTCCTGGACGCCAAAAAAACATAATTACCTCCTTTGTTAACGGAAGAATTGTATCTGACCCGTTGATACGTGGAGCGGCTTCTGCAGCCTGTAAGGATTTTTCTGGAAATTGGATGTTCTTTTTTACTCTTCCCCCGGAACTTGTGGATGTTAATATCCATCCGGCAAAGGCAGAAGTACGTTTTAGATATCCTGCCGAAATTTTCGAGGCGGTGAAAGCGGCGAGTCTGGATTTGCAGAACAGGCCGACCAGGCTCTCTTTCCCTTCTTTTTGGGAAGGGAAAGAACTGAAGGAATTTGTTGCGCCTCATTTACATCGACAAGCACTTCCGCAACGAGAAGAAGGACAGGATCTATTTTCCAGAGTTTCATCCCCGGAACTTTTAGAAGAAGTGAAAATTGAAAGTTGGGGGGAAAAAAGTGTCTTTTCCCCAGATGAGTCAAAGATATTTTTCATAGCTCAAATGGCTGCAGGGTACCTTCTGTTTGAGAAAAACGGGCAGCTCATTATTATGGATCCTCATGCGGCTCACGAGCGCATAGAATATGAAAAAGTCTTATCCAGAATGAAATCTGAGCAATTTCCATCTCAAAAGTTGAATCCGCCGCTTCTCATCCCACCAACTCTTGCCTCTGAAGTTGAGGAGTATGGAGTGGAGTTGGAAAAGGCAGGTTTTATTTTTGAAATTGAAGAAGGACAAAGCATGCTTTCTGCTTCCCCCGCTCTTCCCATTGAAGGAAGAGAGGGACCTCTCTTTCTCTTAAGGACGGCAATTTTGACATGGAATGAAACTGGTTCTCGAGCTATGGATGATGTGATTTGGAAAAAATGGGCTACAATTGCCTGCAAACGAGCGGTAAAACTTACAACCCATTGCAATGCTGCAGAAGCATTACACCTTTATGCAGCACTGCAGTTCTGTGAAAATCCTTCTGTTTGCCCTCACGGCCGGCCGACAACACTCGTACTAGATAAATATGAAATCGAACAATTTTTCGGGAGGGAAAAATGATGAAGGGGAAGCTGCCAATTCTTGCTATTATTGGCCCCACAGCAGTGGGGAAAACCAAATTAAGCTTAGAAATAGCAGAAACGTTAAAGGCCGAGGTCATCTCTGTGGATTCAAGACAAGTCTATCGATATATGAATGTGGGTACTGATAAAGTAACCTTCCAGACAAGGCAGCACATTTTACATCATATGCTTGATGTGGTGGATCCTGACGAAGTTTTTTCTGCTGCAGATTTTGTGGACAAAAGCATGGCGGCGATTGAGCGAATCATGAATCGGGGGAAAATTCCCCTTTTTGTGGGAGGAACACCTTTTTATTACCATGCGCTTTTTGAAGGAGTTCTGACGAAAGACCTTCCTAGGGATAGAAAACTCACTGATGAACTTGAAAAGTTTGCATCAAAACATGGAAACCAGGCTCTTCATGACCAACTGAGCGCGATTGATCCGAAAAGAGCCTCACAGCTTCATGTTAACGATGTGCGTCGTGTAAGCCGGGCTATTGAAATTTACAAGTTAACAGGACAAAATGCTACATGGTGGTATTCCTCCGAAGAAAAAAGAAAAGGATATTATGATGTGCTTTATTTAGGGTTGAATAGGCCTAGACTACTTCTTTTCGACGCTATAGAGAAACGTGTCCATCAACAGTTCGATGGAGGCTTTATAGAAGAAGTGGAATGGCTTTTACATCATGGTTTTGATGAGCGGTTTCCATCCATGCAGGGTTTCGGATATAAGGAAATATCACTTTATCTTCGTGGGAAATTAACAAAAGAAGAAGCTGTCGAAGGAGACATAAGCGCAACTAAAAAGTTTTGCAGAAGACAAATGACCTGGTTTAAAAAGTTTTTGCCAACTCTGTGGTATGATATTTCTGCTTACAAAGAAGATGATTTGAAGCGAAATGTTTTAGAAGCCTGTTTAAGGCATCTTGAAAGGGGCAACGAAATCTGAAGCAAATAATAGTTGCTGACCCTACGGGTTTTTGTTTTGGCGTTCGCAGAGCTATAGAAACCCTTGAAAAAATATTGAGCGATGAAGGCCCCATATATTCTCTCGGCATGCCCATACATAATCCACAGGAGGTTGAGAGACTTGCGAAGAAGGGCCTTGTTGTTGTTGACTCCCCCGATATGATTCCCCCGTTATCCCGTATCTTTATTCGCGCCCATGGGATATCATCAGAACTCTTTTCCACTCTTCAAAAACACTCCATTCACATAGTAGATGGGACATGTCCATTTGTTAAAAAAGCTCAGGAGCGAATAAAGCTTCTTGCTCGGGAAGGATATAAAATTTGTATCATCGGTAACGGGAATCACCCAGAAATAAAAGCTCTTCAGGGGATAGTTGAGGGCAAGGCTACAGTCATAGAAAAAAAAGAGGACGTCACAGAGATTGGTAAAACTGCTAAATTAGGAGTAATATCACAGACAACACAGGATAGTAAGGTTTTTGCAGCCATTGTTTCAGAGCTCGCGCTCAGAACTCAGGAAATGCGCGTCTATAACACGATTTGCAATGCAACTCGTGAACGACAAGATGCCACTCGCAAGCTAGCTCAATTTGTAGATGGTATTATAGTAGTGGGGGGCAGGAACAGCGCAAATACAGGGAAGCTGTATGATATAGCCCGCTTTTCCGGAATTGACGTTGTGTGGATAGAACACGCTGAAGAATTGGACAGGAGGTGGTTATCAGGTAAGGCGCGAGTAGGAATCACAGCCGGGGCCAGTACTCCGGATTGGCTGATTAGTCAGCTTAAAAATACATTGTCATCACGCAGGTAGCCAAGGGGGATGGAAGGTTATGATGGAAGAAATGAATAATGATGTTAAAACAACCGAAAATTTCGAAAATATGGATATGGAATCCATGCTCGAGAAATATGCGGGAGAGGAAATTCACAAAGGGAAAGTTGTAACAGGGACAATTGTTGGAGCAAATGAAGATGGTTGGCTCGTGGATGTAGGATATAAGTGTGAAGGTTTTCTTCCTCGAAGAGAGTGGACTCATAAAATATTAGTTGAAGAGGAAGAAGAGCCCTCAATTAATGATGAAATTCAAGTGCAGGTCATCAATATACGCCACGGAGAAGATGCTCAGCTTCTGGTAAGCCGCTGGCGCTGTGAATTTGACAGGCGTTGGGCTGAGTTGGAATCCTTTGTTTCTTCTCACGATCTTATTTCAGTGAGAGGGATACGCAAGGTTAAGGGCGGATTGATGGTCAACTGCTTTAATCTCGAAGGGTTTATTCCTATTTCCCATCTTGCTGAAGAGGGACGAGGGGTGAACCCCGGTAAATTTGTGGGAGAAGTCTTTGATGTAAAACTTTTGGAGAAAGACCGACGCAAGAGACGTCTTGTCCTTTCAAGAAGAATGCTTGTTGAAGAAGCAGTAGAGGAGCAGCGGAATAAATTTTATACAACAGTTTCAGAGGGAGACATTCTTGAGGGCAGGGTAAGCAGCATTACATCTTTCGGCGCTTTTATCAATCTTGGCCCCATCGATGGTCTTGTTCACATTAGCGAGCTTTCATGGAAGCGCAATGTAAAACCGAAAGAAGTTGTTAAAAAAGGTGAAACCGTAAAGGTAAAGGTTATTGGTATAGAGCAGGAAAACAACCGTGTTTCCCTCAGCATAAAACAAACCCAGCCAGATCCCTGGAGCATTGTAGAAGAAAACTGGAAAATTGGGGACAAAGCTTCTGGTGTAGTTACAAATGTCACAGACTTTGGGGCTTTTGTAGAAGTGGGGCCTGGCATTGAAGGGCTTATCCATATTGGTGACCTTAGCTGGGCGCGTATTAAACATCCACGTGATGTCCTTAAAAAGGGCCAGAATGTAGAAGTTGTGGTTCTTGATGTGGATGCGGAGAAAAAACGTATGAGCCTCGGCTACAAACAGCTTAATGACCCTTGGACAGGAATAGAGGAAAGATATACCAAAGGACAGGATATTACTGTTAAAGTTGTCAGGCTGGCTGATTTCGGTGCCTTTGTAGAAGTGGAAGAAGGCGTTGAGGGGCTCATCCATATCTCTCAACTGAGCACAAAACGTGTAGACAAGCCCGAAGACGTATTGTCTGAAGGCGAGGAAGTTTTAGCGCGGGTCATTGAAATTAATCCTGCAGAGCGAAGAATGAGACTAAGTATTAGCGCTCTCTTCGAAGAAGAGATTCGTAAGAATCGAGAAGAAGAGAAAAAGAAACGTCTCGCTCAGAAAGCAGAAGAGAGCAGGCAAAAACAGCAGCCAACATTCCATGAAGAAGAGCCCTCGATTACTATCGGGGATGTCTTGAAAGACTTTCTTAATCGCTAAATAAAGGGAAGGGCTGCTGGAACCAGCAGCCCTTTTTAGTGAATAAAATTTTGAAAAGTCTTAATTTAGAGGAGCAAGATCTTGAAAAAATTTCTGATTCGAACCTATCCAGATCCTGTTTTGCGAAAAGAAACAGAAGCCATAGACCTGTTTGATTCAAAACTAATGGATCTCATTGAAGAAATGAAGGTTATTATGCTTGAATCGGACGGTGTAGGACTTGCAGCCCCCCAAGTGGGCGTATCAAAAAAGCTGGCAATTGTATATTATGATGAAACTCTTTATGTCCTCATTAACCCCATCCTTTTAAAAGCCGATGGCGAGCAGGTTAGTGAAGAGGGGTGCCTGAGTTTCCCGGGAATATTCGGGAATGTTCTTCGCCCCCGTCATGTAGTAATTGAGGCTTATAATGAACATGGGGAGAAACTGACAATAGAAGCTGAAGATTTTCTTGCCCGAGCTTTTCTTCATGAGATGGACCATCTTGAAGGGAGGCTTTTGATCGACCATTTTTCTCCCTTGAAAAAGAATATCATACGGAAAAGAATGAGACAGCATGCAAAGGATGAACGCTAATAATGAAGATATGGTTTATAGGAACGGGTTCATTTGCGGCTTTTTGCCTTGAACATCTTGTTTCGAAATGTAATATGCATTTTGATCGAATTATTACTGGCATGCCTAAGCGTGGAGGCAGAGGGATGGGGGAAAGACCTTCATATGTAGAAGAAACAGCGACAAAATTGAACAGATCCGTTTTTCGGACAGATAAACTTTCAAAAGACGAGGAACTAAAAAGAGTTCTTCTCGAATCTCCACCCCATTGCGTCATCGTTGTTGATTTTGGACAGAAGGTCCAGGAACCATTTTTAAGCACCCCCTTATGGGGCTGCCTCAACATCCACCCCTCCATTCTACCTCAATATCGAGGTGCCGCTCCCATCCAGAGAGCCTTGATGGATGGACAAAAAGCAACAGGTGTGACAGTGTTTAGACTGGTGGAGGAAATGGACGCTGGGCCCGTTCTCGGACAGACCCAAATAGAGATAGGGCCAGATGAAACCTCGGGGGACCTATTTCAGAGGTTAGCGGAAGAGGGTAGCAATTTACTGAAAGTAGTTGTAAAATCTTGTAATGAGGGTACTAATATAACAACGTTACAAAATTCTAAATTAGTTACATATGCTTCAAAAATAGAAAAAAGAGAAACTCAGCTTTCTTGGAGTTTTGATGCACAGAGATTCCACAACACGGTTCGAGCTCTGAATCCCCAACCGGGGGCCTTTATTTTTTATAAAAAACGCAGGCTTAAAATTTGGAAAACATCTGTTTGTGAAGGGACAGGAAAACCAGGCGAAGTACTTGGTTTTATAGAAGGGAATCCTCTCGTAGCATTGCAAGAAGGCGCAGTTCTTCTTCTTGAGGTTCAGCCAGAAGGCCGCCGAGTTCAATCAGGTTCAGAATGGAGCAGAGGCATTCGTTTAAAGAAGGGGGACAACTTTGTTGAATAACAGACTTACTCTTCTTGCTAGTTTAATTCGCCTTTATGAATGGCCAAAAGCTGTAGCGGTTACAGGTGCCCTCGGTTCAGGAAAAACCGAATGGGTTTTGAATATGGCCCTTGCCCTTTTAGAGGCTGGGGAGAAAGTAACGATTGCTGATATTGACATTATTAATCCATATTTTTGTATACGTCAGGTAAGCGACGTTCTTGAAAAAAAGGGGCTATCTGTCATAACCATGCCTGAACAAGCGAAATGGCTTGATATGTCCCTTGTAACACCCAAGGTGGACTGGGCTCTCCATGATGAAAGTACACGCCTCCTTATGGATATAGGAGGGGATGCAGAAGGGGCCTTGGCACTAAAGCAATTTGAACCTATTATCAAAAAAGTTGGTTATCGGCTTATCCTTGTAGTAAACGCGTTTCGCCCT
The DNA here is from genome assembly GCF_000025885.1 of Aminobacterium colombiense DSM 12261. Lineage (NCBI taxonomy): Bacteria > Thermotogati > Synergistota > Synergistia > Synergistales > Aminobacteriaceae > Aminobacterium > Aminobacterium colombiense. The sequence continues at coordinate 1,054,380 of NC_014011.1, read as the reverse complement.
CAGACCGCCAGCGTAACAAGAATCCAGAAAATGATGAAAAAAATGGAGAGTATTTGCGGGCTGGAAGTGGGTGCTCTTATAAGTAATTCTCACCTTATGCATGAAACAACAGTCCACGATGCTATAGAAGGAATAAAAACCGTCTATGATGCTGGGCAGAACCTCGATCTGCCAGTTCTTTATGCAGGTGTTAATCCGTCGTTAGTTCCTGATGTAAAAAGAGTCTTGGGAGAGGGATACCCTGTCCCGATATGGCCTCTCTCGAGATATATGCTTCTTCCATGGGAAGATGGTTTTATGTGGTCGCGTCAGACTGAAGAGTCGAACTAAATGGGGAAGGGGTGTGTCACGTAATGGCAAAAGGACGTATTAACGTTCTTGAAGAGTATTGCAAGAGTTGTGGGCTTTGTGTCGCTGCCTGTCCTGTCAAAGTTCTGCGAATATCAGAAAAAATTAATAGCAGAGGGCATAGGCCGGTTGAGCAATTCAAAGAAGGATGTATTGGGTGCGCAATGTGTGCAACCTCATGTCCTGACGCAGCGATCGAAGTATTTAAGGTCGTTGAAGGCTAACGTTTTCTGGAGGTGGAAAATCTAATGGGACGCGTACTGATGAAAGGAACTGAAGCCATTGCAGAGGCAGCCATACAGGCTGGCTGCAAATTTTTCTTTGGTTACCCTATTACACCGCAAAATGAAATTCCCGAATACATGTCAGCCCATCTGCCAGAGATTGGCGGAACCTTCGTGCAAGCTGAAAGTGAAGTGGCGGCCAGTTATATGATCATGGGAGGCGGTGCAACTGGTCATAAGGTTATGACAACATCGTCCAGTCCTGGAATCTCTCTCATGTCAGAAGGAATAACCTATATGGCTGGAGCTGAAATCCCAGTTGTTATTGTAAATGTTATGCGAGGAGGGCCAGGCCTTGGTGGGATCCTACCATCCCAGGCAGATTATTTACAGGCTACCAAGGGTGGCGGGAATGGCGATTACAACTTGATAGTAATGGCCCCAAGCACCCTACAAGAAGCGGTCGATATTACACAGGAATCATTTGAGCTTGCTTTGCGTTACCGCAATCCCGTGCTTATTCTTGCCGACGGCTTTATGGGGCAGATGATGGAAGCTGTTGAAATAAAACCCTACGTCGATAAGGATGTACCAGATATTTCTGAATGGGCATTGGGATACATGGGAGAAAGAGGCGGGAAACGAAGTTCACTTAAAAGCTTGTATCTCTCTCCGGAAGCCCTTGAGAACCACAATAAAGATCTTCAGAAGAAATATGCTTTAATAAAAGAAAGAGAGTCTCGATGTGAAAGCTATATGACTGAGGACGCAGAATTGGTCATAGCAGCTTATGGAACAACAGCCCGTATCTCTCGTTCTGTTATCAACAATCTTAGAGAACAAGGTCACAAGGTCGGTCTGATTAGGCCCATCACCCTATGGCCCTATCCTTACGCAGACTTTGCAAAGCTGCCTAAGACCGTAAAGAATATTCTTGTGGCAGAAATGAACTGCGGACAAATGGTGGACGATGTGAAAGTTGCAACCGGATGTAAAATCCCAGTTAGTTTCTATGGTCGATCCGGCGGCATGTCACCTTCCGTAAAAGAAATTGAACAGCAGTGCAGAAATTTGCTCGGCCTGGAGTAGGGAGGGATAATGCGATGAAAGAAGTAAAGGTATATGAACGCCCTAAAGCATGGATGCCTGAAGTACATACCCACTATTGTCCTGGCTGCGGACATGGCATAGCCCACCGTCTTGTCTGTGAGATCATCGATGAGCTTAATATTCAAAAGGATACTATCGGAGTAGCGCCAGTGGGATGCGCCGCCATGATGTACGATTATATAGATACAGATTTTTGCGAGGCGGGACATGGAAGAGCTCCGGCAGTGGCAACAGGGTTGAAACGTGTTCGTCCAGATAAGGTAGTTTTTACCTATCAGGGAGATGGGGACCTTGCCTCTATTGGAACAGCAGAAATTATCCATGCCGCGAACAGGGGCGAAAATATTACTGTTGTTTTTATCAATAATGCCATTTACGGCATGACAGGCGGCCAGATGGCACCAACAACTCTTATAGGCCAGAGAGCGACAACCTGTCCTCTGGGAAGAGACCCCAAAGTCAGCGGCTATCCCATACGGGTTTGCGAGCTTTTGAGCTCACTTGCTACTCCTGGCTACATAGAGAGGGTTACAGTGGCACAGCCTAAATATATAATCAGAGCAAAACAGGCCCTGAAAAAAGCTTTCCAGTATCAAATCGATAAGAAGGGGTTTTCCTTCGTTGAAATTCTCTCATCCTGCCCTACTAATTGGGGAATGAGACCCGTGGAAGCTTTTGAATGGACTGTGAATTCAATGATGCCCTACTATCCCCTTGGTCTGTTTAAGGATTACGAGTAGGAGGCAGACACAATGACTGTTAAATATGATAGAAGCCTCATCGCGGCGGGATTTGGCGGACAAGGTGTAATGGTGCTTGGCCAGTTGGTAGCATATACTGGCATAGCCCAGGGACTTCATGTAACGTGGATTCCATCCTACGGCCCTGAGATGCGAGGCGGTACAGCAAACTGCGGTGTTGTTCTAAGCAGTGAAGAAATTGCGTCTCCTGTTGTCGCGGAAGCCGATGCTGTTGTTATTATGAACCAGCCCTCTCTTACCAAATTTGTAAAATCAGTCAGGGAAGGCGGAGTTCTTATATACAATAGTGATCTTGTGACATATGAGAATCCCCGCACTGACATTAAGATTATTGCTGTTCCGGCTAACTCAGTAGCAGCAGAGCTAGGCAGCGACAAAGTGGCTAATATTGTTGCTTTGGGGGCCTTAGTCGAAGCTACAGGAATTGTTGAAGAAGAAACGTGTATCGAAACAATAAAAGATAAATTGGGGAAAAGGAAACCACAATTTCTTCCAATGAACCTCGAGGCTTTTGCTAAAGGGAAGGAAATTGCGAGAAAGATTCTAGGTTGATAAATGAATTCCGTCGAAAAAGTTCTATCACGAAATGTCGTCTATAGAGGAAAGATCCTTGACCTTAGAGTGGATAATGTCCGTTTATCCTCTGGCAAAAGAGTAGTACGAGAAGTGGTAGAACATGAACCGGCAGTAGCGGTAATTCCTTTGACAAGTGACAAAGAAGTACTGCTGGTTAAGCAATTTCGCTATGCCCTTGAACAAAAAATACTTGAGATTCCGGCAGGGATAGTTGAAGAAGGCGAAACATTTAAAGACACGGCCATTAGGGAGCTTCAGGAAGAAATAGGATATTACCCCGGAGAACTGATGGAAATTGGGCGATTTTTCACTTCCCCAGGGTTCAGTGACGAAGTTCTTGTCATCTTTCTTGCCCTAGATCTCTGCCCGTCATCTCTTGAACAAGATGATGATGAAGAAATTGTAGTAGAAACTGTAAGTGTGGATGATATCCCCAGGCTATTGAAAGATGGATCCATTCGGGACTGTAAAACTTTTGGAGCCCTATCCTGGCTCTTAAATTACCTCAAAGACTCATAAATAACTTAGCAGGAGGAAGGGGCTGGCATAACCAGCCCTTTTTTAATAATATCCCATGGTAAAGTTTGAATACGACCAATTGCTTGATGATTTTCTTGATTATCTCTTTCTTGAAAGAGGATGCAGTGAAAACACGATCTTGGCCTATAATCGTGATATCAAGGCCTGGCTGGATTTTTGCGATAAAAATGATCAACCAGCCTACCCCCCCAATCAAACTTATTTAGAAAGATATCAGCGATCCTTACACGAAGAAGGTAAAAAGCGTTCTTCCCAGCAGCGTGCAATTGCATCCCTTCGTTCATGGCTGCGATATCTCGACAGTGAAAAATTGGTGGAAGAAGAAGTTACATTGCCAACCCTCCCTTTAAAGGGGGACAGCCTGCCTCATATATTAAATGAGGGAGAAGTGGAGAGAATTTTTGAGGCCTGTTCTGGTAACTCCTTTCTGGCTCTTCGTGACAGAGCGATTCTTGAAACTGCCTATGGTTGCGGGTTGAGAGCAAGTGAGCTTTGTACTATCTGTTTGAGAGATATAGATTTCTCAGGCCGGACACTGCGAATCTTTGGCAAGGGTGGGAAAGAGCGAATAATCCCCTTCCTTGGAGAAGTCAGCCGCCGCGTAGGTTTTTACATGGAAAAAGCACGTCCAGATGCACATGTTCAGGAATTATTTATTTCTAAGACTGGAAATCCCCTAAGACGAGAGGATATATGGAGGATTGTAAAAAAGAGAGGAGCTGCGGCAGGAATTTCCTCCTCCCGACTTTTTCCTCATATTTTGCGCCATTCATTTGCTACTCATTTATTGCGGCGAGGAATGGATCTCCGTACCCTCCAGGAGTTGTTAGGGCATGCTACCATAGCTACCACTGAAAAATATGTTCATTTTGACCTGGAGCTTCGGGACATATATGATAAGACTCATCCACGAGCTTAATTTCGGAGGTGTCTCTTATGGAATACAATAAAAAAGTAGCGGAAGCACTCTCATACATAAGCGAGAGGGTTTCTACAACCCCTAAAGCTGTGCTTGTTTTAGGTTCCGGTCTCGGAGGTCTTGCTGACTCCATTAAAGATCCTATCGTTATCCCTTATACGGAAATTCCTCACTGGCCACTTTCCACTGCCCCAGGCCACGCGGGCCGACTGGTCTTTGGCTTTTTGGATAATGTTTACGTTGCCGTTATGCAGGGCAGAATGCATTTTTACGAAGGTTATTCAATGAAAGACATCACATTCCCAGTGAGAGTTTTTGGTGAATGGGGAATTTCTTGTTATATAGCCAGCAATGCTTCTGGCGGGATCAATCTCGCATACTTGCCTGGCGACATGGTTGTGCTTTATGACCACATCAACTATATGGGAACTAACCCTCTCATTGGGACTGTTTTCTCAGAAAAAGAAGAACGCTTCCCTGACATGTCATATACATATGACAGGGAACTTCTTGATATGGCAGAAGCATCTGCAAGAGAAAACAATCTTACAGTTCGCCGGGGAGTATATATTGCCTTTACAGGCCCTTCCTACGAAACCCCCGCAGAGATACGGATGGCCAGGACGTTAGGGGCCGACGTGGTGGGCATGTCTACAGTACCGGAGACAATAGTCGCTCATTCAATGGGCATGCGGGTCTTTGCAGTTTCTTGTGTAGCTAACTATGCTGCTGGAGTTACCTCTCAGAAATTGTCAGAAGAGGAAGTTATTCGTGAAATGGAAAAGGCAACGGGAAAATTGACAATTCTATTGAAGGGCCTTTTGCGCAAAATAGGTGAGGAACATGTTTGATATTCTCTCTTTCCTCGAAGAGAAAAGAGACGGTATGGTTCATAAAGCTGCGGATATCGAAACTTTTGTAAATCAGTTTCATCAGGGAACCATTCCGGATTATCAGGTCAGTGCCTGGCTTACGTCTGTTTATCATAAGGGGCTGAGCACTGAAGAGCTTAAAACTCTAACACTAGCTTTGGCTCATTCTGGCCACGTTGTATCCTTCCCTCAAGGTTTTAAAGCGGCAGACAAGCACAGTACAGGAGGAGTAGGAGATAAAACCACACTTGTGGTAGTTCCTCTTGTAGCAGCTTCAGGAGTTTCAGTAGCTAAACTTTCAGGGCGTGGCCTTGGTTTTACAGGTGGAACGGTGGACAAACTGGAAGCCATTCCAGGGATGAACGTACATCTTTCTACAGAAGCCTTTATGAACCAGGTACACAGAATAGGATGCGCAATTTCTGGCCACTCGCTGGAGCTAGCTCCTGCCGAAGGAAAGTTTTATGCGCTGAGGGATGTGACGGCTACCGTTCCTTCTCTTCCTCTCATATGCAGCAGCATAGTCAGTAAAAAAATAGCTGGGGGAGCGTCAAGCTTTGTTTTTGATGTCAAATGCGGAAGAGGTGCCTTTATGCAAACCTTCTCTGGGGCACGTGACCTGGCCGAAGCTCTTGTTTCTCTTTCCGCATCGTTGGGACGTCCCAGCATGGCCGTAATAAGCGCAATGGACCAACCTCTTGGGAAATGGGTAGGAAACAGCATGGAAGTGTACGAAGCCATCCGTGTTCTTCAGGGAGCGGGGCCATCTGACACAGAAACGCTGTCTCTCAATCTTGCTGGAACCATGATTTATCTAGGTGGAAAAGCAACGTCGCTGGCAGAAGGAATAGAAATGTCACAAAATACCCTTAAAAGCGGAAAAGCTTTGGAGAAATTCAAGGAGCTCATAATTGCTCAACAGGGAGACGGGGCAGTATGCGACTCCCCTGAGAAGGTTCTAAAACCAGCCGAAAAAAAATATACAGTCTTTGCTTCAGAATCTGGTTTTGTGAGTGATCTTAACGCCCGGTCCATAGGAGAGGGCGTAAAACGCATAGGGGGTGGGCGCACTCGCCAAGAAGAACATATTGACTTGAAAGTTGCTGTCCATCTTATCGCTAAAATAGGGGATTATGTAGAAAAAGGCGACCCGCTGCTGGACATCTATTATTCAAAGGAAGAGAAGCTTCAACAGGCGATCTTTTACTTTGAGCATGCTGTAACTCTTCAGAGCATCAAACCTTTAGACCAAAACCTTATTATGGAGATAGTAGCCTCATGACTAAATTCTTTGCGCCGCGATTTAAACAACTTTTTTGCGGCCTCTTGATCCTTATGCTTCTGACTTTTGGGAAGGTGGCCTACGGAGGAGAGATCAAGGTGTCTTTCCCCCCTTCAGTGGAAGTAGGAATGCCCTTTATTATTCACTTGAAAACGTCGCAACTGCCACTGGAAGGAAAAGCCTACTGGTGCGGACAACAGATACCTATTCACTTTTCTGAAAAAACCTCTTACTCTCAGTCTCTGCTCATGGGGACGAGCGCTAAAACAGCATCTCCAGGGCGGGCTACCTTTCGTATGGAGTTCTTTATGAACGGAAAAGAGGAGAAGTTTGCAGTGCCTGTAGAAATTCTGGCTAAAAGCTATCCTCGCGAGCTTCTTACGCTGCCTGAAAAAATGGTTGTGCCACCCCGTCACGAACTCGTCAGAATAAAAGAGGAGCAAAGAGTAGTTCGGCAAACATTACTCGATATCCGACAAGAGCGATTTTGGGATTTGCCTTTTTTAAAACCTGTTGACAGTATGATAACAAGCACTTATGGTAAAAGGCGAGTCCTCAATGGAAAACCTTCTAACCCTCATACGGGAATAGACTTACGGGCGTCAGCGGGAACAGACGTTTATGCAGCGGCAGACGGAATTGTAACTCTTGTCGCTGAACACTATTTCAGCGGGCATGTTATATATATTAATTCAGGCTCTGGAGTTGTTTCTCTATATTGTCACTTATCGAAGCCACTGGTTCAGGCAGGAGAGCATGTCAGGAGGGGGGATCTCATCGCTAAGAGTGGAGTTTCAGGACGTATTACAGGGCCTCATCTTCATTTTGGGATGGCACTTCAAGGACAACTTGTCGATCCAATGCCACTTTTTACGACAGGGGAAAAAGAACTCTCTAAAAAAAATAAGGAGCAGGTGTTTAGATGGTAGGAGGAACCCCATGAGTTGCGAACACTACGGAAACAACACAATCATTGTTTTTTGCTTTATTATCGACAAAGATAAAATTCTTTTAATCCGCAGAACAAAAGAACCCTATGCAAATACCCTTACTGTGCCTGGAGGCAAGAAAGAACATGGAGAGAGTCTTTCCCAGGCATGCATTCGAGAAGTTGAGGAAGAGACAGGGCTGACGCCGTGTTCTCTTGAACTTGCTGGTATGGTTCATAATTACCAGGAAAACAACCCTCAAGAAACTCTCACTTTTTACTTTACTTGCCGTTCATATTCAGGTGACTTGAAGAGTGGTGAAGAGGGGGTAGTTGAATGGTATGACATTGATGAAAGCTTTACCCTCCATGACATGAATCTCTTTTATCTGCAAATTGCCCCCTTTGTCTTCTCAAGAAAAAAATTCCCCTTTGAGGGACAAATAGTGCTCTCGGAAAAAGGAGATATCATACGATCAACAATAGATTATTTAAAAGCCTTATAAGGACGATGTGAAATGGCACGTTTTAAGAAAAATAAACACTCTCTTGAAGAAGAGGAATTATATAACACGGCTTTTCGTGATGTTTTTAAAAGAACTGCTTATGAATCCGATCATCATGAAAAGAAAGAACCCAAGAAGGATACAGCTTCTTCTTTTAAAACTACTCTCTCAGGCAAAGTCGCAATAAGGATCGAAAGAAAGGGAAGAGGGGGCAAAACAGTTACTCTTGTTGAGACTGCCAGCGGAACCCTTGAGGAAAAAGATTTACTCGCAAAATATCTGCGGAAACAGTTAGGATGTGGAAGCAGCATCGAAAATGAAACAATAATGGTTCAGGGTGACCAAAGAGAAAGAATCAAAGCCCTTCTTGAAAAAGAAGGAGTTAAGAGAATATCAATCTCATAAAAAGAGGGGCCTCATAATGTTCCGCTAGAGGTGCACTTCATCGAGGCCCTTCTTTTGTTCTTTTATTTATTCAGAATTTCTGGTATTTCTCTTTGGCAAGTCCGCACACGGGACATTTATCTGGTGCTTCATTGAGAATTGTATGCCCGCAGACAGGACAAACAAGAACAGCTTTCAACTCTAGGTCAATGCCGCCCTTTGCCGCTGCTTGAGCCTTTGAAAAAAGCTTGGAATGAATTTTTTCTGCTTCTAAAGCATAGGTAAAGGATCTTGCCGCATCCTTTTCCCCCTGGAATTTAGCTGTTTCCAGATAGACTGGGTACATTTGATCAACTTCAAAATCTTCGCCTATAATGGCTCCGATAAGATTTTCTGCTGTCACCTTGTTCCCAAAAACCCCCCCTGCCATCACAGAGTTGTCTGCTACATTGCCATTAAGCACTGTAAAATGGTTTCTTGCATGAACCCACTCCGCATAGGCTATGGCTTCAAAAAGTTTTGCGATATTGGGGAAGCCTTCTTTTCGAGCTATTTCTCCCCATATAAGATATCGCATGTGAGCCATGCTTTCGCCGCCATAAGCGGAACGCAAAAACTCTATTGTCATAGCATTTTTGACACTCATCTCTCCTAACCTCCTTGATATTTAGTATACCAATGGGGCCAAAAAACAGGGTGACTTTAATAATATCACAGCATGAGAAAAGAAACACCTCTCAAGTTAAAAGGTTAGAAAATAAAAGATTAAAAAAATTCACCTACACGAACCTTGAAATTTTATTAAATAACTGTACAATATTAATAATAGTACGGTGTGTTTCTATAACCTCAGAAACGAACTATTCCCAAGGTGTTCGAAATATTATATATAGGAGGAAATGGGATGAAGAAGACAGTATTTCTTCTCACGCTTTTATTCTTTGGGGTCATATTATTTTCAGGCATTACTTTTTCAAATTCAGCAGAAATAGCGATGCAAAAAGGTAATGAAGCCAGAGTTAGAGGAGATATTCAGACAGCTGCAAAGTGGTATTGCCAGGCAGGGCACGAAAGATTCACAAAAGCACAGCGTAATCTCGGGTTTTAAATACGAACAGCCAGTTTACCAATGTTATTTAAAACTATGTTGAAGGAGAATATATTTATATCCCTCGTAAGGAATGTAATAAAAAGGTGTGAGGAGAAGTAAAGAAGACTAAGAAAACTATAGTTGCTCGTAAGCTGAAAATATTCGCAAAGTGCAAACACGAAGTAACTGTGGAGCAACGTGCAAAATTGCATTGTCTTTTTTCTAAGACGATCTATAAGATAATAAGAAATACTGAATGTAACTCTTGATGAAAAGAGCCATGAGATTGAATCTTGTGGCTTTTGTTTGTTTCAGAAACATGAAGGAGGTCTTCCTTTTTCTCAGTAGGTGGTATAAAGAAATAACCCCGTAGATAAGAGAGGAGTGTAAAAATGGGAACCAAAAGAGAAAATTTATTTACTAGGGAATTCTTGCTTCAGAACATGATGGGGCCCAATTGTGTCAGAATTCTTGAAGAGCTTTTGGCATCAGTAGAATTACATTCGGAGATGCGTGTCTTAGATTTGGGTTGCGGCAGAGGACTAACGTCAATTTTTCTAGCAGGGATATATGATGTTGAAGTATTTGCTACAGACCTATGGATTAATGCGACAGAAAATTATGAGCGGTTCAAACTTGTTCAGCTTGATCATAAAATTATTCCAATTCATGCAGATGCTCACGAATTGCCCTATGCTAAAGGTTTTTTTGATGCGATCATTAGTATAGATGCATATCATTATTTTGGTGCTAAAAGAAGCTTCTTGGACGAATATATAGTTCCTTTGACTAAAAAAGGCGGCATTATAGCAGTTGCCATTCCTGGATTGCAAAAAGATTTTTTTAATGATGTTCCTGAGGTATTGAAACCTTATTGGCAAGATGAAGACATGAATTTTTATTCAAGAAGTTGGTGGCGTTCTTTATGGGAAGAGTCTAAGAAGGTGAAAATAGAGCAGAGCCTATCTTTGTCTTGTCATAAAAATGCATGGGAAGATTGGTTAGAATGTGACAATCCATACGCGAAAAGAGATATAGAAATGATGAAGGCTGAAAATAACCAATATTTTGACACCATAGGGTTAATAGCAACAGTAAAATGAATAGCATATCGATAATGTTGCATATAAAAGCCAAAGACAAACTTTTAATGTCCACATTTTATACTGTTTAACTACACTGTGGTAAGTGTGTGTAGCAAAGTGTTTATAAGGCTTTAAGGGTGCAAATTCCAGTAATCGGCTTCTGAAAAGTCTGTAATAGCAAGGCTCCGTAAAAAAATGGCGGAGGCGTGTGAGAATCGAACTCACCAAAGACAGCCAATGCCGCCTCTCGGCCGGGTTTGAAGCCCGGGGGCCTCACCAGAGACCACTCGCCTCCATAGACAATTGATAATTCTAAAGGTGAATATGAAAAAAGTCCACCCGTAGATTTACGTTTTGGTTAAGTATGCGGGGTTTAACTCTCCAACTACATGTGGCATAATTTTCTTGCACATGTTCATGAAACAACAGAAAGGAGAGAATGAAAATGCTTGAAAGCAAAATTTCAAGAATTCAGCGTGATATAGAAACCATGGCTCAATATACAGCCACACCTGGTAATGGAATGACACGGCTTTCCTTTACTGAAGAAGATAGAAAAACTAGAGCATACATTTGTTCTGAAATGGGAAAGGCGGGGCTGCATGTTTATACAGATGCGGCAGGCAGCATCTGTGGGCGAAGAGATGGCGTTGGTGAGGGAGCTCCAATTGTAATGATCGGTTCTCACTTTGATTCAGTAAAAAATGGCGGGAACTTTGATGGGCCTGCTGGAGTTGCGGCAGCCCTGGAAGTAGCAAGGATTCTTCATGAAAATAATATTTCCACAGAAAACCCTATTGAGTTTGTAGCTATGATCGAAGAGGAAGGCACACGATTTGGCGCAGGCCTTTACGGTAGCAGAGCCATGGCTGGACAAGTATCTAATAATGAAATAAAAACATTTCGTGATGCTAATGGCATTTCTCTTGAAAAAGCTCTTCAGGACTTTGGCCTCGACCCTCTTAAAGTAAAAGACGCTGTTCGTAACCCTGAAGACTTAAAGGCCTTTATTGAGCTTCATATCGAGCAGGGTCCAGTGCTTGAGTCTGAAACCCTTGATGCGGGTTTTGTGAGCACCATAGTTGGTATAACTCGATTTGATATAGAAATTGAGGGGCGGGCAGATCATGCGGGAACAACTCCCATGCACATGAGAAAAGATGCCCTTCTGGCTTCTCTTGAAGTGGCAAAGACAGTGCACGATGTTGCCTATGCTAAAGGGGAAGGAACTGTGGGAACTGTAGGTATAATGCAGATCTATCCAGGAGGCGCCAACATTGTTCCTGGAAAAGCATTTTTCACTGTTGATATCCGCTCTGTGGAGCAACGCAATATAGAAGATATTGTGAAAGAGATGAAAAAAACACTGGAATTAGTATCCGCCCGCATGGGGGTTTCCGTTCATATGGAGAGGAAAATCTCGGTTCCGCCTATTCACCTCGATAAAAAAATACGGGGTATCTTTGAGCAGGAAGCAAACCATAGAGGAATTAGTTATCGCACTATGGTGAGTGGTGCCGGCCACGATGCCATGATTATGGCAAGTTTAACCAGGGTCGGTCTTCTCTTCGTGCCCAGTAAAGGTGGTAGAAGTCACTGTCCCGAAGAGTGGACAGATTATGAGCAGCTGAAAAAAGGTGTAGATATTGCGCTTGGCACCATTTTAAAATTGGCCGAAGCCAATATATAAAGAGTATCTCTTTCGGCCCGATAGGTTTGGGAATCATTTCCAGGCCCTTAATCTTTCTAAAGGAGATTTGTTTAATGAATGAAAGGATGAAAGAATTTTTAACGATTAAAAACATAGTAATTTCGGCTCTCATAGCTGCTATATACGCTACAGTAACCATAATTCTGGCTCCCATCTCTTATGGCCCAATACAAGTTAGAGTGTCAGAAGCCCTGACACTTTTGCCCTATCTCTGGCCGCAGGCCATACCCGGACTCTTCATAGGCTGCCTTATAGCCAATTTTGCCGGGGGCTTCGGCATCATCGATGTAGTCTTTGGGAGCGCAGCGACCCTTATAGCGGCCATAATTACAAGCCGCATGCCCACTCCCTATCTCGCCGCAGTTCCACCGGTAGTGGTTAATAGCCTTGTGGTGGGGGGATATCTGTCGATTCTAGCAAAAATGCCCTTTATTTATACGGCCCTTTATGTGGGACTTGGCGAAATTGTTGCGTGCGCTTTTCTTGGCATTCCATTGATTATTTTTCTTGAGAAAAAATATGGAAAAGAAAAGCGGGAGTAATTATAGCTCCCGCTTAAAGTCTTTGTCCCTTTGTTAGGACAGCTGCTTCTTCCATTTGGTTCCTTCGGGGGTATCTTCAAGGATGATACCCTTTTCTGCTAATTGGTCTCGTATGGCATCTGACTTTGCAAAGTCCCTTGCCTTACGCGCAGCGGTGCGTTCTTCTATCATGGATTCTATTTCAGAAGTATCCAATTCTTCCTTCTCTGATTCAAGACCCATGATGCCCATAATCCCATCGATTTTTGTAAAGAATGTTTGGGCAGCTTTGCAAACTTTAAAATCGATTGAACTGTTATCTTTAAGATACGTATTTATCAGGCGAACAACTTCGAAAACCGAACCCAAAGCTCCTGCTGTGTTAAAATCGTCGTTCATTTCTTCATAGAATTTTGTTTCAGCCTGTTTAATCTCGCTAAGGAATGCTTCTGTATCATCCTTTTCTTTCTGTTCCCGAGACTGAAGGGCATACTCAAGGTCTGTCCAGCAATTGCGCAGCCGCTCTACGGCACCTGTCGCCTGATTCAGCCCTTCCTCTGAAAAATTAATGGGGGAACGATAATGGGCACTCAGCATAAAGTAGCGAATAGCGAGGGGAGAGTACTTCTTCCGAGCATTTCGTACAGTAAGGAAGTTTCCCAGGGATTTCGACATTTTTTCCTTGTCTATCAATAGATATCCATTATGGAGCCAAAATCGCACAAACTGCATTCCAGTGGCGGCTTCTGCCTGTGCTACCTCATTTTCGTGATGGGGGAAGATAAGGTCGCTTCCGCCAGAGTGGATATCGAAAGTGTTTCCTAAATACTTAGTCGACATAACGCTGCACTCAATATGCCATCCCGGACGTCCCAGACCCCATGGACTTTCCCATGCGGGCTCTCCAGGTTTCTGGGCTTTCCACAGGGCAAAATCAAGGGGATGACGTTTTTGTTCGTTCACATCTATACGTGAGCCTGATTGTAAGTCTTCTATACTCTGTTTTGACAACTTGCCATATCCCGGAAAACTTTCGACACTGAAAAAAACGTCCCCGTCCACAACGTATGCATGTCCCTTATCAATAAGAGTTTGAACCACTTCTACAATCTCTTTCATATGATCAGTAGCTCGAGGATAAATGTCGGCCCGCCGAACACCCAGAGCATCAGCATCTTCAAAATATTCTTTGATGAAAGCATCTGCCAATTCTTTAACGGTGATGCCTTCTTCGTTGGCCCTATTGATCATCTTGTCATCAATATCGGTAAAGTTCTGGACGAAAACTACTTTGTAGCCAATGTCCTCAAGATACCTGCGGAATACATCGAAAACAATAAATGGGCGAGCATTTCCTATATGGAAAAAATCGTATACTGTTGGCCCACAACTATAAAAGCCCACCTCTCCCTCTTTTAAAGGGATGAAAGGTTCTTTTTTTCGCGTTAAATCGTTATAGAGCATTAAACTCACTCTATTCACCTCCGTTTGTTAGAATACATTATAATATGGAGTCATATAAAAGGAAGATAGAGCTTAGAAACCATATTATACTTCATATAATGGTGATCTAATGATAAACCAAAAATTGAAAAATACGATAAGAAATCTTCCCCTTCGCCCTGGGGTTTATATCATGCGCGACGAGGAAGGGAAAGTAATATACGTAGGCAAAGCAAAATCCCTTCGAAAAAGAGTGTCGTCTTATTTTAGACATGAGGGTTTTGCTTCTCCCCGTTTGCGTAAACTTGTAGAAAGCATTGCTGATATATCTGTTATACGAACTGAAACAGAAGCGGAGGCCCTTATTGTAGAGTCACGCCTTATTAAAAAATACAAGCCCTTTTTCAATATAGATCTCAAAATGAATGAACGCTACCCTTATATTAAAATAACGGATGACGCGTTCCCGCGGCTTGTAATTACCCGGCATAAGGATGACGACGGCGCAACATATCTAGGTCCCTTTATCAGCGCAAAAGATGTTAGGGCGCTTTTAAGAGTGGCTGAACGTTATTTCCCCCTTCGGAGTTGTAAGGCAGAAGTGAAGCCAGATAAGAAAAAAAGGCCCTGTCTCAATTATTCCCTTGGAAGATGTCTTGCACCTTGTGCAGCACTTTGCAGTGAAACAGAGTACAGAGAAAGGGTTGACGATGTTATTCTGCTTTTAACAGGACAATCTTCCGAACTTGTAGAACGAATACGAAAGCGGATGGAAGAAGCCGCGCACTCCCTTGATTTTGAAAAAGCTGCACGCCACCGTGATGCTATTAGCGCCATATGGCGCCTCTCCCGTCAACGGATATCTTCTAGTCTTCGCGAGGATATCGATAGTGAAACATGGGAAGCTCTGAATAAATTGCAGTGCCTTCTCCATATGGATACCCTTCCATGGCGAATCGACGGATTTGATATTTCCCATATGGCTGGTCACGAAACCTATGGTGTCGTAGTGGTCTTTGAACAAGGGGTTTCGAACCCCTCTCTATACAGGCGATTTAAAGTACGGACCGTTGAAGGTATCGATGATTTTCGATCTATTGAAGAAGTTGTAAAACGTCGCTATAGCAAGATGCTTGAAAATAACGAACCTCTTCCTCAGCTTATTCTCATAGATGGCGGCCCTATACAGCTGGAGTTTGCGAAAAAAGCCCTTTCTGAATTGAAAATGGAAAAGATACCTGCCATTTCCCTGGCGAAAAGGGAGGAACTGATATACCATAACGAAAAAGAACCGCCAATTCGTCTTGATTGGACAGATCCGGTCCTTCGCCTTTTACAACGTGTTCGTGATGAATCCCATCGCTTTGCCATTAAGAGCCATAGGCGAGGAAGGGGCATGGTTTTGACGCGTTCGGTGCTGGAAGAAATCCCTGGAGTAGGCAAACACATGGCTGCTTCTCTTCTTTCCTCGTTCGGCAGCGTCAAAAAAATAGCTGTACTAACTCCTGAGGAGCTGATGCAAGTTAAAGGGATAGGTCCGGTTTTAGCCAAAAATATAGCTGCATTTTTCAGAGGTGAAGACAATGAGTCTGAAACAGAGGCGTGACGACGAATATTATATGAGACGGGCTATAAGTCTCGCACGCCGCGGGACGGGGCAGACATCTCCCAATCCGCTGGTAGGCTGTGTCATTGTAAAAGAGGATACAATTGTAGCGGAGGGATATCATAGATCCTATGGAATGCCTCACGCGGAAGTAGAGGCTTTACAGCGCGCGGGAGATGGCGCGAAAGGTGCCACTGTCTATGTCAATCTTGAGCCATGCGCTCATTTTGGTAAAACTCCTCCCTGCGCTCCACAATTAGCGAGATCTAAAGTAAGTCGGGTTGTTATAGGGATGGTTGATCCCAATGCAGTTGTAAATGGGAAAGGAGTTGAAATACTCCGATCGAACCAACTCATCACAGAAACAGGTGTTCTTGAAGACGAGTGCAAATGGGTGAATAGAGGATTCATTCGGAGGGTGAGGGATCAGCGCCCTTGGTTCACCTTAAAATCTGCCTCGACTATAGATGGACAAATAGCTCTTCCCAACGGAGAAAGCCAATGGATCACATCGGAAGAATCTCGGAATAAGGCTCATTTGTTACGGGCGGAGCATGACGGCATTATGGTTGGGGTAGGAACGGTGCTTCGCGATGACCCCTCTCTTACAGTTCGCCATACCGTTGGGAGGTCACCTATTCGGATTGTGGTGGACACCATGCTTCGCACACCAGCAGATGCTGCTATTTTAAGGGGTGATGGAGCCATCATTCTGGCGGGTATTTCTGCTCAAAAAATGGGTAAACACGATCAGCTCTCTAAAGCAGGGGCAGAAATCTATTATCTTCCTGAAAAAAACAATCGAGTCGACCTTAGAAGCGCGGCTATCATACTGGGAGAACGGGGACTTAATTCTGTTCTTGTCGAAGGCGGGGCAACTTTGGCTTCGGCTTTTATCCAGGAAAAGCTGATAGATGGCCTATCTCTTTTTATTGCACCAACTATAATGGGACAGGGAATTTCTCTTTTTAAAGAAATTGTAGTACCATCTTTGGACAAGCTTATTCGTTTTAGAGTGCTTAACATGTCGAGAACGGGGCGGGATATATGGATAGAGGGGGTTCCAGAATGTTCACCGGACTTATAGAGTGCATAGGGAAGCTCGTATCTATAACACCTGCAGATGATGTGGTTCGTCTAAAAATAGAAGCACCGATGATTGCTTCAGAACTTGTTCTTGGCCAATCTGTTGCAGTTTCAGGAGCGTGTGTTACTGTTACGTCCCATGATAATAGATCTTTCACTGCTGATATAATGCCAGAAACACAGAAACGGACGAAATTCCGTTTATTAAAAACAGGTAGTTCCGTTAATTTGGAAAGAGCCCTTATGGCGGGCGGTCGTTTCGATGGTCATATAGTCAGTGGTCATATTGATGGGACAGGTGCTGTTGCTGAAATTATTTCTATGGGAACGACCAGGATCATGCGTATAGAGGCAGAGAAAGATATTATTGATATGATTGTAGTAAAAGGTTCTGTAACCCTTGATGGCGTCAGTCTCACTGTTATAGATGTGACGCAAAACTGGTTTTCAGTAGGTCTTATCCCAGTGACACTTGCTGGTTGCACCCTTGGCACAGTGCGGGAAGGTGAAATAATCAACATTGAAACAGACATTTTAGGCAAATATGTATTAAAATTTATGAATTACCTGAAAGATGAAAAAATCACCACGTCTTCAGCAGATATCACCATTGAGCGTCTGAGAGAGATAGGTTGGAGTTAAATTATCTGAAAGAGGAAAGGATCGGGGCATTTATGAGCGAGCGAAGGGAGCAATTTTTTAGTTCAATAGATGAAGCTATTGAGGATATAAAGAATGGTAAGATGGTTATTGTAGTTGATGACGATAACCGAGAAAATGAGGGCGATTTGGTGGTTGCAGCGGAAATGGCCACCACAGAGATTATCAACTTCATGGTAAGAGAGGCCAGAGGGCTTGTGTGCGTACCTATCACTGCTGAAAGGGCCCAATGCTTGGATCTTGAATTAATGGCAAAAGACAATACAGACCGTCACGGAACGGCTTTTCTTGTCAGTGTCGATGCCAGGGAAGGAACCACCACAGGTATTTCTGCGGCAGAACGAGCGATTACAGCCCGGCTTCTTGCTGATCCAAACACAAAATCGGAGGACTTCTTGCGGCCTGGACATATGTTCCCACTGGCAGCGCGCAAGGGTGGAGTTCTAAAACGAGCTGGACATACAGAGGCTGCAGTAGATCTTACACGGCTTGCTGGTCTGTATCCCGCGGGGGTTATCTGTGAAATCATGAACCAAGATGGCAGTATGGCCCGTCTGCCTCAGCTTTTGAAGTTTGCTGAAGCTCATGACATCCGCATTATCTCTATTGAAGAGTTGATTCGATATAGAAGTTGTAGGGAACAACTTGTGGAAAAAGTAGCCGAAGTTAAACTCCCCACAGCCTATGGTGACTTTATTGCCCATGCCTACCATGATGTTTTGGATGAAGATCAGGACCGTGTCCACATTGCCCTTGTAAAGGGCGAGGTGCGAGAGGCAGAAGATGTTCTTGTTCGGGTACACTCCGAATGTTTAACAGGAGATGTTTTTGGATCTTTGCGGTGCGATTGTGGGCCACAGCTTCATTCAGCCATGACAAGAATCGAAGAAGAGGGCCGCGGCGTGGTTCTCTATATGCGTCAAGAAGGGCGAGGCATAGGGATCGTTAATAAATTAAAAGCCTACCAACTTCAGGAAAAAGGCCTCGATACCGTGGAAGCCAATGAGGCCCTTGGGTATGAAGCAGATTTGAGAGATTACGGGGTTGGAGCACAGATCTTGAGAGATCTTGGATTAAGTTCCATTCGCCTGATGACCAACAACCCCCGAAAAGTAGTGGGGCTGGAGGGATATGGCCTTAAAATTACAGAACGAGTATCACTTGTAATAGAACCCAACGAATTCAATCAGCGTTATTTGAACACAAAAGAAGAGAAGCTGGGACACTTGCTTCATCTAAAAGATATTCTCCGATAGAAAAAGGGGGGGAACGTACGAATGAAGATATCAGAGGGAAAACTTATTGGAACTGGTTTAAAGGTCTGTATAATAGCTTCACGCTTTAATGAGCTCATTACGTCAAAGTTGATCGAAGGGGCAAAAGACATTTTATTGCGTCATGAAGTTTCACATCAAAACATCGAAATTATTTGGGTTCCCGGTGCTTGGGAACTTCCCCTGGTCGCTCAGGAGGCGGCCCTTTCAGGCCGGTTTGATGGCATTATTGCTCTTGGAGCTGTTATTAGAGGTGATACACCCCATTTTGAATATGTATCCTCCGAAATGGCAAAAGGTCTCGCAACAGTAGGACTCTCACATAGAACACCTATCTCCTTTGGTGTTTTGACATGTGACACCCTTGAGCAGGCTCTTCTACGTGCTGGTAGCAAAGCTGGAAATAAAGGAGCTGAGTCAGCTCTGGCTTTCATAGAAACAGCTAATCTCTTAAAGGTACTCAGAACGGGAAAGGAGCAGGAAGATTAATGCTTGAAATCAAATGGATACGTAACAACATTGAAGAAGTGAAAGCATTTCTGGTAAACAGAAATAACGATTTCGATGTGGACAGGATAGTGATTCTTGATGAGGAAAAGAGATCCCTGCTCACTGAAACTGAAAATCTAAAAGCCCAGAGAAACGAAGGTTCCCGTAAAGTTGCAGAGGCGAAGGCTTCCGGTCAGGATGCCGATGTCCTTATGGAAGAAATGAAAAATCTTGGGCAGATGGTAAAGGAAAAAGACAGCAAGATTGCGGAAATAGACCAGGAGCTGCAGTCCTTGCTGCTCCAGATGCCTAATCGCCCTCATGACTCCGTTCCTGTGGGTAAAGATGAAAATGACAACATGGAAGTTCGAAAATGGGGCACCCCAAAAGAATTTGTCTTTGAGCCTCAGGCTCACTGGGACATCGGGGAAAAGCTTGGAATTCTTGACTTTGAAAAGGGTGTTTCTCTTGCGGAAAGCCGTTTTACTGTCCTTAAAGGTGCTGGCGCCCGTCTTGAAAGAGCCCTGATTAATTTTATGCTCGACCTTCACACAGAACACCATGGATATAAAGAGATACAGCCCCCCTTTATGGTTTCATCACAGACTATGCAGGGCACTGGCCAGCTTCCCAAATTTGCGGAAGACTTATACAAATGTGAGGGAGAAGACCTCTGGCTTATCCCGACTGCAGAAGTTCCTTTAACCAATCTTCATAGTGGGGAAATTCTCCCTGAAGAAGTTTTGCCTCTATATTACACAGCCTACACACCTTGCTTTAGAAAAGAAGCAGGAAGCTACGGCAGGGATGTAAGAGGAATGATGCGTCAGCATCAGTTCGACAAAGTAGAACTTGTCAAAATAAGCAAACCGGAGAATAGTTATGATGAGCTTGAAAAACTTACAGCTAATGCAGAGGAAGTTCTGCAGAAACTGGGGCTCCCCTACAGGGTTATTACGCTTTGCACAGGAGATATGGGCTTTGGCGCAAGCAAAACCTATGACCTTGAAGTTTGGCTTCCCTTCCAGGATAAATACCGTGAAATCAGCTCTTGCAGTAATTGTGAGGATTTCCAGGCGAGGAGAATGGGAACCCGCTATAAGCCTGCCGATGGAGGAAGGCCGCGTTATGTACACACCCTTAACGGATCTGGTATTGCTGTAGGCAGAACCTTGATCGCAGTTCTCGAGAACTACCAGAGAGAAGATGGTTCTGTGGAAATTCCGGAGGCACTCGTTCCCTATATGGGCGGAATGAAAGAAATACGGTGAAGCGTGGAAGAGGTAACCCATAGGAGAAACTACCTTGTGGGTAGTCTCAAACAAATAAAGTAACAAATAAAGAGCATTGGCGTTGACGGTCAATGCTCTTTCACACCTTTACTTGTGGGCATAGATAATAAGACTAGGGGGCTATGGGATGAAACTACTGGATCATAAAATAGCCGCAATTAAAGATGAGCTGGTAACTATCAGGAAAGATTTGCACAGTTATCCGGAGCTTGGTTTCCAGGAGTTTCGTACCGCCGCAAAAGTGGCGAATTACATGGAAAAGCTAGGTTTTGAAGTGAAAACTGGCATAGGAGAAACTGGTGTTATAGGTCTTCTACGAGGTAAAAACGATGGTTTCACCATTGGGTTGAGAGCTTGTCTGGATGCGCTGGCCATTGAAGAACAATCCGGTGTAGAATATTCTTCTAAAAACAGAGGAATCATGCATGCCTGCGGACATGATGGTAATATGGCGATTGTATTGGGAGCTGCCAAAATATTGTCTCAGTACAAGGATAAACTAAATGGAAATGTGAAGTTCATTTTTCAGCCGGCAGAAGAAGATACAGGCGGCGCGGCCGAAATCATTAAGGCGGGCGGACTGAAATCCCCCGATGTGGATGCCATTGTTACTCTTCATAACTGGCCGGGACTCAAGCAAGGTGTTATGGCGGTTAAATCGGGCCCCGTAATGGCTTCCAGTGATATCTTTCAACTAAAAATAATTGGAACACCCGGACATGGCGCATGGCCCCATTTGGCAGTTGATCCGATTGTTGTTGCTTCTGATGTAATTTCTCAGCTTCAACACATCATTAGTCGAGAGATTGATCCTCTTGAAACAGCGGCAATTACCATTGGGAAGATTAGCGGCGGAACGGCTGTAAACATCATTCCAGAAGCCGTAACCTTAGACGGGACCGTTCGTGCCTTTGATCCTAAAGTGCGTGATTTTATTCAAATCCGCATAGAAGAGATAGTTAAGGGTATTACTCAAGCAGCTCGCGCAGCATTTGAAATAACCTATGACCGCATAATGCCGCCAGTCAACAACGATGCTTGTCTGACAGCCCAGGTTTACGAAATTCTAAAGAAAGCACTTGAGCCAGACATGGTAACCGATAACTTTACTCCAGTAATGGGGTGTGAGGAGTTTGCTTTGTTTCAGGAACAGATACCGGGCCTTTTTCTCTATATAGGAAATGATATGGAAGGATACGATATGATACCGATACATGCTCCCAACTATGTTTTCAATGATGAGATACTTGTTATAGGTGTAAAGGCACTGTGTGAAATTGTATTTGGCTTTAACAAGATCAGCGAGTGACTTTGCACTGTTTTTCTTGTAGTCATCTTCAGAATCAGCTTACATTGATGAATATGCTTCCTCAATGTGTTAATCTAATAGATAACCTTTTATTTTTTTAAGGAAATAGTGCAAAAGCACTGTAAAATTGATAAAATATCTCAATGAGCTTCTTTATAATTACTCTTGAGGAAAGGTGGGCTTGTCATAGTCAACGTAAAATCTCTACTATTCGAGATTGATCTCTATGTCTTCATGTTCATACTCGTCTTCGCATGCTTTCTCTTTCAAAGACTATGCAGGCGTTCCCTGGAGAATAGCCAATATAACTATTTGAGAGACATACTGCTCATTGGAGCTTGGATGGTTAGCGGCATATGGTCAGGGGATCCTGAGATCACACTCATTACAGGAACAGCAGTTATCGCGGCTGTAGTGGGGATGTATCAGCATGTCTACCCTCAGAAAAAGATACGCTGGATCTATTTTTTACTAGGCGTTCTTTTCGCTGTATCGGGTCCTAAAATAACTTTTTTAGGATTACCTCAGGGAGAGTATCTTTATTTGAATGATTTTATTTCAGTAGCTCTCACAGGCGCATGGCTTGCGGTTTTCCCCATTCTTATACAGGAACTGGACAACATCCCCGGCATGGCTGGCCACCTTCTTGCCGTGACATTCTCAATTTTGCTGGCAGCTACAGTCATGTCAGGTCAATATTTGCCAGATGCTTTTTATACAAGTTTGACTGGTCTTTTGCTTCTTGGCGTGTTCTGGAGCCGTCATGGCCATATGTATCGCCGCCTGGGAGAATCCCTCTCCGCCTTTTGGGGGGTTCTTGTAGCTGGCACATCCCTTCTTGGCGTGAGTAAAGGAATAACATTTAGCACCATGATGGCGCTCCCTCTAGGGCTTTTTGCCATCCCCTTGATGGAAACGTCCCTTCATTTTGCCAGTATGGCGCTTTCAGCCAACCCTAAAGGTGCCATGGTTATCTATCGCAGCCTTATTGGGAAAGGCATAGACCACCCAAGTGCTGTAAAATTCATTACCTCTATTTGTGCATTGGTAGGTGCTGTTATCGCTATGTTTCAGCTTACTGCAGGACAACAGACAGTCTTTTTCGTAAGTGTATTGGTCTTTTTTGCGGGCTTGACAATGATCCCCGTATTCTCAAGGCTTATGTCTCTGAAAACTCCAAGTGGGGAGCGCCCTGAATTATGGGGTGTCGCTCTCGACAATGTATCCATGAACTATGCCGTGGCAAAAGTCCACTCCCTTCTTATTCAAAATACGGGGTGTTCCCTTATCACCACTGTAAATTCGTTGGCCGTGCAGACGGCAGTGAAGGATCAGGAGTATAAAGAGATAGTTTCTCACTCAGCCCTTACCCTGGCAGACGGAACAGGATTAATCTGGGCATTGCGTTTCCTTGGGAAACCCATTCAGGAACGTATTACGGGCATTGATTTTTTGCTTCAGCTTTGTCGTACAGCAAGTGCTGAAGAATGGCCAGTCTATTTGCTTGGGGGAAAACCTGATATTGCGGATCAAGCGGCGAAAAAACTTCAGGCTCTCTATCCTGGGCTAAAAGTAGCTGGAGTTCAACATGGCTATTTTTCGGCTGCTGAAGAAAAAAGGATTATAGAAGAAATTCGACAGAACGGGACACGTCTTCTTTTTGTAGGAATGGGAATTCCACGTCAGGAAAAATGGATCCATGCCCATCGTCAAGAGTTAGGTGACCTGATAGCCATTGGTGTAGGAGGGTCATTTGACGTCATTTCAGGGAACCTTTCCCGTGCTCCTCTCTTTATTCAAAAAGCAGGTCTGGAATGGTTATATCGCCTTATTCAGGAACCTTGGCGTTGGAAAAGGGACCTGGACCTCTTTGCTTTTGCTGTCAGGGTTTTGCTAACGAAACTGGGTATAGTGAGGAGGTAGCAGCACATTGAACACGTGTGCCGGGGAACTAATGCATCGTGATCTTACTGCCGTTATGGAAGAAGATCTGATACAGGATGCTGTTCACATCCTTTACAGTCATAATTTATCAGGCATACCTGTTGTAAAAGAAGATTGGGAGCTTGTGGGCTATCTTTCGGAGACTGATATATTGCAGGCAGCTATTCCCACATATTTGGAAATACTTGCTCAGAGTTCTTTTTTAAATAACGGGGAGATTCATCTTGTTGACCGTTTCAAAAATTTAGGTAAAAAGGTAGTAAGGGAATTTATGACAAAAAACCCCTATTCAGTACCCCCTTCTGCCAGCCTCATGACTGTGGCTGATCTCATGTTGAGAAAAAAAATAAAGAGGCTTCCCGTTGTTGAAGGGAACAAGCTTATAGGAATTATCAATCGAGAGGCTTTCTGCGAGTATGTGATGGAGGAACGGGATAGTGAATAACTTCGAAGTTCAATCTGTGGAGAAACAAATAGATGAATTTCGTTTAAAACTTGAAGAAGAATATGAACATGAAGAACAAAATCTTCTGGAACAAAAGAAAAGAGCATTAGCTCGTCTAGAGGAAATGGAAAAGGCTACGATTCAACAAGTTGAGGATGAGTGGAAAGACAGAGAAGTGAAAGTTGCCTTTCAAACAGAAGAATATGAGAAAGAACTTCGCTCTGTTCTCTCACAACTTATAGAGAAGGTGAACAGCTCTATAGGTTTAGGCAACTTAATAGATGAAGGGATAAATGCTGTTGCTGTAGTCGAAAGGAAAAAAGCAAACAACGGCAATTAAGAAAATAGAAGACTGAGGAGGCGGGTGGGCTGAGAGAAAGGAAGATACTCTCTTGATACGTGATATGCTCAGATTTGCCATATGGGGTGTTTCAAGCCGCAAAACCGAAATAATAGAGTCTTTACATGATTTCGGGGTTCTTCATCTTGATTTTCCAAGGTCGACGGATATGTCGACACCTCATCTTGACAAACTGCGACTATTGAGGGGAAAGCTGTTGGGGATGTTAGAATCCCTTGAGTGGAAAGAGTGGGCTAGTCTGAAAGACAGCGATATTGAACATGCCCGAAAAAGCATGCGCCTGCCTCTTGACGAAATAATTTCAGAAGTAAACGAAAGCCTTGATCAGTTTTCAGATCGTCTCATTTCCACCCTTAACGAAAGAAATTCTTTGCAAGAGCTGCATCACAAACTAAAAAGATCCCAAGATATCCTCTTTCATTTTCATTCCTTTATCAAAGAAGAAACAAGTCAAGGAGTTTTTGTTTCCTTATGGTGGGTTGAAAGAGAGAATATTCCTGAAATTCTATCTACTCTTCGCAACGAAATTGTTCAGGCAACACCAGCTAAAGACAGAGAATATCTTCGCCACCATTCCTATCGCCACAGCGGCGATGAAACCTTACTTGCAATCAGTGTATTAGGTCAGGATGCGGATGTTGTTTCTAGAGTGCTTGTTTCCTATGATGCCATACGCTGGAAAGCTCCAGCCGGATTCGAACGGGAAGTTCTTTTAGATTCTGTTGATGCAATAAAAGAAGAAATAAGCGTGATCCCTCGCCGCCTTGAAGAATTGCAGGTGAACTTAAGGGAAACAGCCCTCACTTGGGGACCAAAATTCGCAGCCCTTTATATACTTGCCGATGAGAAACTAGAAGCGCTTCTCGTTGAAAATGCGGCCCATTCCCTTGATGACGCCTTTCTTATAGAAGGGTGGATCCCTGGAGATGAACTTGAGCTCACCGTAGTTCGTCTCAAAGAGCAGTTTGGGGGAAATGTTTTTATCCAATGGCGCTATCCTTCTGCAGAGGAGTGGAACTATGTGCCCACATCCCTCTCAAATCGAGCCCTTTTTAAGCCTTTCGAGATTTTTCTAAAACTTTTACAACCTCCGCGTTATAAAACCGCTGATCCTACAGCTGTGATCGCCCTGTTTTTCCCGTTTTTCGCGGGTTGTATGGTTGGAGATATGGGGTACGGAGCGCTTATTTTGCTTTTAGGGCTTTGGCTCTACGGTAAAAAGAAAAAAAAGATACTCTCTAATGTGGGATATATTTTTATCTTCTTAGCTTTTTGGAGCATCTTTTGGGGGGCCGCTTACGGCGAGTTCTTTGGCGACCTCGCCCATCGTCTTTTTCACTTGAACCCCTTATGGCTCGAGCGCTCCCATGCAGTTATGCCCGTTATGATATTTACAGTGGTTTTGGGCGCTGCTCATATCATTTTGGGACTGTTGATAGGGTTCTATGAAGGGGTGAAAACTAAGAACAGGCATGTCTGGATGGAGAAAGCTGGAAACCTTCTTGTTATCTTCGCTCTGATCTGTGCTTTAGTAGGGCTTAAAGGCTGGCTGCCAGAGAGCTTTTTTACTATGGCAATTTCTCTATTAATTTTAGGCCTTGTTTTTCTTATTGCTGGTGGCGGCATAGGAGGACTTGTTGAGTCCTTCGGATCACTAGGGAATATTTTAAGTTACGTACGCATTGCGGCCATAGGACTATCATCCGCCATACTTGCTCTTGTCGCTTCAAAATTCGTAGATGTCTTTGGTCTTTCTATTTTAGGATTGTTTTTGGCTCTTTGTATCCATTTGCTAAATTTTGTTTTGGCCATAGGCGGGTCGAGCATACACGCAGCCCGGTTACATTACGTGGAGTTCATGGGCAAATTTTACGTAGGTGGCGGTAAAAATTACAGACCGTTTTCACGGAGGAGGGAACTTCGATGGAAAAAGGAATAATAGCACTAGCAGCTGCCTTAGCTGTTGGAATCCCTGCATTTGCCACAGCTATGGCTCAGGCGAAAATAGGCAGCGCTGGGGCAGGGACCATTGCTGAGAAACCAGAAACTGCCGGTGTCATGATTATCCTTGAAGCAATTCCAGAGACCATGGTCATCCTTGGGTTTGTTGTTGCTATTATGTTGATTTTACAATTTGCCTAGGTGGAGAGATCCTTGGGGAATTTTTTGCAGAATCAGGACCTGACTCTTTTTATTGAGGCCCTGAAAAAAGAGCACGATGAAAAAATTGATAGTTTGAGAAAAAAGACTGAGAACGACATTGCCGATGCCATATCATCAAGGCGAAGTGATGTGGAAATTCGTATTGCCCAAATGCGGAACCTTCATAAAGAAAGGGCGCAAAGGCTTTTAGAGAAGAATAAGAAGAGAGTACACAATCGCCTTCGGAAAGAATTTCTTGATGAATATAACAACATAGTGGCGGAGGTGGTGCGAAGAGTCACTACACGTCTAAGTGAGTTACGACAAGATCCTGAGCTGTATGGGGTCATAATGAAAAATTTACTGGATGAGGCTCTTGAATTTTGCCCCATCCCATGTGTTATTTTTGTTCATGCTGGAGATGAAATTTTTTTCACCCACGATCGCGGAGTGGTCATAAAAGCCGATAAAACCATGGAGCGATGGGGTGGCTGTATGGTGATGTCAGAAAAGGGTGACTTTATTGTTGATAACACCTTTAGAACAAGATGGGAAAAATTTGAGCCTGTCATTACGAGGAAAATTGCAGCACAGGCTAACCAAATTCTTCGGGAAGCAGAGTTTCTCTCACGAAAATTACGGCTATCTTAACGCCTGTCTTCGGGGGAGGACGTCGAGGCTCTTCAAGACTGAAGACTATAGCATCATTGCTCGCGGGACATTGCAGTCACTTGAACAGTTTTTGCTTGAAAGTCACTATGGTGAAAGTTTGCGTCTTAAATTGGTAACATCCCGCGGGGGGCCATTGCGCAGAATAGAGGCAGCAATTGCTCATGAGGTCAATCTTCAGCTGCGATTTGTTCAGGAAAAAGCCGAAGGAGAAGCAAAAGAACTATTAGGAGTGGTCTTGGCCCGTTCTGATTTAATGAACGGGCGCATCCTTTTGCGAGCTCTCCATACTGGGAGTAAAAACGGCGAAGAACCCCAATGGCACAATTATGGCAACCTTACCGAAGGTTTTTATAGTGATCTATGGAAAAACACTAAAACAGCAACAGACATAATTGAGGGGTGCAGGGCTTTGGGGCATCCTTATGCGCTGGCCATAGCAGCTTCTTTTGCAGAACTGGATCAATCAGGCAATCTCGTCAGAGCTGAAAGGATGCTTCTACTTTCAATGCTCGATCTTTTCTGGAAGAAAGTAGGTCAGTTTGACTCGGGCAACAGCAGGCTTCTTCAGGAATACCTGGAGCGATCTATTGATATGTGGAATTTAGGAATATGGCTTCGACAAAGATATGGACAGGTTTCTACAGTAGAGGCTACTAAAATGTATCTTCAAAACGGGCGATGGATATTCATAGAAAAACTTTCAAAAACAACGATCCTATCTGAGGTCGTTCAAGGAACACCCTGGCAGGGGATTATAAAACCGATAGAAAACAACAAACCACAAGAATTTCAACGGGCCTTATTTGTTCAGTTTATGAAATGGCAATCAGATCTTTTCAGGGCTGATCCCCTCGGTGTGGCCGTGGGTTTGGGATTTATTGCTAAATATCTTATAGAATGGCAGAACCTAAGTCTTTTAGCTGTGGGACTCTCGCTAGGGCTCTCTGAAAAAGAATTAGAATCTCGTCTTATTCCTATACATAGTTGACCATGAGGAAGTGAAAGGCAATGACTTTTCAGGAGAAAAGAGCGCTTGTTCTTGGGCGGCAGCTTTTTATTGATCTCTGGGGCCTCGAGGGATTCGAAGGGGTTCTTTGTGAAAAACCATCTGATATTCAGCATATCTTTAGAGAGCTGCTTGACGAATCCATTGCATTTGTTCTTGTAGAAGAGAGTTGGTTTAGGAATTTGCCTGATACTTACAGAAAAAGGCTGGCAAAAACGCAAAAGCCTGTCTGGATCCCTTTCCCATCCCTTGAAATAGAAACGGACTGAGGTGAAAAATAATGGGAGTAGCTTCTTCTGGAAACATAACGGGCATATCCGGCCCAGTTATAGGGGCTGTAACATATACCCCCATAAAAATGTTCGAGGTGGCCTATATTGGCCATAGCAAACTTCTAGGAGAGGTTATCAGGATCAAGGGGGACCGTGTGGATATTCAGGTCTATGAAGATACAAGCGGCTTGACAAAAGGAGAACCTGTAATATTTACAGGTGAACTGTTAGCGGTAGATCTTGGGCCGGGCATCCTTGGTAGCGTTTTTGACGGCATTGGCCGCCCTTTAGAAATTTTGGGCAAAGATAGCATCTATTTAAAGAAAGGCATACATCTCCCCGCTATAGATTCTAGAAAAAAATGGTATTTTACTCCTTCAATAAAAGAGGGAGAAATTGTTACTCCGGGAACATTTATAGGTTACG
This sequence comes from Aminobacterium colombiense DSM 12261, assembly GCF_000025885.1. Taxonomy (NCBI): domain Bacteria; kingdom Thermotogati; phylum Synergistota; class Synergistia; order Synergistales; family Aminobacteriaceae; genus Aminobacterium; species Aminobacterium colombiense. The sequence goes on along the minus strand of NC_014011.1, from coordinate 1,025,096 downwards.
TGTTTGAAGGCTCTTTCCTTCAGCACAGGATCATGGCTCCCCCCTATATAGAGCCGGCAAAAGTTGTTTGGGTTGCTTCTGAGGAAAACTATACCATTGAGGATAGTATTTGCCGTCTTGAAAATGGAGTTGAACTTACAATGAAACAACGATGGGAAGTACGACGCCCTCGCCCAGTCTTAAGCCGCCTTTCCTTTGACGCCCCACTTCTGACAGGGCAGCGAATACTTGACACCTTATTTCCCATTGCCATAGGAGGAGCAGCAGTGCTTCCAGGAGGATTTGGCACTGGAAAGACTGTTACGCAGCAATCCCTCGCTAAATGGTGTAATGCCGAAATTATTATATATATAGGCTGTGGAGAGCGAGGCAATGAAATGACAGAGGTCCTTGAAGAGTTTCCAGAGCTTAGCGACCCTTTCCATAACGCTCCTCTTATGGAAAGGATGGTCTTAATTGCCAACACTTCTAATATGCCGGTAGCAGCTAGAGAAGCTAGTGTCTATCTGGGCATGACCCTGGCTGAATATTTCAGGGACATGGGCTATAACACTGCAATTATGGCTGACTCAACCTCACGATGGGCAGAAGCGCTTCGGGAAATTGGTGGCCGACTTGAAGAAATGCCGGGAGAAGAAGGATATCCAGCCTATCTGGGAACACGTCTTGCTCAATATTATGAACGCGCTGGCAGAGCGAAATTGTTGGGGCTTCCGGAACGAGAAGGGTCAGTGACTGTTATCAATGCAGTTTCTCCAGCGGGTGGGGATTTCTCTGAGCCTGTTACTCAGGCAAGCCTTCGCCTGTCAGGGGCCTTTTGGGCCCTTGATAAACGACTGGCCCAGCAGCGTCATTTCCCAGCTATTAACTGGCAGCAGAGTTACACTCTTTACGAAGGGAGTCTTGCTTCTGTATTTGAGAGGGAGCTTGGATCTCAATGGAAAGTTTTAAAAAGTTATCTGAAGGAAATGCTTGATCGGGAAAAAGTGCTCACTGACCTTGTTCAGCTCGTTGGGAGAGATGGCCTTTCTGAGGAAGATAAATGGCTATTAGCCCATGTGGAAACCATAAAAGTAGTCTTCTTACAACAAAATGCCTATAGTGATGCAGATGCAAGTTGCTCTATGAAGAAGCAATTTATACTTCTGAAGCTACTTTATGACCTGGATAATTTAATGCGGCAGCGTATAGAATCAGGGCTTCTATATGACCAGGTGGCCGACTACCCCTTACGAGTCGAATTGTTGCGCTTGAGGGAAAAGCCAGAAATAGAACTTGAGCAACAGGGTAATCAGTGGCTTAAGAACTTTGATGATAAGCTCGAAAGTCTGGTGGTGATTCCAGAATGAGACTTGCCCTTGAAGGCTATCGTTCGGTTTTCGGAATAGCAGGGCCCCTTATTTTTGTTTCGGGCATAAGAGAAGCAGGATATAGTGAGCTTGTGCGCATAGAGACACCTTATGGCTTGCGTTCAGGCCAGATTTTGCAAATTCAGGATGATATATGCGTCATTCAGGTCTTTGACGGGACTATGGGGCTCAATACTGGTGAAACAACAGTTTGGCTTGAGCGGGATGTAGTGAAAATGCCGGTGGGACTCTCCCTTGTAGGCCAGGTACTGAACGGAAGGGGACGATCTATTGACGGCACCCCTCTTTCTTTTATAGATAAAGATTTGCCTATAACAGGAATGCCTATCAATCCGGTGCGGCGGACGAGTCCTAATGCGTATGTAGAAACGGGGATATCCTCAATTGACATGATGAATACCCTTGTACGAGGTCAGAAACTTCCGATATTCTCTGGTTCAGGCCTTCCTGCTAATGAGATAGCAGCTCAAATAGTACAGCAGGCCGCAGTTCCAGGTCGCGAAACTGATTTTCTTGTTATTTTCGCTGCCATGGGGATTACTCGGCGAGAGGCGCGGTATTTTATTGATACTTTCGAATCGACAGGTGCCATTAATAATGGCATTTTCTTTATGAACCTGGCCAGCGATTCTGCAGTAGAAAGATTGCTTACACCTCGTATGGCCCTAACCGCAGCTGAATATTTTGCCTTTGAAAAAGGATACGATGTTCTCGTAATTATGACAGACATGCTTTACTATTGTGAGTCTCTGCGAGAAATAAGCGCGGCTCGCGAAGAAGTGCCAGGCCGACGAGGATATCCAGGATATATGTATTCGGACCTGGCTGAAATCTATGAGCGGGCAGGGTGTGTAGAAAATTGCCAGGGAAGTATTACTCAAATTCCAATTATAACCATGCCGGATGATGATATGACCCACCCTGTCGTAGACCTTTCCGGCTATATTACAGAGGGACAAATTGTTCTTGACCGGGGTATTCATGATAGAGGAGCCTATCCTCCCATTAATGTTCTTCCGAGTTTAAGCAGGCTGATGAATAAGGGGATAGGCAAAGGGAAGACCTTTGATTATCACCGGGCTCTCGCAGATCAGCTCTATGCATCTTATGCCAGGGCTCTGGAACTTTCTCGCCTTCGTTTAATAGTCGGTGATGACGGCCTCACTGAAACGGAGCATCTCTACATAAAATTTGGGGAAAATTTTGAAAGGAATTTCGTTAATCAGAGACACATTCATAGGACTATTGCAGAGTCTGTCAATGTTGCGTGGCAATGTCTATCTGAGCTTCCGGTGAGAGAACTTTACCGCTTGCCTGAGCATTATATAACAGAGAAATTGGGGCGCCATGAGTAAGGGAATGCGGCCGCCCACAAGAGAGCAGCTTCTGGATATTAGGCGGCAAATGGGCACAGTACAGTACGGCAAACAGCTTCTGGAGAAAAAAAGAGACGCGCTCCTCCGAGCAATTGAGGAGGACCGCCGCAAATTTAAAGAGCTTGACAAGCTCTTTAGAGAACAGATAAAGCATCTATCTTTTGTCTATGCACTGGTCCGCATGTATGAGGGGCAGACTGTTATGCAACTTTTAAAGCCGGATGCCGGAACTTTGAAAGTAATTTCCAAACGCCATACCCTTATGGGTTGTCGCTTTACTCAGTTTCAACCTGGAAAGGGCCGCGGCTCTCCCCTTACCGGGCTTTCTTACGACCCGGCAATGACTTCTCTTTATCTAGACGAACTGCTTAGTGAAATGAAGAAGATCGAAGAAAGAATATGGACTTATATTAACTTGAAGGCAAAATTAGCTTCTCTTGAGAAAGAACTGTCAAAAACCATGATGAAGATAAACACGTTACAATATATACTTCTTCCTGAGTTAAAACAGGAAGAGAGCAGAATACGTGACATTCTCTCAGAAAGAGAACGTCAAGAGCGTTACGCAATAAAGAAACTTTCAAAAAAGAAGAAAGGAAAGGGATATTCCCCTATTGCAAAGTGATTGGTAATGAAAATAGTTATAATAACTGTAGGGCAGCCTAGAAATCAAAATATAGCGGAATTGATCAATGAATACTCGAAACGCTGTCGACCCTTTATGCCTCTGGAGTTTGAACATGTTCCGGAAGCACGGGGGGCTTCTGCTCCTGAAAAAGCAATAGAGCAAGAATCTGATGGGCTTCTCAAGCGAATCAAGAATCGGGATTATCTTGTTCTCTTAGATGAGAAGGGAGAGCAATTTACCAGCGTGGCCTTCTCTCAATGGGTGTATAGATCTATAGGAGAAGTGAGAGGGCGGTTGGTCTTTGTTATAGGCGGTTCCCATGGGGTTGCTGAAAGGGTAAAGAAGCGCAGTCAGGTGAAAATAGCTCTTTCTATGTTGACGTTTCCCCACGAATTGTGTTTACTTTTTCTTACAGAACAATTATATCGGGCTATCGCCATTCATGAAGGAATGTCGTATCATCATTAATTATTCAAGAAGGGAAGTCGAGCACTATGAAAATGGATAAACTTATGAAACAAGCTCAAAAAATGCAAGCACAAATGATGAAAATGCAAGAGGAACTTGCTCATGAAAGAGTAGAAGGCAATGCTGGCGGAGGAATGGTCAAAGTTATCGCGAATGGGCAAGGAGACATTGTTTCTGTAAAAATAGAAAAAGAAGTTGTTGATCCTGAAGATATAGAAATGCTTGAAGACCTCGTCCTAGCCGCTGTTTCAGATGCTCTCAAGAACAGCAGAGAGCTAGCCAACTCAAAAATGGGGCAATTTTCAGGGGCTCTTGGATCATTGGGGATAATGTAACGTGGCCCTTCCAGAACCACTTTTGCAACTTGTTACTCTCTTAAAAAGACTACCGGGAGTGGGAGAAAAAAGCGCCCGGCGCATGGCATTTTTCATTATTCAGCAGCCAGGCTCTTATCCAGAAGAATTAGCGATAGCTCTTCATGGATTAAAAGAACGTTTGTGTGAATGCTCTAAATGCGGAAATATAACAGATGTTGATCCATGCTCTATTTGTACAGACCCCTTACGGGAAAGACAGACTCTTTGCGTTGTTGAGACAGCTGAGGATCTGTTGAGCATGGAGCAGGCAGGGATATATAATGGATTGTACCATGTGTTAAAAGGGAAAATATCACCACTGGATGGGGAAGATCTTCCTCCTTCAGAATACGAGCGGTTAAAAGAGCGTATTATAAATACACGAGTAAAGGAGGTTATTATAGCAACGAATCCCAGGGTAGAGGGCGACCTTACTTTTTATTCTCTTTTTTCTGAGCTCGAAGATCTTGATGTGAAGATTAGCCGCCTTGCCTATGGACTTCCTGTGGGGGGAAGTATAGAATTTGCCGACAGAATTACACTGCATGCAGCGTTTGAGTCACGTGTTGACGTAAGAAAGAATAAGAGGAGGTGAGGGTGTATGACAGACGGCTTTAACAACATGATCAAAAGATTGTGTAGAATGCTTATGATGGTTTTCTTTGGGATAGCAGGATATCAGATAGCCATGTTGGCCATGCCCTTTATTCCTGCACCTGTATCAGAAGTTTTTCGTTTATGGATGCCCGGCTGGTTGGCGAAAGAGATTTTCTTTGTGGTAGCCTGTGTAGCCATATTTGCCCTCATAGGGTGGGCAATAACGCCTTTGCTGCTTAAAGGACTTGGCTTTATTGGGGCCTTATTTGAATTTCACCTCAAAGGGTTGAGCTGGCAAGACATTTCTTCTGCAATATTAGGTCTTATTGTCGGTCTATTGATCGCCAATCTAATAGCTGTTCCATTTTTTGATTTACCTGTTGGAAGCTACATTGCTGTGGTACTGAACATTGTTCTAGGATACCTTGGCGCTAGAATTTTTTGGAAACGGCAAGAGGATATAAGAGGAGTCTTTAATTTAGGAGCCCTTAAAGAGCGCTTGACGACTAGGAAAATTCGGGGTAAAAAGGGCGTTGCCGGTGAAGAGATATTAGAAGAGGAATGGTGCCCTCCAAGAAAGATTCTCGATACTAGCGTAATCATTGACGGCCGAATTCTCGACATTGCCCGAACGGGTTTTATGGAAGGAGTCCTTGTCTTACCTCGCTTTATATTATTAGAACTGCAAGCCGTAGCGGATTCAACTGATCCAGCCCGCAGGACAAGGGGAAGAAGGGGACTTGATGTTGTAAATGAGCTACAAAAACTTTCGACCCTTGAAGTTGAAATTATGGAAGTGACGCTGAAACAATTGAAAGTTGAAACTGTGGATAGCGGGCTCGTGGCTCTTGCCCAGCAAATAGGCGGAGAAATATTAACCACTGATTATAATCTTAATAAGATAGCGCAGATCCAGGGTGTCACAGTTCTCAACGTAAACGATCTTGCCAATGCCTTGAAACCTATGCTTTTGCCAGGAGAATCCATAATAGTTGATGTCATACGGGAAGGTAAGGAACCCCATCAGGGTGTTGGCTACCTCGATGATGGAACCATGCTTGTCGTTGAGGATGGAGAGGAATATGTGGGTAAACGAGTAGAAGTAGTTGTTACTTCTATGCTTCAGACCTCAGCTGGGCGTATGGTCTTCGGACGAATTCGCCGAGAGGTTCGGGTATGAAACGGTTTTCCTTCATTATAGTGGCTGCAGGTTTGGGAGAGCGCATGGGTGGCTCTCCCAAACAATTTCGTAGGCTAGGAGGGAAACCTCTGTGGCAATGGAGTTTTTTTACGGCCTGGGAGCTATTTAAGAAAAAGGCCATCCATGAAATAGTTCTCGTTGTTCCGCTCTTTGCTGTAGAGCAGATAAGAAAGGAAGTTGCCGTATTGAGTGGCTCTTCTCAAAACTGTACTGTAACCGCAGGAGGGCTGAGCCGCACAGAATCTGTGAGAAATGGACTCAAAGGGGCGGGTTGTGAGTACGTTTTGGTTCATGACGCAGCCAGGCCGTTCTTATCAGTAAACCTTTGTCATAGAATTATAGAGGCTATGGATTCGGAATGTGGTGTCATTCCAGTATTGCCGATTACCGATGCCCTTAAGAAGGTTGAAACGATACAAAATCAGGAAGCCATTTTGTCTCTGTCAAGGGAAAATCTATATATAACCCAGACTCCTCAGGCCTTTCCACGGTGTGGTTTATTGACCGTCTTGAAAGGAGAAGATGATTCCTATAGGGACGAAGCAGAAGCATGGCTAAAATTTAAAGGGTCTCTAAAAAAAGTAGAAGGGGATTCCTTCAACATGAAAATAACATACCCGCAGGACTTTCAAATGGCTGAAATGCTCATGGGAAATAAAAAAGAATACCGCACCGGACAAGGGTTCGATATCCATCCCCTTACTCCCTCCAGGATTCTAGTTCTCGGTGGGGTTACAATAGACTCCCCCTTAGGCCTTGAAGGCCACTCTGATGGGGATGTTATAACTCATGCTGTAATGGACGCACTTTTGGGAGCTGCTGGTCTTCCCGACATAGGCATACTCTTCCCAGCGTCAGAGCCATCCTATAAGGATGCCTATTCTTTCGATCTGCTAAAAGAAGTGGCAACGCTGCTTCAACGTGACAGATGGAATATTGAGTGGGTTGATGTTACCCTGCAAGCCCAGGTTCCGCCTTTGGCTTCTTATATAGACGTTATTGTAGAAAAGTTACAGAGTGGGCTGTGCCATTGCGGCGATAAGAAGCTGATAGTTCATCTTAAAGTGAAATCCGGTGAGCTTATAGGGCCGGTAGGAAATGCACAATGTATGATTTGTACTGCAACGGCGACTCTTTCTCGCAATGGGAGGTTTAATGAATGATACGCACACGTTTTGCTCCCTCGCCAACGGGATTGCTCCACATTGGGGGAGCACGGACAGCTCTTTTTAATTGGCTGTTTGCTAAAAAAAACAGAGGGCAATTTATTCTGAGAATAGAAGATACTGATCAGGAACGATCAAGGCACGAATACGCTGAAATGCTCAATGAAGATCTTACGTGGCTTGGCCTTTGTTCTGATGAAAACCCGTGGTCCGGCGGTTCCTATGGCCCCTATACTCAAAGTCAACGCTTTGAATATTACGAGCACTATTTAAAAATACTTAAAGAAAAAGGGGCTATATATCCCTGTTTCTGTACTCCTGAACAGCTGGCGGAAGATCGTCGGCAACAGTTGGAGAAAAGCAAACCCCCTCGCTATGAAGGGCGTTGCCGCTTCCTTTCCACCGAAGAAATCGGCGAAAAAATAGCTAAGGGCGAACGTCCCTGCTGGCGGTTTGCAGTGCCGGAATCAGGATTCTTTGTATTGAGTGACCTTATCCATGGGGACATTTCTTTTGATTATGCAGAAATCGGTGATTTTGTAGTTCAGCGATCTGATAATTGGCCTACCTATCTTTTTACTGCAGCTCTGGACGACGCCCTTATGCATATTACCCATGTAATTCGCGGTGACGAGCATATTAAAAATGCTGTACTGCAAATTCTTATACAAAAAGCCCTGGGTTTACCTTCCCCTTTTTTCGGCCATGTTCCAATGATAGTGAGCATGGATAGACAAAAATTAAGTAAGCGGACGGGAGCGGACGCTATTAGGGAATTTAGGGAGAAAGGATATTTGCCAGAAGCTCTCATAGCATATCTCTCTACTTTAAGCTGGGCGCCGGATTCATCCGTCAATCTTTTGGACAAGGAAGAAATCATCATGGCGTTTTCTCTTGAAAGAATAGCCTCATCGTCGCCTGTCCACGATGAAACACATCTAGACCACTGGCAATCACAGGCTTTGAGGGCAAGAGGGCCACAATGGCTTCTTGAAGAATTTATAAAGCTAGACTCATCAATAACAGCTAAGATTCTCGCAATGAACCTCCGGTTTTTACATTTATTACTCGAAGATATTTCGGGGGCTTGCCTTACAGTCCTTGAAGTTTTAGAATCTTCCAAATGGCTTTTTGACTCTCCTGATTTGAGCGAAGTAAAAGAAAATTTATCACCAGAGTGGAAGCCTGAAATTATTGAGATACTTCGCCAGACACAAGAATGGGAACCTGCCATTCTTGACAAGACTCTCCGAAGTTGGCAAAAGGGAAAAAAGCTGAAGGGGAAGGAGTTTTTTCATCCATTGAGACTTCTTCTGTCGGGAGAAGAAAAAGGGCCGGCAATTCCTTTGGAAATGGCGGCATTAGGGAGATCAGAAACTCTTCGACGGCTTGAAAGAGCATAGAGAAATGAAAGAGGAGGTTATTTCATGTCAATAGAAAACAAATTTGTACCCTATGAAGGGTTTACCTTTGATGATGTGCTTCTTGAACCTGGTTACAGTGAGGTTCTTCCATCACTGGTTGATGTAAGTACCTACCTTACACCTGATATTCAGATGAACGCCCCTATATGTAGCGCAGCTATGGATACTGTCACAGATGGTCGTCTTGCCATAGCTATTGCGCGAGAAGGCGGTCTAGGCGTTGTTCATAGAAATATGCCCATAGAGAGACAGGCAAAAGAAGTGGATATGGTTAAACGTTCAGAGGCAGGAATTATCGTCGATCCTTTTTTTCTTCATCCGCAAGATAAGGTTAAGCAGGCAGTGGAGCTCATGGAGCACTACCACATATCAGGGGTTCCTATTGTAGACCATAGCCAGAAACTTGTTGGAATTATAACAAACAGGGATCTTCGTTTTGTTACAAACTTTGAACAGGACATCTCGGCCTTAATGACACATGAGCGTCTTATTACGGGTCCAGAAGGAACGACTCTTGAAGAAGCTAAAGACATTTTGATGCGGCATAAGATAGAAAAATTGCCTCTCGTTGATAAAAACAACAAACTTAAAGGGCTCATCACTATAAAAGACATTCAAAAAGTAAAGGACTTTCCTAGCGCGTGCAAGGATGGTCATGGACGCCTTCGTGTTGGAGCCGCAGTGGGAACAGGCGCTGATGTCTTCGAAAGAGCAGAGGCCCTTATAAAGTGTGGTGTAGACCTTATAGTTGTAGATACGGCCCACGGACATTCGTCTAAAGTGCTTCAGACTATTAGAGAAATACGCAGAAAAAATAAGGACATCCCCCTTATTGGTGGGAATATTGCTACGGCCGAAGCTGCCATAGCACTCATTGACTCAGGTGTAGATGCAGTAAAAGTAGGAGTTGGGCCTGGTTCTATCTGTACAACGCGAGTTATCGCAGGAATTGGAGTCCCGCAGCTTTCAGCTGTTTTCAATGTTGCCAAGGTCGCCCATGAGCGAGGTAGAAAAGTAATAGCAGATGGAGGCATTCGTTATTCTGGAGATATCGTAAAAGCTTTGGCTGGTGGGGCAGACAGCGTGATGATAGGTTCGCTTTTTGCCGGCACAGAAGAAAGCCCCGGAGAGGTTGTTATCTACAGGGGACGGTCTTTTAAGAGCTATCGTGGCATGGGTTCTCTGGGAGCAATGAAAGAAGGATGTAGCAAAGACAGATATTTTCAGGAAAGCGCTACTGCCGAAAAACTTGTTCCAGAAGGCATCGAAGGGCTTGCTCCTCATAAGGGTCCCTTAGGAGCGGTAGTTTACCAGCTCGTAGGCGGCTTGAGAGCCGGAATGGGATACGTAGGGGCAAAGACCATTGAAGATCTGCATAAAATAGCACGTTTTGTCAAAATAACGCCGTCGTCAGTCAAGGAAAGCCATCCTCACGATGTGGTCGTAACAAAGGAGGCCCCAAACTACTGGATTGAATAGGGGCTGTGTCTTTAGTGCGCCGTTGCCATTTGTTTTATAGTATTGTAAAAAAAACATAAAACGTGCTATACTATGCAACAGTACGTGATGTGCGTGACGTTATGTGTGTATTTTCCAAAGAGTGGGTTTCGCCCACTCTTTGTTTTTTGTTTAACGCTCAAAGGCTACAAAGGGGGAGAAGATCGTGTCTAAACCATTATTTGATAAAGAAAAACTATCTGCTTCTCTTCGCCAGATTGTCGAAAGTTTGGGATATGAATGCGTGGGAGTAGTTTTTGCTCAGGAATCAAAAAACCTTTATGTTAAAGTCTATATTGATGTGCTCGGCGGCATTACTGTAAAAGATTGTGAAACAGTATCTCGCAGTCTCAGCCGTTATCTTGATGAAAACGACTCCGCTCTTCCAGATCGTTATTTTCTTGAAGTAGGGTCTGCTGGGTTGGACAGGCCTCTTTTTTCCCTTGATGACTATGCCCGATTTGCTGGCAAAAAGGTAAAAATTCGCTGTCAAACATTGGTAGAGGGGCGGAAACGCTTTACCGGGACAATACTTTCAGTGGACAATGCAACAAAAACTGTATGCGTTCAACTGGAAGAATCAGATCAAAAAGTAGAAATTCCCTTTGCTTCTATTCAAAAAGGGAACCTTGTTTACGACCAATAGAGGAGGAGGAGTACTATGCAGCTTGGGCGTGATTTCGTCCGTGCATTGAAACAGTTAACGGCGGAACGGGGGCTGACCTCAGAGGTCATAGCGTCAAGTCTGGAGGCGGCGCTTATTTCAGCGTATAAAAAATATCAGGGTGGAGACAGAAATGTCGAAGTCCATATCGATCTTGAAAGTGGAAATGTTTCTATCTATGAAGTAAGGCTTGTGGTAGATGAAGTAGACAACCCTGATGCTCAAATCAGTCTTATAGATGTTCAAAAGCTTGGGTTTACAGATGTGGAAGTGAATGAGTATGTAAGAATAGAAAAAAACCCTGAGAACTTTGGACGTATAGCTGCGCAGACTGCCAGGCAGGTTATTATTCAAAAACTTAAGGATGCAGAACGACAAATTATTTTCGAAGAGTTTTCCGGTCGAGTAGGAGACCTTGTCAATGGAATCATTTTTAAATCCGAAAACGATCAGGTTCTTGTGCGTCTAAATGACCGAACAGAAGCGATTTTGCCGAAGGAAGAGCGTGTTATCAATGAAAAATACACTCCTGGCGAACGACTTAAGTTCTATCTCCTTGATGTGCGTCAAACGACACGGGGTCCTAGAATAGTCGTTTCCAGAACCCACCCGGGATTACTGCGTAAACTTCTTGAGCTTGAAGTGCCTGAGATTCAGGAAGGGATCATTGAAATAAAAAGCATTGTCAGGGAAGCTGGTACCAGAGCTAAGGTAGCGGTTCAAACCCTGGATATTAATGTGGATCCGGTTGGCGCCTGTGTAGGAAATAATGGAGCTCGTATCAAATCTATCAGCCAAGAGCTTTCAGGAGAAAAAATAGATGTTATCATATGGAGCAGCGATCCTTTAATTTTTGTTCGCAACTCGCTGTCGCCTGCAAAAATTGTAAAGATAGAACCGATTCTTGAGCAGGATAAGGCTGTTACTGTATATGCAAGACCGGATCAGCTCTCCCTTGCTATTGGCAAGGCTGGCCAAAATGTGCGTCTGGCAGCACGGTTAACAAGCTGGAAAATAGATATCAAGGCGCTGGAGCCAGAGCGCATGCCTACACTGCAGGATATTTTTCAGGATATTATAGAGTAAGAGGAGTTGTCCTCTATGGCAGATGAAAAGCGCAGAAGGCCAAGAACTTGCATAGGCTGTCTCTCTGAAAGCCCGAAGAAAACCCTAATTCGAATTGTTCGGTCTCCTGATGGTATAGTAACTATCGACAGAACAGGCAAGAAACCGGGGCGGGGAGCGTATCTTTGCCTGGATATGGAATGCATAGAGAAGGCCCGAAAAAAGAATTCTTTGGCCAGAGCGTTGCGTTGTACGGTGGATAATTCTATTTATGATGAGTTAATTGCCATAGTAGAAGGAGAGCAAGGTCGTTGATAGAACAAGAGCTTTTTTCTGTTCTCGGGTTGGCTCGCAGAGCTGGCCTGCTCATAATAGGGGTAGATGAAATAAATAAAAAATTAAAAAAAAATAAAGAGGGGCTCCTCGTCCTTTTGGCTTCTGATGCTTCTTCTAGTGTTAAGCGAAGCGTAACAGCCAAAATGGCGGAAGGGCAAAGTATTTTAATCAACATACCCCTCACTTGCGGAGAGGTATCAAGGGCCATAGGAACCACGAGTACGCAAATTGTGGCATTGTCACGAAGAAGTGGACTTGGGGAGAAAATACAAGCCCTGCTAGCGGAAGGGGGAAATATGCTTGAGTAAAATAAGAGTTTATGAATTAGCCAAGATGTTAGAAATAAGCAACAAAGATTTACTGACAATGCTAGAGGATCTTGGCATTGACGCTAAAACTCACATGAGCTCTATCGATAACGACGCAGCACAACTTGTTGAAGAGACTATACGCAAAAAAGAAGCTAAACAACCACCTAAAACACAGAAAGAGGAAACAAAGGTGAAGGAAAAACAAACCATACGTGTTCGAGAAGCAGCAACTGTTAAAGAGGTTGCTCAAGTAATTGATGTTCCAGTAGCAGAAGCGGTGAAAGCCCTTTTAGATTTAGGAATCATGGCGCCAGCGGGAGCTCAAGTGGATGAAACTATTCTTATAGCCTTGGGTGAAGCGTATGGTATTGATTTTGAATATGAAGAACCGGAAGAAGAGAAAGTCGCAACTGGCAGGCCCGTTTTTCATGGGAAGCACATGGAACCCAGACCACCAATTGTTACGGTAATGGGACATGTTGACCACGGGAAGACCACGCTGCTTGACTATATCAGGCAGACAAATATTACTGCTCGTGAAGCCGGGGGCATTACTCAGCACATTGGAGCTTCCACTGTGACATATGAGGGAAAGAACATCGTTTTTCTTGACACTCCAGGGCACGAAGCTTTCACAGCCATGCGGGCACGAGGCGCCCAGGCTACGGATATAGCCATACTTGTTGTAGCTGCCGATGATGGCCTTATGCCCCAGACAAAAGAAGCGATCAACCATGCCCGTGCGGCAGGCGTGCCCATAGTAGTGGCCGTTAATAAAATAGATAAACCCGCAGCACGTCCTGACAGGGTGAGACAACAGCTTTCCGATGTTGGTCTTGTTCCAGAAGAGTGGGGCGGAGACTCAATCATGGTTGATGTTTCTGCTAAGACTGGCGAAGGCATTCCACATCTTTTAGAGATGGTGCTTCTTGTTGCAGAAATGGAAGAGCTTCGGGCTGATCCCACAGTTACACCGGAAGGAATAGTAATTGAAGCGAATCTTGATAAAGGCAAGGGGCCTGTCGCTACAGTGATAGTTCAGCAGGGGACTCTTCGCAAAGGAGATATTATTCTTCTCGACACAACGTGGGGAAAGATAAGAGCTATGCTCGACTCTCGCGGACGGCAGTTTCTAAAAGCCGGGCCAAGCACTCCTGTGGAGATTTTGGGGCTCACTTCTGTCCCACAGCCAGGCGAACACTTCGTACGGGTGGACAATGAAAAAAGCGCAAGGGATGAGATATCAAAAAGAGAACAGGAAAAACGCGAAAGTGAAAACGTGACTGCGAAACGTCTCACCCTTGAAGAGCTTTACTCTCAGTTGAAAGAGGGAGAAATCCCTCAGCTTAATCTTCTGGTTAAAACTGACGTACAGGGAACAAACGAGGCTCTGTGTGCTGCTTTGGAGAAGATGGGAACTAATGAGGTGGGTATTAATATTATTCACCGCGGTGTCGGCCGCATAGCTGAGTCGGATATAATGCTCGCGACTGCCTCTAATGCTGTGGTTATCGGTTTTAACGTCAGACCTGACAAAAATGCTGAGAGGATTGCTGAAGTAGAGGGTGTTCAAATCCGACTGTACAATGTCATCTATGACGTTGTTGATGATGTAAAGGCAGCTCTGGAAGGAATGCTTACCCCCACAATTAAAGAAGAAGAATTGGGGCAGGCAGAGATCAGACAGGTTTTTAAGGTGCCTAAGGCTGGTAAAATTGCTGGCTGCTATGTTACTGAAGGCATGATTAAGCGTAATTGCAGGGTGAGGATTATCCGGGATGGGGTTGTAATATGGACTGGAAGTCTGGCTAACTTGCGACGCTTTAAAGACGAAGCAAAAGAAGTGAAAGCAGGTTATGAATGCGGCATGAGCTTTACCAACTACCAGGACTTTAGAGAAGGCGATGTTGTTGAAGCCTATGAACTCGTGGAGGAAAAACGATATCTCGAATAATGAAAAATAACGAGAGCATATTGCCCTATGTAGGTTTTTTTCAGGTACAAATAGATATTCCAGCATGTCGAAGTGTAAAAGAACGACGGCAGGTTGTAAGGTCCCTTATCGACAAGATTCGTCGCCGGTGGAATGTTTCAGCTATTGATTTGGGGCCGGAAAATAGATGGGATCAGGCCTATCTTGCCTTTTCTCTCGTCGGGACTTCTTATGGGATGTGTAAGGATCGTATAGAAGCCCTGAAAAATTTCCTGGAACGAGAAGAGGAAATGGCGACGTTTAATATTATTCATTTCTGGCAAGAGGTAGATGCTTATGGCGACTTATCGGATGCAGAGGATTAACAAACAGCTTCAGCGAGAAATTTGTTTGCTTTTGGAGTATAAGATAAAAAATGATGTGGCAAAGGATGCTATTATTACAGAAGTATCTTGTTCAAAAGACCTTGAAGTTGCTACAGTCTTTTTTGTCACTCTCGATCAGAAGCAGCGTAAGGCTGTGCTTAAGGCCTTAGAGAGCGTAGCTGGTCCAATCCGCTCTTTGCTTGGGAAACGGCTACGTCTTCGACAGATACCGGAGATACGTTTTGAAATAGATTCTTCAGTGGACTATGGACGGCGTATTGATGCGCTTTTAGACAGTATCAAAGAAAGCAGCAACAATGAATTATCGGCCGAGGATGATCAAATAGATGAATTTGGAGAGTAGTATTACCCTTCAGGAAATATTTTCTCTTTTAAGTTCATTTCGCACGTGGATTATTCTTACTCATCAAAAACCAGACGGCGACGCTGTGGGGGCGGCATCATCACTTGCTGTATACGGAATGGAGCACGGTAAAAATATTCGTTGGGGAGGGGTAGACCCTCTCCCTACAACGTATTCCTTTTTGCCTTTGGCAGATCAGTACGAAATCTTCCCCCATATAAACGAACTATTGCCCTTCCCTGAAAAAACTGCGGTCATCTCCCTCGACACGAGCAACCTGGAACGTTCGGTGCCAGGTCTTGAAATTGTGCAGGGGAAGCATCCAATCTTTAATATTGATCACCACGGTGACAATACACGGTATGGCGATTATAACTATATTGATGAGAGCGCTTCTTCGTTAGGAGAGATCCTTTGGCATATGTTCCATCTTGCCAATGCTCAATATGACTACAATACTGCCATGGGACTTTACACAGCTATCATCACAGATAGTGGGAAGTTTTCGTTTTCTTCTACATCCCCCCGAACCCACCAGGCAGCAGCCGAACTGCTTCAGAAGGGGGTTTCTCCCTCAGATCTTAATCATAAGATTTTCTATAGCCAGCCTGTAGAAAGCGTGCATTTGTGGGGAAAGGCTTTTGCAAGAGTTCAGCTCATAGTCGATGATAGGGCCTCTCTCTCGTGGCTCTCTCTTCAGGATTTCTCTCAACTTGGGTCTTCGCCTGCTGATACGGAGGGTCTGGTTAATGAACTGCTGCGAGTTAAAGGAGCAGAGTTTGCTGTTCTCCTTGTAGAGGAACAAGATCAGGTAAGAGTAAGCCTTCGTTCCCGGGGGGATATCTCAGCCCGTGAAATTGCTCAACAATTTGGTGGGGGCGGGCATATTCAGGCTGCAGGGTGTCATATAGAAGCTGCTCTCACCGAAGCCATTGCTATTATCACTGAGTCTGTGAAAGAGGCAATGCAATGATAGAAGGTCTTCTCCTTCTTAATAAGCCAAGAGGGTTACGAAGTGCTCAGTGCGTTTCTGCTTTTCGGCATAAACTTCCACAAAAAATAAAAGTGGGTCATGGCGGAACTCTTGATTCCACGGCTGATGGCCTTCTTGTTCTTCTTGCAGGAGCGGCTACACGACTTTCAAACTACGTTATGATGTTGCCTAAAGAATATATGGTGACGATACAATTAGGAACGACGACAGATACCCTTGACTATGACGGTACCGTAACGGCTACCTATCCCTTTCGTCATATTCAGGATAAAGACATAGACAGGATATTACCGGCTTTTCTGGGCATGCGAATGCAGAAACCACCAGTTATATCGGCTATTAAGCTTAATGGGAAGCGGGCATCTGACCTTAAACGAAAGGGGATTGAACCCCAAATATCTCCGCGTCCAGTAACAATAACCAGTATTCTGCGTACTTCCACTATCTCAGAAGAGGGGCAAGTTTCGTTTTTTATTAAATGCCACAAAGGGACCTATATACGAAGCATAGTCAGAGATCTTGGTTATATGCTAGGATGTGGAGCTATTGTGGGGGAACTAACTAGATTAAAAACTGGGCTGCTGTCTTTAGACCAGGCCATTTCTTTTGAAGAGTTAGAAACTGCAGCAGAACAAGATATAGACAAACACATAATGTCTATAGGAGAATTTATAAGACATTTCACGGTCTTTTCCGGAGACGATCAAACGGAGAATGACCTAAAAAACGGGATGTTTATTTCAATTAGAAAACTGCATTGCGAATCTCGTGGTCAGGTACCCACAGAAGTAGTTGTCTGTTTTACCGGCAGGGATCTGATCTCTTTAGGCGTGTTTGTAAAAAAAGAAAACAATATTTTCTTTAAGCCGCAAACTAATCTTTTTCTCTAGAACAATAAGAGGGGTAGGCAATGATTCAGGTTATAGGCGCTTTTGACGGTTTTCATAAGGGGCATCAATTGCTTCTGAAAGAAGCTGAACGTCTCTCTGTGGAACAAAACGACACTTGGGGAGTAGTAACTTTTACCCCTCATCCCCAGTATGTGTTTAATCCAGATCGTCTTTTTTTGCTTTTTACAGAGGCTGAAAAGCGACAGATAGCTTCAGCCCTTCATATTCAAAATATTCTATGGATGCCCTTTGATCAGTATATTGCGGCTCTGAACCCTCTGGACTTTCTGCGCAGGCTCGAAAGCCAAACATCAGTAACCGGAATTGTTGTTGGAGAGAATTTCCGTTTTGGAGCTGGCCGAAAGGGTGACATAGCTTTTTTACGGCAATATTGCAAGAAGAAAAACATTCTTTTCTCTCCTGTCCCAACTCTTGAAATAGATGGTTTGGCAGTAAGCAGCACTGTAATACGGAGTGAAGTTCTTTCTGGGCGGATGCAAATGGCCAAGTATTTGTTAGGCTACCCTTTCTTCTTATATGAAACCGTAGTGCATGGTCACCATCGAGGAAGAGAGCTAGGGTTCCCTACTGCTAACCTTACTGTTCCTGACCATAAAATCATCCCGCCAAGCGGCACCTATGCCGCGACCGTTATAATAGACGGTTCCTTTCATCCTGGAGCCCTCAACATCGGATCGAATCCCACATTTACAGATGTAAAAGGGTTAAGGATAGAAGTACATATCCCGGGTTTTTCAGATGATCTTTACAACAAAAAAATAATGGTATTCATCGAAGAATATCTGAGGAGCGAAAAACGTTTTTCGAACCGCCAAGCATTGGCAAAGCAGCTTTCTCGGGATTCAGAAATTGCGGTGACGCTCTTCGAAGAAAACACAGAAAGGGAAAACCCTTTTTACAGACGTTTTAGTCAGCAGTTTCTACATAAGGAACATCTTCCCATCGAGTAGTATAAGCAGGAGATTTCAAGTTTGAGCGAGGGGCCCATTCCTTTCCCTCATTGAAATGAAGAATCGCAGGTGAAATAATTTTTTCCCCCACATTCTCGTTTATGGCGTCCACTACATCCATCAAGGTCTGCTTTTTATCTGCGTCATCGCCTTCGTCCTTGGCAAAAAGATACCTTTGCATATAGCTGCGGGACGATAGATCTTCTAAAGTAACGCCGGCCTTCGTGTAGTAATATCCAGGTTTGTAAATCCTGTCCAGCCCCAACAGGGCCAACTTTATGAGCTGGGGTGTATAGTTTGTAGGGTAGGGAGCTGGAATGCTGACACTGTTGGAATAGTAAGGGGTCAGAAAAGGATTTGTCGTAATATATACGCTTATAGCTCCGGCCAGGGCCTTTTCCTGACGAAGACGAATTCCTGCTGATGAAACAAAATGAGTAATAGCTGCTGCGATCCCATCAACATCTTTAATCTCTCTCCCAAAAGAGCGGGAAACCTGAAGGGTTTTCTGCAAGGTTTCAGCTTCCTTTATTTTGATACAGGGAATCCCCCTGAGCTCCCATGCCGTTTTCACCCCTGGCATGCCTATTATCTTCATAATTCTTTCATCTCGAACATCACGCAGCTCCCTTGCCGTACGTATCCTATGTTTTCCCAGGCGCATAGCCAGTTGTTTCCCTATGCCCCAGATATTACCTACAGGTACTCTCTCGAGGAAGTTTGTCATTTCTTCAGAAGCTAAAGACAGAAGGCTGTAACAACCCCCTGTTTCTTCGTGTTTCTTTCCATATTCAGCGGCAAGTTTTGTCAAAGTCTTAGAGGAGGCAGCACCAATGGAAACCGGAATTCCAACCCACTGATAGACTTGCTTGTGAATCTGGGCCATTTTTTCTTCTATATGAGCATAACTTGACAAATCAAAGGTCAAAAAGGCTTCGTCTATAGAATATACTTCTACGGTTGGAGCATTATCTTTCATAACAGCTATAACTCGGGAAGAAATATCCTGGTAGAGTTCAAAATTACTGGAAAAAACGGCAATCCCATAATGGCGGCATGCTTTTTCTACTTGGAAGAATGGCACTCCCATGGGAATCCCTAATGCTTTAGCCTCATTTGATCGTGACACAACACAACCATCATTGCTTGATAGAACTATTACCGGCTTCTTTTGCAGATCAGGCCTGTAAATTCTCTCGCATGAAACAAAAAAATTATTACAATCGCACAGAACTATTGGCTTTACTGCCACATGCTTCATGACAAATCCACGTCACAACACCCCATACTTGTTCATTATCAACTCGTTCGCTAAAGGTGATTCGCTGAAATCCCTGACTTTCATTGTAAATAATGACGCTGTCTCCGTTGGAAGGAGATACAGATCGATCGACGATGCAAATAGCCCCGTTTTCTTTGAATAAAAATGCTGCGGGAGGGGTAGGAATAAGAATTCCCAGCAGTTCATCGTGGATTGACCGTATTTTCCCATCCGATCTGGTAAATTGTATTCCCATACGTATACTCCCCAATCCTTTAAATTCCCCTTTTGGGGATAACACTTACAACCATAACCTTTCCGCATATCCTAAAAAAATCGATATTCCCAGCCTCCGCTTCTTGTTCTATTTCTTCTTTCGTAATAATGATTGGGGGGTATTTGGCAGGATTTGAAGAGCGCAACTCCACACGGTCGTTATATTCGTAATACCACTTTACAGCTAAATCTCCCCGCCGCCCCCACTTCACTAATACAGCGTCGCCATTGTAAATGGGTTCTTCCGGATTCACGGAAATTCGGGCTCCATCGGGAATTCCCGCTTCCTGCATGCTGTCACCTTCAACTTTTATAGCATAAGGGCATTTTCCCCCTATCCGCCCTATATCGTCTTTGCCCACTATCAAAGTAGCACAAAAATCGGGTTCTATGCCTTCCATATCACCAAAGCCCCATCCAGCACAGGCAACAAAAGAGGAGTCAAGCAAAGGAACCGCTATAACGGCTTCCTTATCAATGTCCCGAGCATAATATTTGCCGCTTCCATTTTTTTTCTCCCCCATAAGGTAGGCTACACTTGTTTCCAAGACATCAGCAAGGATGGAGAGGTGGAAAACATCTGGGAATCGCCGTTCTTTTTCCCAGCGGAGAATTGTATGAAAAGATACCCCTAGCTTTTCAGCTAGTTCTAATTGTGTTAATCCTCGTTTTACTCTTAATTCGGATAGTCTTTTCCCAGAAAACATGCCATCGCCTCCTTTTTCCTCTCTATATACTATCCAATTAGCTATAAAAGACAAGGGGGAATTTAAAATAAAGCATATTGCACGAAAAAGTACCTCATGATAACATTATCGCCGTCCCGAGCGGGCCTGTAGCTCAGGGGATAGAGCAACGGCCTCCTAAGCCGTAGGTCGGCCGTTCGAATCGGCCCAGGTCCGCCATATTATTGTCCTTTCAGTTGCCAATTAACGTTGAAAACAGGTATAATCCTCTTTGTGGGTTATGAGTCTGAAAAGACTGAAAATCAGGGAGGGGGTAAGAACGTCGAAACGTTGGACCTCGAACATCCTTATATCACTCATTCTTTTTTCTGCCTTTTATCTTCTTTTTATACCAGTGCATTTTCTTTCTTTTCGAACCCAGGATTGGGAACTCTGTTCAGCGCTAGCCCCCTCTGGAGTCGAAATAAAAACTGGTTACATTCATTCTGTGGAAAAAACTCCAGTGGAAGATGTTTATGTGTTGTCAGGCCCTCGTCTTTGGCTTTGGGAGGAGCGTTTTCGTTCTCATAATGCTGGCCTCCCTACAGAACCACCTCCACGAGGGCGATTTTTGTTGCAGAAAGATTGGATGGTTATTCGGGGAAGTCCTTACACATGGGAAGTTTTACGTATTCGTATAGGCGACGATGAATTAGGCAAAAACTGGGTTTATTCCTCAACAACTGGAAAGCTTGATTTATATCAACTTATACCCAATAACGTTTTTTACATTGAAGTGACACAAGTCCCACTGCTTTTCAGAAAAAGATAATTATTTGATAAATTACATACTGACTGGAGGTGGAGATTTTTGGGCGACGTGAACAATATGCCAAATGAAAAAACAGGAGCAGCTCAAAATTCAGAAATCAATCTAGACGAACTTAGACGTCAGTTTGACACTGAAGCCAGGTATCGTGATCTTTTAGGATGGCAGGGGATACTTATTACTGCCATTGCTGTAGCCATGTCACTTTTTCATTTTTATACGTCTGGTTTCGGTTTGCTATTGGCTATGAAACAGGGGTCTTTGCACCTGGCCTTTGTTCTAGTTCTTGTTTTTTTATTGTATCCTGCCCGAGAAACAAGCAGAAGAGACGGCATTCCATTGTACGATTTTATACTGGCGGCCCTTGCTGCATTTGCGACTCTTTATATTTTCTTTGAGTTTGAAGACCTTGTGAATAGGGCTGGTTTGCCAACGACCATGGATATCATTGTTGGTTTTATGGGTATTATTCTCTTGTTGGAAGCAACGCGCAGAGTGTCAAGTCCAGTGTTGCCCTGTATCGCTATTTTCTTCCTTTTTTATTGTTATTTTGGGCGCCATTTCCCACAAATGTTTCAGCATCGAGGGTTTAATATCCAAAGGATTATTAACCACATGTATCTAGGAACAGAGGGTGTATTTGGCATTCCCTTGGGAGTATCCGCTACTTTTGTGTTTATGTTCATTTTGTTTGGATCTGTATTGGAACAAACAGGTATGGGGCGGTTCATTATCGATCTGGCCATGGCAATGGCAGGTGGGGCTACTGGTGGGCCTGCCAAGGTCGCTGTTCTAAGCTCAGGTTTTATGGGCTCAATTTCAGGATCCTCTGTGGCAAATGTCTGTACTACGGGAATGTTCACTATTCCTTTGATGAAAAGTGTTGGATATAAGCCCCACTTTGCCGGAGCAGTAGAAGCGGTGGCTTCAACAGGAGGACAAATAATGCCTCCTGTTATGGGAGCAGCTGCCTTCATTATGGCTCAGTTTATGGGTGTTCCTTATGTTCAGGTAGCTCTTGCGGCAGTAGTTCCGGCCCTTCTTTATTATTTTGCGGTTATGGTTCAGGTACACTTTGAAGCGACACGCCTCGGACTCCTGGGGCTTCCAAAGGAAAAACTCCCAAGCCTTTTGAAACTTTTGAAGGCTAAAGGGCATCTTTTACTGCCCCTTTTTGGTATAGTGTATTTTTTACTAGCAGGATTTACTCCACTGAAGGCTGCTTATAATGGGATAATAATCAGCATAGCCGTATCTTTTCTGAATAAGGAAACGAGGCTTACGCCGAAAAAACTAAAACTAGCACTCGAAAATGGCGCAAAAGGAGCTCTTGGCGTAGCCTGTGCATGTGGCACAGTCGGTATTATTGTAGGAACAGCTACGTTAACAGGTTTGGGATTGAGAATAGCGAGTGCCATTGTTGCTATAGCCGGAGGGAAGCTCTTGGCAACATTGCTTCTTACAATGGTAGCCTGTATTCTCCTTGGAGCAGGTCTTCCCACAACAGCTAACTTTATAGTCACAAGCACTATGGCGGCTCCAGCGCTCTTCAAACTGGGGGTCCCGCCCATGGCAGCATACATGTTCGTTCTTTATTTTGGCATAGCGGCTGACCTTAGTCCCCCTGTAGCTCTTGCTGCCTATGCCGGTGCTGGCATTGCGGGCGCAGAACCAATGCGTACAGGGATAACAGCTGTTAAACTGGCGCTGGCTGGGTTTATTGTTCCTTTTATCTATGTTTATAATCCAATGCTTGTGCTTGTTGACTTTAAACCATTCCCCTTTATTTTAGCGGTTGTCACTGCTGTTTTGGGTGTATTTTTACTAGGGATGGCTACTATTGGATTCTATAAAACTTCAATGGCCTGGTGGAAGAGGATTATTTCCCTGGGCGGTGCTCTAGGTCTATTGATCCCTGGCTGGCAAACAGATGTCATAGGATTGATTATCCTCATAGGTATCCATATACTTCAGGTTAGAAAAGCAAAGAAAGAAGCCGGGACGACAGAGTAACATTTTACAAGTTTTCAACTTGTGCTAAAATCAACAGGTTACGAATTTGCCGTCTCTGTTTTTTGGAGACGGCCTTTTCCTATTTGAAAGGAGGTACATAACATTGGCTACAGACTACAAGGATACACTTAAGCTTCCCCAAACGTCTTTCCCGATGAGAGCTAATCTCGCTAAGAGAGAGCCTGAATATCTTGATTTCTGGAAAGACATCGATATTTACCACAAAATGTTAAAAAAACAGGAGGGGAAAGAGTCCTTCATTCTTCATGACGGACCTCCCTATGCAAATGGGAACATACATATTGGAACAGCATTCAATAAAATCCTGAAAGATTTTATTCCCAAATACAAAATTATGAAGGGATATTATTCCCCTTATGTCCCCGGATGGGATACTCATGGCCTTCCAATAGAACTTCATGTTCTCAAGAGCCACGGCATTACAAAAGATGCCATTGACCCTGTAGAGCTTCGAGAGAAATGCACTAAATATGCCTATGAATATCTTGACATTCAGCGAAATGAATTTATCCGCTTGGGTGTAGTGGGTGACTGGGAGAACCCTTATGTAACTCTTCATTCGGAATATGAGGCCGCTCAACTAGGAGCTTTTGCCGACATGGTTGAATTGGGGCTTGTATACAAAGGACACAAGCCAGTGTACTGGTGCACTGATTGCCAGACAGCGCTCGCTGCTGCTGAAATAGAATACTGGGATGAAACATCTCCTTCTATTTTCGTTGCCTATTCAATGCCTGAAATTGGCGATTCCATTGAGGTTTTAAAGGGGCGGGATGTAAATGTAGTGGTATGGACAACAACCCCCTGGACTCTCCCTGCCAGTATGGCTGTAGCCCTTGGCCCAGGCTACGACTATGTTTTTGTAGAAAGTGGAGACAAGGTATATCTTCTGGCAGAAGCCCTTCTTGAAGCTGTTACAAAGGAAATAGGCCTGGAATTCGGTGAAATTCTGTTTCGTTGCAAAGGGAGAGAACTTGAGCACGCTAAAGCTATTCACCCATTCTATCCTGATAGGACAACCCCTTTGCTTCTTGCTGATTATGTCATGCTCGATACGGGAACTGGCTGTGTTCACACTGCACCCGGCCACGGCGTAGAAGACTATGAAACTGGTGTTCGGTATGGAATAGAGATCTATAACCCCGTGGATGGTAGCGGCTACTTCTTGCCCAAAACACCCATAGTTGGTGGTCTTTCCCTCGACGATGGGGCAAATAAAGTTCTTGCCCTTCTTGCTGAAACCGGAAGACTCCTTGGAAAGGTTAAAATCAAACACTCCTATCCCCATTGCTGGAGATGTAAACGTCCCATTATATTCAGGTCTACAGAGCAATGGTTCATAGCTGTTTCCAAGTTCAGGCAGGAAACCCTCGACATTATTGAGAAGGGTGTACGTTGGATTCCTGACTGGGGAAAGGATCGCATTTACAACATGGTACGAGACCGTTCCGACTGGTGCATCAGCAGACAGCGAGTATGGGGTGTTCCGATTCCAGCATTTTACTGTAAGGAATGTGGCGAACTCATCCTCAAACCCGAATTGATCCGGGCTGTTCAGGCTAAAGTGAAAGAAGAGGGATCAAGTGTCTGGTGGAAACTGTCCCCTGAAGAGCTTCTTGGAAACCTGGCGCAGTGCCCGACTTGCGGAAGCCGCCATCTTGTGAAAGATACCAACATTATGGACGTATGGTTCGATTCAGGCGTAAGCCATTTTTCAGTTCTAGAAACAAGACCTGAACTTAAATGGCCTGCTGACATGTACCTGGAAGGAAGCGACCAGCATCGCGGTTGGTTCCAGACATCGCTCTTGACATCAGTTGCGATACGTAAAAAGGCCCCATATAGAAATGTTCTCACTCACGGATTTATTGTTGACGGGGAAGGGAAAAAGATGTCTAAATCCCTTGGGAACGTCGTTCGTCCTCAGGAAGTGGTAGACAAATATGGTGCAGATATACTAAGACTTTGGGTGGCCTCTACAGACTACAGAAACGATATCCGAATCTCAGAAGGTATTATCAAGAGCCTCACAGAGTCTTATCGCCGCATTCGTAATACGGCTCGTTATCTTCTTGGCAACCTTGTGGATTTTGATCCAGCGAAAGACACAGTTCCTTATAATGAGCTTCTTGAAATCGATAAATGGATTTTATCGAAATTGAATCAAGTTGTAGATCGAGCGACCCATGGCTTCGACGAATATGAATTCCATGTGCCTACATTTGTAATTCACCAGTTCTGCGTTACAGAGCTGAGCTCCTTCTTCCTCGATGTAAGCAAAGACCGCCTCTATGCAGATGAAACGGATTCAATATCAAGGCGAGGCTGCCAGACAGCTATGTGGCAAGTTCTCCTTACATTGACCCGCATGTTGGCACCTATTCTCAGCTTCACTGCAGAAGAGATCTGGCAGGAAATGATAAAGATAGACGCCCGTCTTCCAGAAAGCGTATTCCTTTCAGACTGGCCTGAAATTGAAAAAAAACATATTGCACCAGAACTCGAAGATAAATGGGATCGGGTGCTAACGGTCAGAGGAGCTGTCAGCCGTGCCCTTGAGTCAGCAAGAACGTCGGACATTATTGGACATTCCCTTGAAGCAAGGGTGGAAGTTAAGATATCAAAAGACTATGACCATTCCCTTTTCACTCCAGAAGAGTGGGGCATGTTTGCTATTGTTTCTGACTTTAAATGGGTAGAAGAAACTGGAAATCTGGCCATTACATGGCAAGATGAAGAAACAGGTTTGACTGTGGCAGTGGACAAGGCGAAGGGAGAAAAATGCCCTCGTTGCTGGAAATACTCAGAGGATGTAGATGCTCGGGGACTGTGTCCTCGCTGTGCCGAAGTAATAAAAGACTAACAATGCCAAGGGGCGGAGCTCGTTTCCGCCCCTGTTTTTTAGAAAAGGGATAAAAATGGTAGACAAAGAACGTGGCGAATTTTTCGAAGAGCAGGAAGAAAACATAGAACATAAAGTTACCCTTACACCACAAGGGGATGAAGAAGGCAAGCGAATTGATGCGTTCCTTGCCGAAGAGCTTGGTCTGACTCGAAGCTACGTTCAAAAACTGATTCGTCTGGGCAACGTGGAAATTTCAGGAATTCGACGCGCTCTGAAACCTGCCCTTAAAGTTACGGCAGAAATGGCTATACATATAGTGGTTCCCCCTGCTGAAACTCTGGAAATTGAGCCAGAACCGGTAAAATTCGGGATCATTTACGAAGACCCCTATATTATTGTTGTCAATAAACCAGCAGGCCTCGTTGTTCATCCTGCTCCCGGCAACTGGCATGGGACCCTTGTCCATGGCTTATTGTATAAATACCGAGACATGAGAAAATTCGATGAAGAGGTTCGCCCAGGAATTGTCCATCGCCTCGACAGCGGCACCTCTGGCCTTCTTGTTGTTGCTCGAACCCCAAAGATCTTACAGAACCTCCAAAACCAGTTTCGAAGCCGCTCTGTGGAGAAAAAATACCTTGCTCTCAGCTGCGGAAAACTTCGAAAGGCCGCAGGCTTTATAGAAGAACCCATAGGTCGAAGCCAACGGAACAGACTCATGATGACAGTAACAGACACGGGGCGCCCTGCATTGACAGAATATCGCATTCTCTGGACACACCAAAAGTATAGCTTTATTGAATGCACCCTTCATACAGGCCGTACCCATCAGATTCGGGTGCACCTCAAACATAGGGGGTGCCCTATTGTGGGCGATGGCCTCTACGGCACAAAACAAAGTCTGCAAAGAACACCAGGCAGGATGTTTCTTCATGCATGGAAATTGGCTTTTGATCATCCCATAAATGGAAGTCGAATGAGTTTCAGAGCCTGTCTCCCTCAGGAATTATCTCTTTTTCTGAAAAATATTCTTTCCACAGGTCAGGGTCAATAATAATCGTTTCAGGGTGGGTATAGGTTACATGAGCTATACCGCTGCCGGAAATATGGCGCACATGTTTTCGTTCCGTATAATCCACCTGAACCCTTGTTGAATGGCGGCCTTTACTAAAGAACGCGGCCAGTGATGCCGCTAACGTCAGCAAATCTGTACCCTCCAAATCTTCCTTTGTTCCTTCTGGCCGTTTAATAACTACATGGGAGCCAGGCAATTCGTGAACATGAAGCCAGATATCTTCCTGAGACGCCTCTTGGAATGTTACGTAACGGTTTCCTCTGGCATTAAGTCCTACAAGAAGAATGGCATCTTCATAAAACAAGCGAAGATGAGGTGGTCGCGTCGCTTCTTTCTTTGCTTTCTTCCCCTTTTTCTTCTTAGCAGGTGCCAACCATTCTCGAATATCACGACAAAGAGTATCTATAAGAGACGGAATCTCTAGCTCCTCTATAATTTCTAACTGATCCTCAAGTTCTGATATGCGCCCCTCAAGCGCTGTTATATTCTGTTCTATCTCTTCAAGATCGCCTTTTGCCTTCTTGTATTTCTTAAAATAGAGAGAAGCATTATCTGAAGCAGATCTATTGGGATCTAGTGGAATCTCCACAGTTATTTCCCCTTCGTCATTCCATCCCGAAAGAGACACGTTATCGGCTCTGGATGAAATAGAGTAAAGGTTGGCTAGCAACAATTCCCCACATGTTCTGTACCATGTCGCCTTTAGTGATTCGTTTTTTTGCTTCTCAACTCCTTTAAGATGCCGTTCAAGTGACTTTATCTCCCGCTTTACAATTTTCATTGTTTCTTTTTTTATCCGTTCGCTTCTGTCACGAATAAAGGGATCAACCACAAACATCTTTGACGCTATAAGGGCCTTGTTTTCCCCCACAGATGCCATATCTTCCAAGGAAAGGGGAAATATTGTTATATAACTGTTGTGCTTCTGTATGAGGCCTTTTGAAGGCTTCGTTTCTTCATATATCTTTCGAATGTTTACAGCCCACTCAAATGGGGAAAGATGGTGCCAGTAGTCTTTCATATAAGATCTCAGCCCTCGGCCAATGCCTTTCACCTGCATCATATCTTCAAGAGATGCCTCTGGCGACAGTTCTAATGGAGACGGTCCCTGCAGGGGAGGCGGCGTCACATAGGGGTGAGATGGCACAATGGTTCTGTAGCGGTTTATCTCAGGATGAATATGTTTTACACAGTCAATGATCACTTTGTTTTCATCGAGAAGGATAATATTGCTATTCCTATCCATAAACTCTAAAATCAGTGTTCTCTCGACATCGAAACCGGCCCCAACCTTACGTGAAAAGTTGAGAGCGATGATCCTGTCATAATCCACCTGCTT
Source organism: Aminobacterium colombiense DSM 12261 (assembly GCF_000025885.1). NCBI lineage: Bacteria > Thermotogati > Synergistota > Synergistia > Synergistales > Aminobacteriaceae > Aminobacterium > Aminobacterium colombiense. The sequence continues at coordinate 996,796 of NC_014011.1, read as the reverse complement.
TACGGCAGTTACTTCTCCTTTGACCACATGGCTTTTCAGTGCATCTACGAACCTGTGTTTGCCGTCCGAAAAACGTTTTACCTGATCAAGCTCATTTTCACTGAGAAGGCAGCATCCAGAACTTTGAGGATGCCAGCTTATAAATAGTGAAAGGGGAATAGAAGAAAACCGCATCGCTAGCCAATTTTCAGCTCCCTCTACCCGAAAAAGGCGTTGGCCAGAAAGGATTTCATCAAGTTCTTCTGCCCATTGATGTACAAATTCTGCTCCATATATCATGATATATTTTCCTTTCTTTTTATAATAGAATAATAGATACAAACTATCGCGAGAGCAAGTATTCCGCTAAAAGCTTGACAAGTGCTGCTGCGATCATTACAATATTCGCCGTTGATCATGTGGGGCTGTAGCGCAGGGGGAGCGCGCTTCCTTCGCACGGAAGAGGCCGGGGGTTCAAATCCCCCCAGCTCCACCAGTGCTTAAACCGGGGCGTAGCGCAGTCTGGTTAGCGCACCTGCTTTGGGAGCAGGGGGTCGAAGGTTCGAATCCTTTCGCCCCGACCATTTTAGATAAGGGGGAAGCTGCAAATATGCAGTTTCCCCCTTTTTTTGTATAAAATCTAATGCTCCGGGGCGAAGGTAGACAAATTTTATTAGAACATGATAGAATTTCATCATGTCAAATTATGTTAAATATCCGGAGAATTCCATCCTTATAGTGGGGAATTCGCAAACAACAAGTTTTAATCCGATCAATCAGCAATTTGGAGCTTTCTTCATATCTTTCATTCTGTTGAAAGACAGTGAGGAAATTATTGATTGTGGCGTTTCCATGACTCTTAAAGTAACAGAGAGGTTTGTTCAGGAGGTCTTTTTAGGGCGCCGTCTTGTTCAGGATGAAGAAGTAATTGTTTCAAATGTTCTGACACGATATTTCGGGTCTTCCCAAAAAGCTATTATAGCAGCATACCGAGATGCAATAAAAAAGTATAAAGAGGTTACCGCCTTAAAGAAAGTTTAATAGGGAAAGGCTGCTTCGTCCTTAAGTTCGTTTGAGTTTGGCTCACGGATGTCAGGGGATGAAATCCAGCGGTTACCGGCGTATATGCGTCGGCAGCTGCTGGATTTTTTTATGTAAAGGCTCTAAATATAGGCCTAATATTTCATTTTGAGGAGGGGTTGCAGTGATAACCCAGGGTTTCGCGTATTTTGCTTTCTTGTTTTGCTTCGCAGGAATCGTTTCAACCTTAGAAATGAAGTACAAGAACTCTACCTTTTTTAAGTATGTACCAACTCCTGTCATTCTCTACGTTTCTTGTATGATCTTTGCTACCTTCGGTCTATGGGAGAACAATGACAGTATCAAGGCTACCTACCGAGTAATAAGAGGAAATCTTATCCCCGCAATGATTTTTATCATGTTATTACGGTGCGACATAAGAAAGATTCTCAAATTAGGGCCTCGCATGCTTATTGGTTTCTTTTCTGCGACTTTTACCATCATGATAGGCTTCGTAGTGATGTTTTTCCTCATGAAAAATGGTTTCCCTGGAGAATCGTGGAAGACCTGGGGAGCTTTAGCTGGAAGCTGGATTGGCGGCACAGCCAATATGGTAGCTATCCAGGGTGCATTGGGTATTAGCGACTCTTCTATGGGATACACTCTTCTGGTGGATAACGTAAACTATTCTATTTGGGTGATTCTACTTCTTGCAAGCGTTCCTTACGCACGGTTTTTTAATAAATGGACAAAGACCGATACTTCTACCATCGATTCTGTAGGAATGATGCTATCTGAAATGCAAGATAACGCTCGCACAAAAATGGAAACAGGAGACTTGGTACTCTTGGTAGGTTCCGGACTTTTTGTTTCTGCTCTATCAAGTTACGGTGCTTCAGTTTTATCGCCTATGCTAATCAATATTTTTGGCAAAAGCGACTTTCTGTCTGTGAGCACGGTTACCATCATAATAGCCACATTCCTTGGCATCATATGCGCCATGACTCCTATGAACAGCATTCCTGGCTCATCTCCAGTTTCTGTTACCATGCTTTATATTATTATCTGCCTCATTGCTTCCCGGGCTTCCTTCAAAGAGCTTACAGATGCTCCTTACTATCTGGCGGCGGGATTTGTTGTCTTGGGAATCCACGCATTGCTCATGGCTATCATAGCTAAAATTATCAAACTTGATCTTTTTACATGCGCCGTGGCAAGTCTTGCTAATATAGGGGCTGTTGCCGCTGCTCCTATTATTGCCGCTGCATATAAAGAAACCTTGGTGCCAATAGGTGTTCTTATGGCTCTTATGGGGTATGTAGTAGGTACATGGGGAGGACTTTTCGTCGCCAAAGTTCTTTCAATAATCGCGGGAGTTTAAAATGAGGATTCAAGATATTTATCTGAGACAACTGTCTATCCCCTTGAAAAAAACTTTTAAAACGGCCTTGAGATCCGTCTCAGAAGTAACAACCAATGTGGTGGTAATTGAAACAGACAACGGAGTTTGCGGATATGGGGAGGCACCTCCCACGGCGGTTATAACGGGAGACACTAATGGTGCCATTCATGGTGCCATTCAGGAGCGGATACGCCCTCTTCTAATAGGCAAAGATATTGACGATCTGGGGGCAATCCTTGATGTTGTAGATCGCGCTATATTACATAACACTTCGGCCAAAGCAGCAATAGATATAGCCCTTCATGATCTGTGGGGGAAAATGCTGAATCAGCCTCTCTACGCCCTTTTAGGCGGAATAAAACGAAAAGTGGTCACAGACTATACTATTAGTGTGAATGCCCCCGATGAAATGGTGAAAGACAGTCTTGAAGCCGTAGGGGAGGGGTACACAGCCCTCAAAATCAAAGTGGGTACTGATTTCCATCAGGATATGGTCCGTCTAAAAGAAATTCGCTCAGCGGTAGGGGATAAGATATTGTTGCGGGTAGACGCAAACCAGGGGTGGACACCCAAGGAAGCCATTCGCATCATTCATTTTATGGAAGATAACGGTCTAAATATTGAACTGGTAGAGCAGCCGGTTATTGCTTATGATTTTGAAGGCCTGAAAATGGTAACCGACACAGTAAACACCCTGATTCTTGCTGATGAAGCAGTATTTTCTCCCCGAGATGCCCTTACTCTCCTTACTATGAGGGCTGCGGATCTACTCAACATAAAACTTATGAAGACGGGCGGCATTCGCAATGCTCTTGCCATTTGTGCCATGGCTCGCTCCTCTGGGGTAGAGTGCATGATCGGTGCCATGATGGAAAGTAAAATCAGCGTAACGGCAGCATGTCATCTTGCCACTGCCATGTCTGTTATCACCAGAGCTGATCTAGACCCGCCTATTTTATGTTCAGCAGATCCAGTGGAAGGTGGCGCCCAATACGATGGCCCGGCAATCACTCTTTCAAAAGGACCTGGGCTTGGCATTACTAAAATCAATGGGCTTAAACCGGTGTAGCATGTTCATTAAACAAATTAAGAGCAGCGGGGCTACCCCCGCTGCCTCAAATATTATAAGGAGACCAACGCGATCTTTTTTGTTAAAACCAGGTTTGAGATGCTCAACCCTGGTTAGCATTACCTCGGAAAGGCCGTAATATTCGACCAGCAGAGCACAACTTAGCAACTTTGCATCCTCCGATAGCTTGTAGAACGTTTTGAAGCACCAGAGCCATAAAAACCGCTTCTTTAAAAGTTCAAACATAAAAAGAGCAAAGTCCTTCAAAAAATATAACAGTAGAACTTAAATAAGTCACAAAAAATGGTTGCAGGAATGCTGGTCATATGGTAGTATTTCCCGTGCTGAACGAAAGAACTTCGTTGCAACGAGCGGGAATAGCTCAGTTGGCTAGAGCGATGGCCTTCCAAGCCGTAGGTAGATAGAATGTGTCGGGAATCCAGTTATACCAAGGGTTCCCGTTTTTTTATGCCTTTCTGGAGCGTTGGTCTTCTGACATTTTCAAGGTTCATTTTTCAAAGTTAATAATCCTATTTTCCGCCAGTGCTGTAATGTAAGGGGTTTGTACTGAATTAACCCGTAAAAGACGTACCTTACATTAAGGAGCGTGGGCGGGTAAATCTCCATGACACATGCCCCAAGTCAACGGCGTGGAACCTTCCATATGTGTTCGCAAGTTTGCCCTAGGCTTTTTCAGGAGGTCGTCCCCGTTGCCCTGGTTCTCTCCCTGCCTTGATTGCCTTTTTATCTCTTGTGTTTTTTTCGTAAACGCTTCTGTAGCAATCGTCATAGCCTGATTTTTGCTCTTTTTTCCCATCCACCCTATGAAGCCATATATCTTGATTTAGCGGGAAGCCAAATCTTATTTTATCTTCGTCACTCAATACTTTTATTTTTGTCATAACAGATTCAGAGCCATACTTGCCACATTTAAAACATCTGTGATATTTGCTTTTTGAAGAAAAGAGACTTGCTAATTGGTCGATAGCTAATGGAACCAAACCTACAGTGAGGATTGCTACCTCATTATTGCCTCTATCCCATAATTGTCGGATAGAGGGGAATTGTCGCCATAGTTCATTAATCTTTCCAATTGCTTCTTTAAATATTTCTTTATTCTTTTTGCTATAAGAGAGATATTGTTCGTGCAAAGCGATAGTTTCACTCATTCCACAAGCAAGGTTTACCCATTCCGCAAGACTGCCACATATCAGCAAAGGGGCATTGTCATGTTTCTCTATCTTAGGGTTCATTGGCTGGACGACATCGTTACAAAACTCCTGACACGTCATCATAAAGGTAATGACCCTTTCTATTGCGACGTCGTACCACGTAACTTTTTCGGGGTAGAGTGAAGTATATCCCTCACTCTTTTTTATAAAATCGCCCAATGTTTCCTTTATTGTTAGTGTGGGCGATTCTTCTATATATTTCTTAAAAAGATCAGAAAGGCTTTCCCGTTGGACTTGATCAGCTTTTGACGAAGAGGAAGAGCGAAAAGAGTTATAAGCCTGAAACATCTCATAATCTTTTCTTAGTTGGGTGGGATTTGGGGCAAGGTTCGCTATTCGCTGAAACAAGGGCGGAATTTCTTCTAAAAGTGCATTTTCAGGTATCTTGGCTTCCTCATTTATGAAGTCGTAATAACCAGAGACAAGGACCCAACCGGCCTTTATCAAACACCATTCTGAAAGCATTTTCCTATATTGCAAGACGAACCCTTCCATAGTTTTTAGTCTCCTTAAATCACTCAATAAAATACGTAATGTTATTGTCCTAATTAAATAGTAGCATGACTATGAACGCAAAACAACTAGGAAAAGGAGGCTAAAAAATGGTAACAGGACTTTTAGTTTTAATGAGAAAGAAGGGCATAAAAAATATTGAGTTAGCGAGGCATATTGGGGCTGGCGAAGCTCAGGTTAGCCACTGGAAGGCTGGCAGAACCTATATACCCCCAAAGCACCACAAGACCCTTGCTGAATTCCTTAGGGTTCCCATCGAGGAGGTCGTTGATCTGAAAACGAACCTGCCTAAATTCGTAGAGGAGGGGTAGTCATGATGAAAGGAAAAAGCTGTGGGTGTTCCAGCACCCACAGCTTCAAAAAAGGAAGACCTATTTTTGTCACGTACAAAGGGAAAATCCGAATCATCGGACAAATTTATGATAACACGTTTTTCAGGAAGTGCAAAAGCCATCAACTTTTATGGAAGTATGGGGGGAGCCTTGGAGTAGACGAGCCCGTAATCAGGCAGCTAAAGGCCCAAAAGGTGAAATTCCTTTGCGTTGAAGTTACAGACCAAAAGAAAAAATATCGTATCTCCTTGGAGGCCTTTTTACTGCAAGCCCAAACGCAACCCTTTTACGGGGTAACCCGCTATCACGTCCCTTTCAGCCGGTGGGAAGATCTAGGCGGGCCCCAAAGAGACAAGGAAGCGAAGAGGGAACCACGTTATGAGCAGGGCTTGCTTTTTCAGGATAGCTTTTGGAACAGGCAAGGATATGAGTTGGGGCGGTTGACGTGAGTGGAAACGGCTACTCCCTCATTGAAACTATGGCAATGAGTGCTTTCATTACGAAGAATACCCTTACCCTCAGGAGTCCAAACGGAACTGCGATAGTTTACGGGGAAGATTTCCAGCGTTTAAAGCAAGCCTTGATAGAAGGTGAACAATATGAAATGGATTAAGCACAATGTGACGGCGACACGAAACAGCAAGGAACTATCTATATTTTTATCTGAAACAGGGCTTGAGGGATACGGCTTCTACTGGAGGGTGCTTGAAATTATCGCTGAACAAATAGACGCTGATAACATCAGTGACACGGTAACCTTCCCGCTAAAAACATGGTGCAAACTCATCGGAAACAGACCGCAAACGATACGGAAACTGGCAGTTATAAGTGGCGTTTTAGGTGTGTTTGAGGTTGGTTTTGAAAAAGAATACGATATTGAAATGCTTAAAATAGGATGTCCCCATATCCTTAAGATTGCTGATGAATACACAGCTAGAGTACTAAAACAAGGG